>DATJYJ010000578.1:0-8227 GCA_035578025.1 Verrucomicrobiia bacterium
CCGGGCCGGCCTGGAATAGGCTGCGGGAGATTCGCGCCAATGCCGACGAGGCTGAAAGGCGGGGCAAGCTTTCCTATGAGAAATGGAAGGCGTTGCTGGAAGAGGGCATGGTAGCCGCTCAAGGGAACCCAGACTTGCTCGATTTCATGGTGCCTTATGCGAGACCTGGATGGAGAGAGAGGCTTGCGAAGGATCAAGAGGCCAAGGCTATCGAATCGACGGCAGCGAAAACGTCTGCTCCTGCGCTGGAGACAGCAGAGCCGGCTCGCGGTGTGGAGCCGGCGTCCGAGCCGCTGGTGGAGCCGCCACCTCCTATGACCAAATTGCCCAAAATCAATTGGCGTAAGCACTCCTGGTAGGCCTTCGAGGGCCAGGTGCATCAACGCGCAGACCGCAGGGCCCACGCCGGATTCCTGGACCACCTCGAATACCAGCTCAGCCATACGTCTATGATACGGCACGAGTTCGCATGACCGGTGGAACGAGCACAATAGCCTCGACGCGGATTCCTCCCCGGAAGCCGGCTTGCGACGGTCCAGGAGCAATCTGGACGAAGCACATTTGCGACTGGGGACTCCACAGCCGGCCGGAATCGATCCGCTCAGCGCGTCTTGGCGAACCACCTTCCCGGCTTGAACGGCACCGAGGAGATATCACTTCGCCGTGTTGAACGGGCTCTTCCCGCTGGCGGCATCGAAGGCCAGATCAAACGGCCGGATCCAGTCTATTGCCAGGATCCCAGCCACCACCCCGGGATCGTGTTCGGCGATCGCCCGCGCCTGCGGCTCATCTCTCGCGTTGTACAGGTTCAGTCCACCTGAATCGTCTAGAAACCGCCCGGCCCACTGCAGCGCGCCCTTCGTCATCTGCGCCTGCAAGTACCGCCCGTGATCCCCCAGCGCCTGCTCCGCGGCCGATTTGCCCGCCACCCACCGCGGCCCGCGCTTCACCAGCACCACGTACTGCTTCGAGGGAGGCTGGCTCTGCGCCGACAACCACCCGGCCACCGCCATAGCCGCAACAAGGGCTCCGACACGCACAGTTCGAGAAAGCAACATCCCCTCACTTTACCTGTTTCTACTGTCGTGTCCCCAAATTAGCTGGTCTTTCGTTGCATAGAGAAGAATTGCTGGTTATGGGGATTGATGGGATTCGCCGGTGCTCCTGGTGCGGAATCCCCAGGCCGCCGTCACAGAAACGCGGCCTGGGCGACGAGCCCGCGGCCGGCTGCGAATGACGATCTCAATGTCCTGGTTCAGCAGCGTAAGGAAACGCATCAATCGCTCCACGGAGAAGCCCTGCAACCGGTATTTCGAAAGCGCCGAGACCTTGGGCCGATTGATATGTAACAATTCCGCTGCTTTAACTTGGGACGCCCCCTGACGGTGATGGAGTTCGTTGATGGCTACCGCCAGTTGAACCTTCGCCTGCCGCTCGCCGGCGCCGGCGAGACCGAGATCGGCGAAGACATCTCCCGAACTCCGAACGATTCTCCGGTTATCTTGTGCCTTCGATGCTGCCATATCGACCCTCGTAGTCCTGTTCCGCCAGTCTTTGCCGCCGCCACGCGAGATCCACATCCGCTTTCGGCGTCTGGATGTCCTTGCGGGACTTCTTCTGAAAACGGTGCAACACATAGACGGCCTGCCGCAGACGGCGCGGTCTGTGTCTCCCCGGCGATCTTCGGCTCTTCTCCAGCGCCCGAAATGCCGTGACCTGGTCGCAGGCAGGCTAGCGAGATTGACCGCGTGGAAGAGTTCCAGTACAGCGAACTCCAGTCCGCGGCGGGGCGTCAGCCTGCCAACCGAGCCAGGGGGACTGAAGTCCCGCGCAGGCTGAAGCACTGCCCCACGTGGTTTGGCATCGATGCTTACGGTCGAAGCACGAGTGTGGGCGCCGGAACTATTACGGTGACAAGTAACGGCGCCGCCCGCATTCACGGAGTCGCTTACGGATAAGGTCGTGAAGTATCAATCGCGGACGGAACGCGCCTGCGGCGCGGGGCAGGCCGGGAGGCCTACCCTACTATGTTGCGATAGACTACCTAACTATGCGTGCGAATTTCAGGATGAGACTATGCTTGTGGGCCTTAGCCGGCCTGCCGCTGGTTGCGGCAACCGTCAAACCGGATTCGGTCGGACTCTCCGAGGAACGGCTTGCGCGGGTTCACGATGCGATCCAACGGCACATCGACGCGCATGACTTCTCCGGCGCGGTGACGCTGGT
Organism: Verrucomicrobiia bacterium; assembly: GCA_035578025.1. Taxonomy (GTDB): domain Bacteria; phylum Acidobacteriota; class Terriglobia; order Bryobacterales; family Bryobacteraceae; genus Solibacter. The sequence continues at coordinate 2,227 of DATJYJ010000578.1, forward strand.
CGCGCGGAAAGGGCAGATCGCGTGGTTCGACGCGCAGGGGCTGATGGACATCGAAGCGAACAAGCCGATGCAGAAGAGCGCGACGTTTCGCGTCTTTTCGATGTCGAAGCCGGTGTGCGGCGCCGCGATCCTGATGCTGCTCGAGGAAGGCAAGGTGCGGCTCAACGATCCCGTCTCGAAATTCATTCCGGAGTTCAAGGGATCGAAGGTTGCCATCGTGCAGGATCGCCCGGCGAATACACCGGCGTCGGATCCGCCGAGGTACTACACGATCCCGGCCACGCGCGAAATCACCATTCAGGACCTGTTGACTCACGTGTCGGGACTGGCCAGCGGCGGAGCGGCGAGCACACACGAATTGCCCGGCCTGATCGATATGGTGGGCAGCCGGACACTCGCAGATCTGATGCCGAAGTTCGCGGCTGCTCCGCTCGATTTCCAACCAGGGTCGCGCTGGACGTACAGCGCGCTCGCGGGATTCGACACGCTGGGGCGCGTGGTCGAGGTGGCATCCGGCATGAGCTTCGATCAGTTCCTGAAACAGCGGATCTTCACGCCGCTGGGCATGAAGAGCACGGCCTTCCATCCGGGAGACGACCGCTGGCCGAGCGTGGTGACCGCCTATCACCGTGCCGGCGGCGCGCTGACCAAGACACAGGGTCCGAACCGGCTGCAGAGCAAGACCTACTTTTCCGGCGCGGGCGGCCTGGTCTCGACGGCGGAAGAGTACGCACAATTCGCGCTGATGCTCTGCGCCGGCGGCAAGTGGAACGGCAATCAACTACTCAGCCCAAAGACGGTGGAACTGATGTCCAGCGTGTTCGTGCCCGATACGCTGCCTGGGCGCGCGCCGGGCCGCGGCTATGGACTCAGCGTGGAAGTGGTCAGCGACCCGGTGGCCGCGGGGCGCCGCGTTTCCAAAGGGAGTTTCGGGTGGGACGGCGCTTACGGCACCCACTTCTGGGTGGACCCGAAGGAGAAACTGATCGGTGTGATGATGATTCAGACCGACAACCCGGACCGGCAGGCAGACCGGGACTTTGAAAACGCAGTCATGCAGGCCATCGTGGAATAGGTTCCCTCTTACGAACACCCGGCCAGGAAAAGGCGTTCGGGATATTCCTACTCCGAAGCGACTTACCTTGGATATGCCGGACTCGATACCCTTCGTCATCCTTGTGCGGGACCACACGGAGTGACCATGATGGGGGCCAGCCGGGTGATCGGAGACACCGTCTGTTTATGAAGCGCTCTAACGCTATTACCAAGACAGCCATCGTGTTGGCTGTTGTGGCTGTCACCGCCATGTCCATCGCGGCGCAGGATAACAACAAGAAGAAGAACGACAATTCCAGCAAGCCTGCCCCGCAACATTCGGCGCCAGCGCAGCAACACTCGGCGCCGCCGGCGGCCACACAACAGTCGCAGCCCGCGCAACACCAGCATTCGGCGCCACCGGCAGCGACGCAGCAGCCGCAATCTCATACGCCGCCGACGACACCGGCCGTACGGGAGCACACCGGCGGAGGACCGCAGCAGCCGCAGATGCAGCATGGCGTGGGGACGCCCGGTCCGCGAAACGATCGTCCGAACGCCTACCAGCCGGGGACGGCGGCGCCGAACCATCCGGGGGGCCCGGCGCACGAACCCGGCCGCACCTTCGGCAGCTCCGCTGCAGCGCCGCGGATCACACGCGCGCCCGACGGCGGCTCGGTCCACCGCAACGATGCCGGACGGATCACGGCAGTCCACACTTCCAGCGGCGCCACGATCTATCACTCGCCGAGCGGAGTGCGGCGGGTCGAGATGGCTCGCCCCGGCGGCGCGGTGGTGGTCGCGAGCGCTCCGGGACATGGCTACGTGCAGCGCCCGATGGTGGTCAATAACACTACCATCGTCAAGCGAACCTACGTGGTCGGCGGGGTCTCGCAGGTTCGGGTTTACCGGCCGGTGGTCTACAGCGGGGTGACCCTCCACGTCTACACGCCGGTTCGCTACTACCATCCGGCGTTTTATGCCTACGCGTACACACCCTGGCGGCAGCCGGTGGTATACAACTGGGGATGGATGGGCAGACCGTGGTATGCCTACTACGGCGGTTACTTCGCGCCGTATCCGGTTTACGCGAGTCCCACACTGTGGCTCACCGATTTCCTGATCGCCACGACGCTGGAGGCGGCTTACCTGGAGCGGATGGCTGCCAACGCTCCTCCTCCTCCTCAGCCAGGGCCGGGCAGCGCCTACGCGCCCGCCGGCCAAGTCGCGCTCACGCCCGAAGTGAAGCAGGCCATCGCCGACGAAGTGCATCGCCAGATCGAATTGGAGCGCGCCGAGAGCCAGCAGGCCGGCAATCCAGCCGCCTATCAAACCAGTCCGATCTTTACCGACAACGCCCGCCACGTCTTCCTGGTCTCGAGCAGCCTGGAGGTGAATTCCAACGCGGGCGCCTGTGTCCTGGCGGAGGGTGACGTGATTCAACTGGCGGGCCCGCCGCCGCCAAATTCACCCACCGCGGACACGGTCGTGCTGGCGAGCCACCGGCAGGATTGCCGCAAGGGCTCGATTGCCGCCGTGCAGCTTCAAGACCTGCAGGAGATGCAGAACCAGATGCGGGCGACGATCGACAAGGGGATGGGCGATCTCCAGACCCGTCAGGGGCAGGGCGGTATGCCGGCTCTGCCCGCGGGAGCCGCCGGCACGGTTGATACCCCGCTCGCCGCCCAGGTGCAGCCCGATCCCGGCGCCGGGGCCGAGCTTACCCAGGCTTCGCAGGAAGCCGGCCGCGCCGAGGAGCAGGTTTTGAATCAGACGCAGAACGGGGACGGGGCGTCGGGACCGGTGAACATTTCGATGGGCCAGAGTATCGGAGAGGTTACCGCGATTCTGGGGACACCCGAGAAGACGATCGATCTCGGCGCGAAGAAGATCTACGTCTACAAGGACATCAAGATCACATTCGTCGACGGGAGAGTGAGCGACGTCCAATAGGACCGGACTGGCGCAGAGCTTTCTGCGCAATAAATTCACTCGCTAGTTGCCGGTGGCGATGACCATCTTCTGCGGCCCGGGGGGCGCGTGCGATGCGCCGGCCGCCGGCGTCCCATTTTCGGACACAGAACCCCGAAACCGAGACCCGGGTGACCTCGCCGTTGAATAAAATCAAGGTTTGAAGTGGGAAGCGAAATTGCAGTTAACGGCGGGAACACATGCGAGGCATGTTTGAAGACGTTCGGTACGCGGCGGGCGTTCTCCGCCGGACCCCGGCCCTGACAGCGGTCGCAGTGCTTACTCTGGCGCTCGGTATTGCCGCCACCACCACCGTGTTTGGCTGGATCGACGGGATGGTTCTGCACCCGTTCCAGGGCGCGAGGGACGACGGACAGTTTGCCGTCCTGGAAAGCGCGCCCGCGAGCGGCATCGAGGACGACAACGTTTCGTACGCGGACTGCCGGGATTTTCAGGAGAGCATGCGAAGCATCTCCGCGCTGGTGCTGCACCAAACGGCTCCCGCCTCGATCGGCGACGGAGAGAACGGCTACTCCGCGTGGTTCGAACTGGTCTCGGGAGACTTTTTCGACGTGCTGGGCGTGAAGCCGGTGCTGGGCCGGACGTTCACGCGGGACGAATACGGCGACAGGGCGAAGGCGTTCACGGCGGTGATCAGCTACCGGCTGTGGAAGGATTATTTCGGCGGAGACGCGTCGGTTCTGGGCCGCACGATGCGCGTCAACCGGCACCTGGTCACGATCGTGGGCGTGGCGCCCGCGGAATTTCACGGCGTGATGCCGGGGATCGCGATGAACGGTTGGGTTCCGGCGCCGCTGACCGGGGAACGCGAGCGGGATGCGCGGCACTTCAAAGCGCTGGTGAGGCTCAGACCGGGCGTCAGCGTCTCCGAGGCGAGTGCCGAAGCAGCGACGGTTGCCGCGCGGCTGGCGCGCGCTTTTCCGAAGACCAACACGGGGATGGGCGCCCGGATCGTACCGATCTGGAGGGCGCAGTCGGGGGTGTCGGGCATTCTGGCGTGGCCGATGGCTGTGCTGGGCGCGGCCTGCGGACTGGTGCTGCTGATTGCGTGCGCGAATGTGACGAATCTGTTGCTGGCGCGTTCGGCAGCGCGGTACAGGGAGTTCGGCATCCGCACCGCCCTGGGAGCGGGTCCGATGCGGTTGAGCCGGCAGTTGATTTGCGAGAGCCTGCTGCTGGCGGTTCTGGCGACGGTGGCTGGATTGCCGCTGGCGCTGTGGCTGCAGAATGTACTCATCTATTTCGTGCCGCCGACGGGATTGCCGGTGTACCTGGATGTGCGCCCGAGCGGGCGGGTGTTTCTGTTTGCCGCGCTGGCCTGCCTGGGTTCCGCCCTCATCTCCGGTCTTCCGCCAGCGTGGCAGTCGGTGCGGCGCAGCGTGGTGGAAGCGCTGAGGCAAGGGGGGAGGGGCGATACGCAGAGCGGGCATTCGAGGCGCATCTCCGGGCTGCTGGTGGTAGCCGAAGTGGGGCTGGCGCTGGCGGCCCTGGTGACGCTCGGATTGTTTGTGAGGAGCCTTTACGGATTGCAGCGCACTCCGGCTGGTTTCGATCACCGCAACGTTACGGTGTGCCGGTTGTTTCTGGTGACGAACAACTACACTCCCAGCGAGGAGAAGCAGTTCTCGCAGCGGCTCCGCGAGCGCCTGCTGGCGGCGCCGGGGGTGACAGGCGCCGCGTATTCCGACTCGATTCCGCTCGGCTTCGGACTGGCGAAATGGACGGATGTGACGGTGGAAGGGTATGCGGCGAGGCCCGGCGAGAACCTGGATGTGCATCACGCGTCGGTGTCGCCCGGCTACTTCGATCTGCTGAAGGTGCCGCTGCTTACCGGACGCGATTTCAAGCCTGAGGACAACGAGAAAAGCCTGCGCGTGATGATCGTCAACGAGAGCTTCGCGCGGCGCTTTTTCGCGGGACGCGACCCGGTGGGGCACCGGGTGAAGGTCTACGGCAAACCGTTCACGATTGTGGGGATGGTGAGGGACGGCAAGTATCTCAGCCTGTCGGAAGCGCCGCAACCATATTTCTATCTGTCGTTCGACCAGGTACACAACGGCAGCGGGGAAGGCGGCGTGGCTTTTTACGCCCGCAGCGGCGGGGATGCGCGCGGTTTCATCCCGGTGCTGCGCCGCGAGATGTCGGCCATCGATCCGAACTCGGCCGGCCTGACGGCAATGCCGCTGACGGATTACATCTCGGCTGCGTGGTTCGGACCGCGGATTGCGTCGGTATTTCTGGGAGTGCTGGGAGCGATTTCCATGCTGTTGGCCGGCGTAGGCTTGTACGGAGTGATGGCTTACTCGGTGAACCAGCGGACGCGGGAAATCGGCATTCGGATGGCGCTGGGGGCCGACCGCGAAGGCGTTCTGCGAATGGTGATGCGGCGGGGACTGAAGCTGGCCTTGTCCGGGATCGCGGCGGGGCTTGTCATCGCACTGGCGGCGTCCACGGAGATCGCGCCTCTACTGTACGGCGTCAGTCCGGCGGACCCTGTGAGCATAGCGGGGGCGGCGCTGTTCCTGCTGGCGGTGGCGGTGTTGGCGAGCCTGATCCCGGCGCTGCGCGCCACCAGGGTGGATCCGACGGTCGCGCTGAGGCAGGAGTGACCTGGGGGCGGCCGTCAGGCCACGCGAAGCACAACCAGCGTCATGTCATCGTGCTGGGGAGCGCCGCACGCGAACGCCTGCGCGGCGGCCAGAATTCGCTTCACGCCTTCAGATCGCGGTCGGCGGAGTCCAGCTTCGCGATCTCGCGCTGATCGAGCTGCTGCTGGCGGGATAGTTGGGCGAAGTCCTCCGCGGACTCGCGATCCGATGGCGCCAGCGCGCTGAGCCCGGCCCGGACGTCGCCGAGCTCTTCGATCTGCTCGGTGAGGTCGTCGATGGTTCGCCGCGCCGTGCGGATACGATCGGCATTGGCCTCGAGGGCGCGTGCGCTCTCGGCAAGCGACATGTGGATGGTGCGCATCTGC
>DATJYJ010000579.1:0-6925 GCA_035578025.1 Verrucomicrobiia bacterium
GGATGGGCAGCTCAGCCGGGTATTCCGCTTCGGCGAGCGCCGTAGCGCGGACCTGCAGTTCCAGGCGCAGAACGTGTTGAATCACGTGACCATCACGTCCTGGGGCACGGTGGTCGGGTCTACGACGTACGGACTGGCCACGGCGGCAGCGCCGATGCGGAAGCTGACGGTGAGTTTGAGGTTCAGGTTTTGAGAAGAAGAAGTCAGAATTCAGAATTCAGAAGTCAAGAATGCGGGGTGTGGTGGTATGCGGAAATTGATTCTTGCCATAGCGGTGGTGCTGAATGCGCAGCAGCGGGGGCCCGTAAAGTTCGAGGCTACGAGCCAGTTGGTCGTGGTCAATGTGGCGGCGAAGGATGGCCGCGGGCAACCGATCGAAGGCCTCAACGCGGCCGACTTCATCATTACGGAGGATGGAAAGCCGCAGCAGATCAAGGTCTTCGAGTACCAGCGGCTCGAGGACAACGTCCTGCCGCCCGCGGCGCCGGTGGCCCGGGCCGCTGCTGCCCCTGCCGCACAGATCGCGCCGGCGCACGCCGGCGCAGTGAAATATAAGGACCGCCGCCTCCTTGTCCTGTTCTTCGATCAGGCGGGAATGGCTGTCGCCGATCAGATCCGGGCGCAGCAGGCGGCGCTGAAATTCCTCAAGACCGGGCTCACACAATCCGATCTCGTGGCGGTGATGACTTACTCGACTACGCTTTCGGTGCTTCAGGATTTCACTAGCGATCGCGATGCGCTGGCGGCGGTGGTGCAGCATCTCTCGATTGGAGATACAGGGATGTCCAACGGCTCGACAGGCGACGACAGCGAGGGCGATACCGGCGCGGCTTACACCTCCGACGACAGCGAGTTCAACATCTTCAACACCGACCGGAAACTGGCCGCGCTGGAGAGTGCGGTCAAGATGCTCACCAGCCTGCCGGAGAAGAAGGCGCTGGTGTACTTCGCCAGCGGCATGACCCGCACCGGCATCGACAATCAAGCTCAGTTGCGCGCCACCGTGAATGCCGCTGTCCGCGGCAACGTCGCCTTTTACCCGGTGGACGCGCGTGGTCTGGCCGCCAGCGCCCCTCTGGGAGACGCCACCCAGGCGTCGCCCGGCGGCCAGGCCATGTATTCCGGCAGTGCGCAGCGCAGCGCGCAGGCGAATTTCCAGGGCCAGCAGGAGACGCTGTATGCCCTCGCCGCCGACACCGGCGGAAAGGCCCTCCTCGACCAGAACGACTTATCGCTCGGGATTCGCCAGGCCCAGCACGACATATCCAGTTACTACATCCTGGGATATTATTCGAGTAATGCCTCGCTTGACGGAAAGTACCGGCGCATCAAAGTGCAGGTGAATCGCAACCTGACGGCAAAACTCGATTACCGCTCGGGCTACTTCGCCGGCAAGGAATTTCGCCAATTCACCAGCGGCGACCGCGAGCGCCAGCTGCAGGAAGCGCTGATGCTGGAAGACCCGATGACCGATCTTTCGCTCGCGCTCGAAGTGAATTACTTCCGGCAGGCGAAGGACCGCTACTTCGTGCCGGTCGCCGTCAAGATTCCCGGCAGCGACATCGAGCTGGCGCGCAAGGGCGGCTCGGAAACCACAAGGCTGGATTTTATCGGCGAGGTCCGGGACGCGAAGGGCGCGCCGCAGGGAATGGTGCGCGACGAGATCACGGTCAAGCTGAAAGGCGAAAACGCCGGCCAGCTCGCCTCGCGCAACCTTACGTACGATACCGGATTCACGCTGCCGCCGGGAACTTACAGCTTGAAATTCCTGGCACGGGAGAACGAGACCGGCAAGATGGGCACGTTCGAGACGAAGTTCACGATACCGGACCTCACCGCCGACACGCGGTATCTTCCGATCAGCAGCGTGGTCCTGAGCTACCAGCGCGAGAAGCTGGACGCCGCCGTGGCCACCGCCGAACGCGACAGGAAGCTGATCGCGGCCAATCCGCTGGTCGAGAACGGCGAAAAGCTGGTACCGAGCGTCACGCGCGTCTTCCGCCGGCAGCAGGATTTGGAGGTCTACCTGGAGGCGTACGAGCCCGGCGCCGAAAAAGCCCAGCCGCTGGTCACGACGGTGAGCTTCTTCCGTGGAAAGGTGAAGGTGTTTGAGGCGCCGGCCGCTCGAGTCGCGGAGGGGTTGAACGCGAAGTCGAAGGCGGTGCCGGTGCGGGTGACGATGCCGCTGGCGGTTCTGCAGGCGGGGAAGTACACCTGCCAGGTGAGCGTCCTGATGCCTTCGACGCAGCGGTTCGCGGTGTGGCGGTCGAACGTGGTGGTGCTGCCCTAGGGTGCGGCCCAAGTGGGGTGGTGCTACTACTTGAACGTGATCGTCGCCTCGGTCTGGAATTTGCGGTAATCCTGAAATACGATCCGGTTCGATGAGCGGTAGCGGCCCGCTTGCAGGCTCGTCTGGGATTCCACCGGGAGCAGGTACTCGCTGCCGGCGACGCTGCGGTAGTCGTATTCGACCCAGGAGGAACACCCGGTGATCGCGAAACGCGGCGGGAGTTCGCCGGTCAGGGTGACGCGAACGACGGCGTGGGATTCGGGATCGACAGCAACCTCGCCGTGATAGCCGATGATGGTGGAGTTCGGGCCCGCCGGAACCAGGCCGATCTGCACCAGGTTTGCCGAGTTCTCGCGCGCGATGTGGTAGGTGAAGACCGCAACCCGCCGCCGGCGCACGTGCGACCATCCCTTCCACCCGAACACGGCTTTGGAATTCCTGGCGAACACCTCGAGCAGGCGCGTACCGAATTCGCCGGTGGAGATCGTTCCGCCGACGAAATCGTAGTCCTGGACCGTGGGGCGCCCGTCGACCTCCACCAGCTTGTATTCTTCCCGGTGGCCGAAGTAGCTGACCTTGATGTTCAGGTTGTCCAGCAGGCGCCAGCGTCCGTCGCCACGTGGGTCCTCGGAACGGCGCACCAACTGGGTACACAGAAAGTCCGGCAACGACGCGGCGTAATTCAATGCATAGTGCCGGGCCGATTCCAAAAGCTGTGCCTCATCCGGCACAAGCGGATGCTCCGCGAAGGCCAGGCCGGCGAAAAGCAGCGCGATAACCGGCATGATTCGCATCCACTAAACGCTACCGCCGTTCGGGTGGAGGCGCAAGTCCGCGCCTGCCCTGTAGAATGGATAGATCGTTTATGGCTGCTGTCACCGACAATCTCCGGCTGGGCCGCGACGTATCCGTTCCGCTTGGCCAGAACACTCACCTGATCCGTTGGGTCGAGAAGATGGCGAACCTGGCCAAGCCGGCCGCGATCCACTGGGTGGACGGGTCGCAGGAAGAATATGACTTCCTGTGCGGCCAGATGGTGGAGAGCGGCACTTTGATCCGGCTGAATCAGGAACTGTGGCCGGGATGCTTCTACGCGCGCTCCGATGCCAACGACGTGGCGCGGGTGGAGGACCGCACGTTCATCTGCTCGCTCTCCAGGGACGCGGCTGGCCCCACCAACAACTGGGAAAACCCCTTCGAGATGCGGCGCAAGCTGAAATCGCTTTTCAGCGGCGCGATGCGCGGCCGGTCGATGTACGTGCTGCCGTTCAGCATGGGGCCGGTGGGCGGCCCGATGTCGCAGATCGGCGTGCAACTCACGGATTCGCCTTATGTCGTGGTCAGTATGCGGATCATGGCGCGGATCGGACTGCCGGTGCTGGCGGAGATCGACAAGGACGTCAAGCGCGTGGTGCCGTGCATGCACAGCGTGGGCATGCCGCTGGTCAACGCACAGCGGGACGTGCCGTGGCCCTGCAACCGGGAGAAATATATCGTTCATTTTCCGGAAACGCGCGAGATCTGGAGCTTCGGGTCGGGCTACGGCGGTAACGCGCTGCTCGGGAAGAAGTGCTTCGCGCTGCGCATCGCGTCGAATATTGCGCGCGACGAAGGCTGGCTGGCCGAGCATATGCTGATTCTCGGGCTGGAAAATCCGCAGGGCGAAAAGGTCTATATCGCGGCAGCTTTCCCGAGCGCATGCGGCAAGACCAACCTGGCCATGTTGATTCCGCCGCCGGAGTTCAAGGGCTGGAAGGTGTGGACGGTCGGCGACGATATCGCCTGGATCAAACCCGACGCCGACGGCCGCCTGCGGGCGATCAACCCGGAAGCCGGGATATTCGGAGTGGCGCCGGGGACGTCGGCAAAGACCAATCCCAACGCCATGGCGACGCTGCGCAAGAACTCCATCTTCACCAACACGGCACTCACGCCCGATGGCGGCGTGTGGTGGGAAGGCATGACCGACGAGCCCCCCGCCGAGTGCCTGGACTGGCAGGGGAAGCGATGGACGCCGGAGATCGCGCGGGAGACCGGCGTCAAGGCCGCCCATCCCAACGCGCGATTTACAGCTCCGCTCTCTCAGTGTCCGAGCATGGATCCCGACTGGGAGAGCCCGGAGGGACTCCCGGTGAGCGCCATCGTCTTCGGCGGCCGGCGCGCCACCACGACGCCGCTCGTGTACCAGGCGTTCAACTGGACGGCCGGGGTCTATGTGGGAGCGACAATGGGGTCGGAAACGACGGCGGCGGCGACCGGGCAAGTGGGCAAGGTACGGCGCGATCCGATGGCCATGCTGCCGTTCTGCGGATATCATGTGGGGGATTATTTCCGCCACTGGATCCGGATGCAGCGTGGGCTATCGGAGACGCCGCGGATCTTTCACGTGAACTGGTTTCGGAAAGGCGTGGACGGGCAGTTTCTCTGGCCTGGTTTCGCGCAGAACATGCGTGTGCTGCGGTGGATCGCAGAGCGCGTGCAGGGCCGGGCCCTCGCCCGGGAATCCCCCATCGGGTGGATGCCGCGCTATGACAGCATCGACTGGCGGGGACTGGATTTCCCGCGCGAGACTTTCGAGGAGCTGCAGTCTTTCGATGCCGCGGCCTGGCGCCGGGAGTTGGTGGATCAACAGGAATTATTCATCGATATCCACGACCACCTGCCGCCCGAGCTGATTTACGAGCGGGAACTGCTGATTTGCAGGCTGTAGCGGCGGGTGGTCGGGTTAAGATGAACTTATGAGGCTCGGGGTCAGTGTACTCGCTCTCGCCCTGGGCGCGGTGTGCCTGCCGGCTCAAGTGATCGAGTTTGAGAGCAACGGGCTTAAGTATCAGACACTGACGCGGTCGGGCGTCACCATCATGTTCGCCGCGATGCCCGAGCACCTGCACGAGTTCGCGATCATACAGGTTGCTGTGAGCAACGGTTCGGCGGGGCCGTATGTGATCCGGCCGGAGGATTTCACCTACGTGCGGATCGACGGCACGGCGCTGCGGGCTTCGCCGGCCCGCAACGTGATCGCCATGCTGGAGCAAAAAGGCAGCGCCGGCGACGTGATCAAGCTGGTGAACAGCTATGAGAAGGCCATCTACGGCAACCAGCGGCTGCGATCGACCAACGGGTACGAACAGCGGCGGCAGGCGGCGATCGCCATGGGGTCGACCAAGTTGAAGGCGGCGGCCACGGCGAGCGCGCTGGCGATGGTGCAGAGCAAACTGGCCGCCGGCGAATCCACCGACGGAGCGGTTTTCTTTATTACCGAAGGCAAGCCGCTCGGCCCGGGGCGCCTGGTGGTCCGCACCAATACCGACGTATTCGATTTCCGGACGGATTGAGGCCGGGGCAGTCCGGGCGCGGCTGCGGCCCGGCCGCGGTATCAGTGCACGTTGTTGTTGATGATGGAGCCGATTTTGGTGAACACGTTGTTCACCGTGCTGCTGAGGCTGGGCATGCACGCCACGGCAGCCACCGCGACCAGGCCGGCGGCGAGAGCATACTCCACCAGGTCCTGCCCGCTGGTATCCTTCCAGATCTGCAACTTCAGAATGGTTTCCTTGATGCGCGTCATGTGGGTTTTCCTTTCCTGTCAGTTCACGTTGGCGGCGATGATCGAACCGATCTTGGTGAACACGTTGCTCACAGTGGAGCTGAGCGTTGGCATGGCGGCCACCGCTGCGACGGCAACCAGGCCGGCTGCCAGCGCATATTCCACCAGATCCTGGCCCTGGGTATTACTCCAAAAGCCCTTCCAAAATGTTTTCACGGGATTTCCTTTCGCTTTTCAAACTAACATCGACTTAGTAAGTGCGAAATTGGTGCGATAACTTAGCTGCGCGAGGATTTCTTACCGATGCAACAGGGCGGAGATCCATGAGCCATTCGATTTCGCGGCCGCCGGCTTGCGCTCGAGCCGCGCAGCGAGCGCATGCACGCTCTGCGCGAAGCGCGAGTTCGGGGGCGCGGGCCGGCCGTCGAGCAGGGCGGTTTGCATCACATCGTAGTCATTGGCCAGGATTTCGAACGGCTCCAGGCCGAGCGCCGTCTTGATGTCCTCGCGCTTCAGGCCGGTGGCCGGCATATAACGGTTGAGGATCAGGCGCAGGCGGGTGCGGTCGGCGGCACCGGAATCGAAATAGCCGACCGCGCGGCGCGTGGATTGCAGCGCGGCCAGCTCGTTGGTGGTGACCAGCAGGAGGCTGTCGGCGACCGCGGCGAAGCCGCAATCGACCGCCGCCCGCACATCGGGCAGGTCGAGCACCGTGAAGGCATAGCGCTCGCGCCAGAAGCCGCAGAGCGAGGCTGCGGTGGCGGGGCTCACCTCGATGCGCGTGGCCGCGCTCTCCGGGGCGGGCAGCACATCGACGCCGCCGGCCGGAATCATCAGCCGCGCCCAGAGATCGTCGTCCATGCGGTGCCAGTCGCGCAGGGCGTCGCCCAGGTGAAACTCGCTTTTGAGCTTGAGCTGAAAGGCCACGCTGCCGTTCATCGGGTCGCCATCCACGAGCAGGACCCTGGCCTTGCCGCCGGCGCGCAGTTCGGCTGCCAGTTGCACGGCCAATGAGCTGGCGCCCGACCCGGGCTTACCCGGCACCACGCAATAGACGGCGCCGGTGGGCCGGCCGGCGGAGCCGTGGG
>DATJYJ010000580.1:0-7337 GCA_035578025.1 Verrucomicrobiia bacterium
AGGGGACCTTTCAAAGGGCCCATGCCCGCTTTCAAAACGCGCTCCACTTCGGCCGCCAACTCCTGGCCGTGCTGCTGCGCCAGTTCGAGCGTGCCGCGCGGCTGCGGATTCTGATCGCCGGCGCAAAGCTGCACGAACATCGCCGTAACGCCTTTGTGCTCGTTTTCCAGTTTCGCCTCGGCGAACCCGGCGTAGTCGCCGGTGATCTGGTAGAAGTCGCCGCCCAGAGTCGTGTTGTGGCAGGCATACCCGAAGAGGACTGCGCGCAAGCTGCCTTTGGCGTCCCTGACCGCGAGAACCGGCACTGCGTGATCGGTCGGGCCCGACGGGTTGAGGCCGATCCGAATGCCGCGGTCCGTGGGTTCGCGCCGGTTGATGGCAAATCCAGCCTGGCCGAAGCCGTACGAGATCTCGGCCGGCGACAGGTCCGCGAGCGCGTCTCCGATCACCGCCACCAGGTCGTCCACGAGTTGCGCTGCGTAGTCGCGCAGCTTGCGCTCCTCCTCCGGCGAGAGGTCGAACATGGTCACCAGTCCGGCCCAGACCACGGGCCCGGTATGAGTGTGGGACGAATTCAGCAGCAGCCGGGACCGCTCCAGCTTGAACTGCCGCAATGCACGCGCCGCCACCTGCTCCGAGACTTCGGGCGGGAATCCGATGAGGTCGGTGCTCACGACGACCACACGTCCCCCGGAGGTGCCCTGGATCGCCAGCGCCCTGGCCCACAGCGGCTGAATCACGCCAGTGGACGCGTGATTGCGGCTGGCATATCCGGAGAGGTAGACGGGAATCTTCGGCGTGATGTCCCTGCGGGCCACTCCCGCGCGCATTCCCGCCCCGTACAGAGCCTGCACGGCGCACAGAAGCAATATCGCGGCGCGCGTCACGCCTTCACCACCGCCGGGTAGACCTTGCGAATCGCGGTGACGGCGTCTTCGGTGTCGCGGTCGGTGTACTTGGGGCTCATCATCACTCCGGCGAAGCGGCCGAGAATGTCGATGGTCCGCGGACAGCAGCCGCTGCCGTAGCGAATTGCCTGGCCGCGCTCCGATGCGAAGGACGGCCATCTTGGGGTGACGGTGACCTTTTGCTCGATCTCGGGCACGACGGGCAGGATCACGCTCCCGGCCGGACCCGAGACCGGCACTCCCTCGGCGCGCATGGCGGCGGCGTAGCGCTCGCGCAGCTCTTTCGTGGGGAACTCGAGGAAGATGCCCGTGCCCAGCTCGCCGGCCGGATCGGGCAGCCTGCGCAGGCGCACATTGGGCGTGTCGCGGATGCCTTCGTACACGCGCCGGGCGTTGCGCCGGACGTCGCCGATGATGGTATCCAGCTTGCGAATTTGGGCGAGCAACACGCCGCCCGTGAACTCGTTCATGCGGTAGTTCAGGCCCGGGAGAAAACCCAGCTTGGCGGGGAAGTTGCGGATGCCGCCCACGTCGTGGAAGCGGGCCGCGCGTTCATAAAGGTACGGGTCGCTGGTGACGACGGCGCCTCCTTCGCCCGCGGTGATGGTCTTGCTTTGTTGCAGGCTGTAGATTCCGATGTCTCCCATGGATCCCAGCGGCTTCCCCTTATAACTTGCGCCGACGCTCTGGCTGGCGTCTTCGAGGACTTTCAAGCGGTGCTTGCGCGCGATCTCGAGGATCGGGTCCAGGTCGGCCGGGTTGCCTTGCAGATGCACGGCCATGATCACCTTGGTCTGCGGGGTGATGCGGTGTTCGATGTCGGCGGGATCGATATTGAACGACGCATCGATTTCCGCGAACACCGGCAGGCCGCCCGCCTGAATCACGGCGTTGTAGCAGGAGTACCACGTCCAGGAAGGCAGAATCACCTCATCGCCCGGGCCGACTTCGAGAGCGGCCATCGCGGTGTGCAGCGCGGCCGTGCCGGAAGTAACCGCGAGCGCGTATTTGGTCTGCATGCGCGCGGCGAACGCGCTTTCGAAGAGCGCAACCTTGGACTTGTCGGGAGGGTTGTTGAACCGGAACGGATTGCGGCTGGACAGAACCTCGGCGAGTTGAGTCTGCTCCTTGTCGTCGTAATACTGGGGTCCCCAGTTCGGTCCCGTGAGAGGCCGGGCTCTGACCGGCGTGCCTCCGTTCACTGCCAGTTGCGGGGTCTCATCCGCATTGGCGACAGCCACGGCCGCGGCCGCCGCCAGAAACTTTCTGCGGTCCATAGGGGTCCTCCTTCCTGTGACCCCTACTGTACCTCCGCCCGCCCTCGGCGGGGAAGGCCGTTACCGCCGCGCGAGCGCCGCGCCGGCCCAGACCGCGGCGTACCCCAACGCCACGCTGCCGAGGACATTTGCCAGGCCGATCCAGAGGGCCCCGCCCCGCACGGCCGCGAACGTCTCCCATTCAAAGCTGGAGAATGTGGTGTAGCCGCCGAGGAAGCCCACCACCAGGGCCAGGCGCCAGTTCGGATGGGGCTGCCAGCGCTCCGTCAGAGTCGTCATGATCAGACCGATCAGAAAACAGCCGGTGGTGTTGATCACCATCGTGCCCACGGGAAACCGCGAGCCGAATATCGAAGCGATCGCGCTTCCGGCGACGAAACGGGCGAGGGAGCCGGCACCACCGCCCACCAGGACAACCAGGTATTTCATCGCGGAGCCGCGCTCATGAGGGCTTCAGACAATCCGCGATTTCCTTCTCCTCGATCGCGCCGGATTTGATCAGCCGCCAATAGGGCTCGGTGATATCGACCGTGGTTGCGCCGCCGCTGGTGCACGCGCCTCCGTCCAGCACCAGGTCCACACGGCCGTCCATCATGCCGAAGACTTCGATTCCGCTGCGGCAGGTGGGGTGCCCGGAAATGTTGGCGCTGGTCGAGATCAGCGGCTGGCCGAGAAGTCCGATCAGCCGGTTGGCGACTTCCGATCGCGACTGCCGCAGCGCCAGGCGTCCCGTGTTGCCGGTGACTTTCAACGGAATCTTCGCCGAGGCGGGGACGATGATGGTCAGCGGGCCGGGCCAGAACCGCCGCGCCAGGATGAAGAAGCGGTTGCTCAGCTCGCTGGCCAGCTCCTCTGCCATCAGGCTGTCGCGAATCAACAAGGGCAGGGAGCGATGCGGCTCGCGTCCTTTTGCGTGAAAGACGTTGGTCACCGCGCGCAGGTTGAACGGATCGGCCACCAGGGTGTACAGGGCGTCGGTGGGAATCGCGACTACTTTGCCGCGTCGGACCGCGCCGGCGGCTCGCTCCAGCGCTTCGGGCTGGGGGTCATCGGGATTGATCTCCACCAAGTCGGTTGCCATGTCGTAACGGATGTATCCATCCGATCTTAGCGGGCCTGGATGGCCTCGGCAACGTCGACTGCCATCTGGTAGCGGCCGAACGGAGCGCTGAGCTGAACGCCCTGCACCATCCGGCTCACCCGCGCCACCATTTCGCGGGCGATGGCAACACCTTCCGCGCGGGCTTTTTCCGCGTCGTCGACGCGCCGCATGCGCTCCATGAACTCCTCCGGGACCGGCACGCGCAGCTCGTTGACCATGAACTCGGCATTGCGGTAGCTGGTCAGGGGCCAGATGCCGCACAGCACCGGGATCTTGACGTGCTCGATGCGCTTGAGGAAGGACTCCATTAGGTCCAGATCGAAAACGGGCTGCGTCACCACGTACTCGGCGCCGGCTTCGACTTTCCATTCGAAGCGCCGGATCTCTTCGTCCATGTTCAGCGCGCCTGGATTGGCGCCCACCCCGATGAGCAGGGCCGTCTGCGAGCCCATCGGGTTGCCGCCGATATCCAGACCGTGATTCAGGTTGCGCACGATGTTCACCAGGCCGATGGCGTCCACGTCGAAGACCGCGGTGGCGTCGGGGTACAGCCCCATGCGCGGTGGATCGCCGGTGATGCAGATCAGGTTACGCACGCCGACCTTGTGGGTGCCGAGCAGTTCGCTCTGGATGCCCAGGATGTTGCGGTCGCGGCAGCAGAAGTGGTTGACAGCCTCGATCCCGGCCTCCTCCTGAATCAACTGGCAGGTCACCTGGGCCGACATGCGGGCGCTGGCGCGCGGACCGTCAGGCACGTTAATGGCGTCGATGCCGCTTTCCTTGCAGAGTTTCGCGCCGGCAATTTCGCGCGTGGCGTCGACGCCCCGGGGCGGCAGAATCTCGACGAAAGTAACGAACTTTCCCGCGGCGAGCTTTGCCCCGACCTTCGATTTCTCGGCCATCGGAACGGGCTTGAGCGCGTGCGCCTTGACATGGGGCTCTTCGACGGTCACCGACAGCTTCTTCTGGGTCGGTTGCAGGGACCGCGTCTCGCTGCGGATCAGCTTGATGTGCTCGGGCGTCGTGCCGCAGCAGCCGCCGACGATCTTGACGCCGGCCCACAGCAGCCGGCGGGCGTACTGTGCCATGTACTCCGGCGAGCAGAGGTACATATTGCGCCCTTCGACCCGCATGGGCAGGCCCGCGTTGGGCATGGCGCTGAGCGGCTTGCTGGTGAACTCGAGCATGCGCTCGATGGTTTCCAGCGTGGCCTTTGGGCCCACCGAGCAATTCAGCCCGAGCGCATCCACGGGCCACGAGTCGATTTCGCGGGTGAAGGTCTCGGTGTCGGTGCCGCCGGGCAGATGCCCGAAGTCGTCGATGGTCACCTGAGCGACGAGGGGTAAGTCCGGCCCGCCGGCCTCGCGCGCCGCAGTCACGGCTTCACGCAGCTCGTCCAGGTTGCCAAAGGTCTCGAAGAGGAGCAGGTCGACGCCGGCTTCCAGCAGGGCATCGATCTGCTCGCGAAAGGTCTCGCGAGCTTCGGCGAACGAGGTCGGTCCCAGCGGCTCGATGCGCACGCTCAGCGGTCCGACCGCGCCGGCGACGAAGGCGGTGTCCCTGGCAGCTTCGCGCGCCAGCCGCACGCCGGCCTGGTTGATGGCTTTCAGTTTGTCGGCGAACCCGAACGCGGCCAGGCGCTGCCGGCTGGCGCCGAAGGTGTTGGTCTCCAGAATCTCGGCGCCGGCCTTGGCGTACTCCTGGTGAATCTGCCGCACCATGTCGGGCGCGGAAAGGTTTAGCTCGTCGAAGCAGCGATTGATGAAGATGCCGCGCGAGTAGAGCATCGTGCCCATGGCCCCGTCGGCGACGATGACGCGGCGGGCCAACTGCTCACGGAAATCCTGTTTGCGAGTGCTTGGGGAAGTGGTCATGAAATATGACGTATTTCCAATTCTAACGCAGCCGGTAACCGGCAGCTCCTCCGGCATTGCGCGTGCGGCATACAAGGGCGGACGACAAGAGGCGATTCGTCCGCCGCACTTATGTGCTGAGGTATGATTTACCCAATGTCCAAGAGTATCGCTTCCCTTCTTTTATCGTTGATTGCGGCATCACACGTTATGGGCCAGGGCCGGCAAGGCACGACACAAACTCCACCTGCGCCGGCGCCGACAACGACGACGGTTCCGCAGACCCCCGTTCCGGGCGGGCGCGGAGGACGTGGCGGAATCTCCGGCCCCGGACCGGCCGTCGGCGGCGAGATCGATGAAACCCCGGTGGTCACCAGGCACTCGATCTCCGTGCAGGGCAAAACTCTCAATTACACCGCGACGGTGGCGCAGATGCCCCTGAAGGACGCGGCCGGCGAGACCGAGGCGCATATCTTCTACATGGCCTACACGCTGGACGGCGTGACCGACGTGGCCAAGCGTCCGCTGACGTTCTGCTTCAACGGCGGCCCCGGCTCGGCGTCGATGTGGGTCCACATGGGCGGAATGGGCCCGCGCAGTCCCAAACTCCTGCCCAGCGGCACCATGCCTCCGCCGCCCTATGAAATCAAGGACAACCAGGACACCTGGCTCGACCAGACCGACCTGGTCTTCATCGACCCTGTCGGTACCGGCTACAGCCGCGCCAAGAACCTCGAAGTGGCACACCGCATGAACGGCGTGCAGGGCGATATTCAGTCCGTCGGCGAGTTCATGCGGATGTACATCAATCGCAACAACCGCCAGTACTCGCCGCTCTTCATCGCCGGCGAAAGCTACGGCACATTCCGCGCCGCCGGGCTGGCGGGTTACCTGATCGAGCGCGGGATCGCGTTCAACGGCATCGTCCTCATCGGGACCACGCTCAACCTGGAGACCATCTGGAGCCGCAGCGACGACCTGGTCTACCAGTTGGAATTGCCCACCTATGCAGCCGACGCCTGGTATCACAAAAAGGTCGCCGCCGACCTGCAAAAGAAGGATCTGAAGAGCTTCCTCAAGGAAGTTGAGGCGTTCACTGGCGCCGAATATGCCGCGGCGCTGATGAAGGGCGACACGCTGCCCACGGGCGAGCGCAAAGCGGTCATCGACAAGCTGGCCCGCTACACCGGTCTCGAGCCGCACTACCTGGATGAGACCAACCTGCGATGGGATGTCAGTCATTTCACGCGCCAGCTTCTGCGCGACAAGCAGCAGACCGTCGGCCGCTACGACGGACGGCTGGCCGGTCCGTCTTCGATGAACACCGGAGAGACCAGCGAATACGACCCATCGAGCACGCTGATCACGCCTCCCTTCACGGCCGTGGTGACCAATTACCTGCGCAATGAGCTGGGCTACAAGACGGACATGTACTACTATCCGAGCGGAGGGGTGCAGCCCTGGGACTACGGCGTGCAGAACGGCTTCGGCGACACCACCGCGCTGCTCAAGAACGCGATGACCAAGAACCCGTATATGCGCGTGATGGTGGCCGCGGGTTACTTCGACCTGGCCACTCCCTACTACGCGACGGAGTACACGTTCAACCACATGGGGCTGAGCCCGGAAATGCACTCGCGCATCACGTGGGCGTTCTACCAGTCGGGCCACATGCTGTACATCGACAGCGATTCGCACGCCAAGCTCAAGCACGATTTCACGGAGTTCCTGGGGAACTCGATGCCCAAGGGAATTCAATAGGCGGTAATGACGCGGGCGATCGGTTTTCGTCGCCTTCGTCGCCTTCGTCGGCCCCCAGGCCTCCAACTGAAGTCAGATGGCGATAAACTGAGCACGAGATGCAATCCCCTTACACACGTGATGCCTTGGAGGCCAGACTCACCCGTTGGATGCTCTCACTCACGCCGGCTCAGCGTCTTGCCCTGGCGGAAGACTGCGCGAACGCGGTCGCGGCCTTTCGCGGCGATGAGTCCCAGCTACCGCCTGAAGTCCTGAGCGAGCGAGATCGGAACGAACTTCGCCTCCTCCGCCGCACCCTGGAAGAATCCAGGAAGAAATAGCCGCCTTACCTGTGCTGGCGCCGCTTGACGCGCAGTTGAGCCAGCGACCGGGCCAATGAAGCGTTCACTGCCGCGACTTCTTCGTCCGACAGCTTCTCTTTGAGCCGGGCTTCCGC
>DATJYJ010000581.1:0-11710 GCA_035578025.1 Verrucomicrobiia bacterium
GCTGGCGGCCAACCAGCTCGTGGGTTCGGTGCGGAGCGTGCGCTATCTGAAACTCGCCGGCAGGCTCAGGCCCGGCGTGACCGCCCGGCAGGCGAGTGAAGAAGCGCGGCAAGTCGGAACGGAGCTGGCGGCGGAATATCCAGCCTCGAACCGCGGTTTCGATTGGGACGCGCGCAGCCTCGAAGGCATGGTAACCGGCCGCGTGCGGAGCACCATGTTGCTGCTCGCCGGCGCGGTGGCATTCGTTCTTTTGATGGCCTGCGCCAATACGGCAAACCTGCTGCTGGCGCGGGGCGCAGCGCGGCAGAAGGAGATCGCGGTGCGGGTCGCGCTGGGGGCTTCGCGCACGCGGTTGATTCGCCAGCTTCTGATCGAAGGGCTGACCATCGCTTTACTGGGCGCCTGCGCCGGTATTCCGTTGGCCTGGGCCGCTCTCGCCTTCTTCGGCGCTCTGGGACCGGACAGCCTGATCCAGGGGCGCACCCTGGGCCTGGATGCGCGTGCACTGGCCGTAACCGGCGGCGCGGCGCTGATCTGCGCGCTCCTGGCGGGGATGCCACCCGCACTCCGCATGTCGGGCCGCGATCCGGCGCACGCGCTGCAGGCCGCCGGGCGCGGGCTCGTGGCGGGACATCGCCGGCTTCGGTCCTTCCTTGTGGCCGGGCAGATCGCCGTGGCACTCGTTCTGCTAGTAGGCGCGGGCTTGCTGATCCGCAGCTTTCGCAATCTGCTCGAGGTGCGGCCCGGCATCGACCCGCACAACCTGGCGGCCATCCAAACCCAGCTTCCGTCCACAGCGCGCTCGCCCGAGCAGCGCCGGGCCATGTGGGAGCGGATTCGGGCGCGCCTGGAAGCCACTCCGGGCGTAACCGCGGCGGCCGCCGTGAGCCGGTTGCCGTTCGCCGGCGCGAACCTGGGTCTGTGGGTGTTCGCCGAGGGCAAACACGCGACCGGCGAACCCGGCATGGATGCCGAGTACCGGGTATGCACGGAGAATTATTTCGCCGTGATGGGTATTCCGCTCCTCGCGGGCCGTGGCTTCGATTCACGTGACGAGTCCAATCCGGCGTCGGTGGTTATCGTTAACCAAACGCTGGCTCGCCGGCTCTGGCCGGGCGCGGACCCGGTGGGCAAGCGCATCAAGATCGGTGCCAATCCGGAAAGTTCCCCATGGGTCAACGTGATCGGAGTGGCAGGGGACGTCCGCCATTTCGGGCTGGAAACACCGGCGCGGCCCGAATTGTACCGGACCTATGCGGTAAATCCTCTGGGAGCGCCGAACCTGGTGGTGCGCACGCGCGTAGATGCGGCGGCGCTGCTGGGAGAGTTGAGCGCCCGGGTGCGAGCCCTGGATCCCGACATGCCGGCGTACGGCGAAACGCTGATGGAGCGCCTGGTCGAACGATCGACGGCGCAGCGGCGCTTCGTAATGCTGCTGCTGGTGGGCTTTGCGCTGTCGGCACTGCTCGTGGCGGGCGCGGGGATCTACGGAATGATATCGGAGGCGGTAGCGCAGCGGACGGCGGAGATCGGCCTGCGCCTGGCCCTGGGAGCGGCGCCCGGGAACGTGATCGGCATGATCTTTTCGGAAGGCCTGCGGCTGGTGGGCATGGGATTCGCCGCGGGAACCGCCCTGGCGGCAGCACTCGCCTGGGTGATGCGGAGCCTGCTGTTCGCGACAGATCCGCTCGATCCGGCCGCTTACCTTGGCGCGGCACTGGTTTTGGGGATGTTCGCGCTGGCTGCCTGCTACATTCCCGCGCGGCGGGCCACCCGGGTGGATCCGATGTGCGCGCTTCGGCAGCAAAACTAAACGTTATCCTTTTCGACTTACTTTGGTTATGAACTGATACCCTTACGGTACGCTCGGCTAACCACCCCCGCTGTTACTCCCGCTAACCTTCGTGCATACTGAGATCCACACAAGCACCCGGGACGGACCGGGTCTCGCAGGAGAAGTTGAAAAATGAATGCCAAGCTCTTAGTTCACTGTAGCGACCCCAACCTGGCGAGGGCACTGGAAGCGGCCCTCCGAAAGGTGGGTGACTTCAGCCTGATCCCTTCGCGCGGGAATGCGTCCGCGCTGCGGGAGCGGGTGACCGCCAGCACGCCCGACGTCGTGCTGCTGGAACTTACTCCGGATATCACGTTCGAGTTTCTGAGCGAGATGAAGCGGGTCACTCAGAGCAAGCTGGTGCTTTGGGTGAACTCGATTTCGACGGCGCTTGCCTTTCAATGCATGTCGCTGGGTATCCGCGGAATTCTGCGTAAGACTCTTTCTCCCAAACTTCAGGCGGAGTGTTTGCGTAAGGTGGCCGTGGGTGAAGTGTGGTTCGAAAGGGTGATTGTGGAGGATGTCGCGGCCGCCAACGGTACCGCTCTCACGTACCGTGAGCGGCAGATTCTCAGGCTGCTCTCACAGGGCCTGAAGAACAGCGAGATTGCGACGACACTGGCCGTATCAGAGGGAACGGTCAAGGTCTACCTGACCCGCCTGTTTCAGAAGGTGGGCGCGAAAGACCGCTTCGAGCTGGCTCTGTTCGGTTTGAAGAACGCCGTCGGCGGGCAATGGAACGCCGAAACGATTACACAGCAGACTTGCGCCACTTCCTGATCCGGCGCGATGGTTGGAGGAGATTCGATGGAACATCATTTCGCTTTGCTCTCTGTCATATTCATGATGGGCTTCGTGCTCGTATTCGATCGGGTTCATCAGGAGCGCTCCGATGCCCGCTTCTGCGCGTTCAGCCTGCTGGGCGCGCACGAAGTGGACCAGATCCGGCAGATCCTGGCGGCGTGCCAGGACGTCTGATGGGATGGGCGGACTACAGGGGATGACCGGCCTCGAAGGCGAGTCCGCCCACCACACCGCTTCTTGCTAAGCAGGCCTGTTATTCCTAATATTGGAAGCAGGGACTGCCATGCAGCGGACCATTTCGTTCACTCTGAACAACAAGCCGACCCGCATCGACGTCGACGACCAGCGTATGCTCCTCTGGGTCTTGCGCTCGGATCTCGCGCTCACCGGCACGAAATTCGGATGCGGCGAGGGGCTTTGCGGCGCCTGCACCGTGTTGGTCGACGGGCGCGCCGTGCGATCGTGCTCGACACCCGTCGGGGATATTGCGGGCAAACACGTCGTGACCATCGAGGGCGTGCAGCAGGGCGACCGGCTGCATCCGATACAGGAAGCCTTCGCCAGGCACCACGCTTTCCAGTGCGGGTACTGTACTTCCGGGATGGTTCTCACCGCACACGCGCTGCTGAGCGCGTCCAAGTCGCCGACCCGCGAAGAGATCGCGCATCACATGGAGGACAACCTCTGCCGCTGCGGCGCGCATAAGCGGATTCTGGAGGCCGTGGAAGATGCGGCGGCCGCCCTGAAGGGAGGCGCCGAATGAAAACCCAGCTCTCCCGCCGCGAATTCGGTGCCGTCGCCGGCTCCGGCCTGTTCGTCTTCATTTCGGCGCCCGCGCTGCGCGCCTATCAGGAGCCCGAACGCCTGCCGGTGCGGCAGGGCTACCCGGCGGATCTCAATGCGTACCTGCGCGTAGCCCCGGACGGCGCGGTGACCTGCTTCGTGGGCAAGGTCGAGCTCGGGCAGGGCGCCATGACGTCGCTGGCCCAGATGCTCGCCGAAGAACTCGGGGTAGCGTTCAATTCGGTGAAGATGATCATGGGCGACACCGGCCAGTGCCCGTACGACATGGGCACCTTCGGATCGATGTGCACCCCGATGTTCGGTCCGGTACTTCGCCGGGCGGGCGCGGAAGCGCGGGCCACGCTGCTGGCGATGGCGGCGGAGCAGCTTCAGGCGCCGGCGGATCGTCTGCAGGTGAAGGACGGCGTGATCACGGACCCGGCGCAGAAGAAAAGTGTCGCCTACGGCTCGCTGGTTCAGGGCCGCCGCATCGAGAAGCGTGTGGAACAGGCGCCCCTGCAGACCGCCGCACAGTTCCGCGTCATCGGGCAATCTCCCCAGCGCAAGGACGCGATCGAGAAAGTCACCGGGAAAGCGCACTACGCGGGCGACGTGGCACGGCCCGGCATGCTGTGCGCGCGCATCGTGCGCCCGCCGGCACACGGGGCGCGGTTGAAGAGCGCGGATACGTCGGCCGCCGAAAAACTGCCTGGCGTGCGCGTGATTCGCGATGGCGGCCTGGTGGCCGTGCTCCACCAGCATCGCGACATTGCCGACCGCGCGCTGGGCCTGGTGAGGGCGGAGTTTGAACCCGCGCCCGAAGGCCCGGACGATCGTACCATCTTCGACCACTTGCTCCGGCACGGCCCGCAGCCGCGCGTGGTGGCGGAGGCGGGAAGCCTGGCCGAGGGCGAGAAGCTTTCCAGCACCGTAGTGGAGCAGACGTATCTCAATGCGTACGTGTCTCATGCGCCCATCGAGACGCACTCCGCGGTGGCCGAGGTCTCGGGCGACAATGTCACAGTGTGGGCCGGCACGCAAGCGCCGTTTTCGGTGCGCCCGGCAGTGGCCCAGGCCCTCGGAATAAAGCCGGACAACGTCCGCGTGATCACGCCATTCGTGGGCGGCGGCTTCGGCGGCAAGAGCGGGGCGCCGCAAGCAGTCGAGGCGGCGCGCCTGGCGAAACTCGCAGGAGTGCCGGTGCAGATTGTGTGGGACCGCGCGGAGGAATTCTTCTTCGACACGTTCCGCCCGGCGGCGGTGATGAAAGTGCGCAGCGGCCTGACGGCGTCCGGCAAGATCGGCTTCTGGGAAATGCAGGTGGTCGGCGCCGGCGAGCGCGAGGCCAAAACCTTCTACGACGTTCCGCACCAGCGCACCACCTCCGCCGGAGGATGGCAGGGCGGCAATCCTCCGGGGATGCATCCGTTCGGAGTGGGGCCGTGGCGGGCGCCCTCGGTCAATTCCAACAGCTTCGCGCGCGAATCCCAGATGGACATTCTGGCCGCAAAGGCCGGCGTGGATCCGTTCGAGTTTCGCATGCGGCATCTGACCGACCGGCGCTTGCGGCGCGTGCTGGAAACGGTACTTGGACAATCGGGCTGGAGGCCTGCGAAGGCCCCGAGCGGACGCGGGATCGGTTTGGCCTGCGGGGTCTACTCGAACGCGTGTGTGGCCACGGTGGCCGAGGTCGCGGTGGACCGAAAGACCGGCGCGGTGCATGTCAAGCGCGTGGTGAGCGCCGTGGATGCCGGCATCATCGTCAATCCCGATGGCGCTCGTCAGCAGATCGAGGGCTCGATCACCATGGGGATGGGGCAGGCGCTCACGGAAGAGGTGCATTTCCGCAACGGCGCGGTCCTCGAGCGCAATTTCGACAGCTACGAGCTTCCGCGCTTCTCCTGGCTGCCCAGGATCGAAGTGACGCTGATCGAGAATCGCGAGACGCCGGCTCTGGGGCTGGGAGAGCCTCCGATCGTGACCATCGCGCCGGTGCTTGCGAATGCGATCTTCGACGCCACGGGAGCGCGGCTGCTGCAACTGCCGATGACACGCGATCGAGTCCTGAAGGCCTTAGTGGGGTAGGCCTCCCGGCCTGCCCCGCGCCGCAGGCGCGTATTTCATTAGTTCGTCAGGTGCGCGACCGTGTGTACCGTGATCTCGACTCTTTCGCTGACACGGAGGATCAGGGTGCTGGGGTTTTTCATGCCCCATTTGACGTAGGGCACCTCAAAGCTGGCGGCCACGCTGTATTGTCCGCCTTCTGCGTCGACGGCCAACGGCAGGGTCATCTCGTGCTCGCCGCCGTGGATGATCAGCTTGCCATGCAATTGCAACTGGCTTTTGCCCGAGGGCGCTATCGCGCCTTCCACGCGCTCCGGCCGGAAAGCGATTTCGGAGTAGCGCTGGCTTTCCAGAATATGAGAATTCATGCGATTGTCGCGCGCGTTGCTACCGCTTTCGCCGCTGGCGGCATCCACAAGCAGTTCGCCCGACGCCTTGCCGGTGGCGGGGTCGAAGCGGAGGTCTCCGCGCTTCAACACGAAGGTGCCGTGAATGGTGTGCAGAGTGGAATCGACAGTGAATTCCACTCGGGTGTGTGCCGGATCGATCCGGTAAGCGCACTGACCAGAGGGAATGGAATCTCCCGCCGCCAATAGACGGGCAAACGCGCCCAGCGCGACTAGGATTCGAATTGGATTGATCATAGAGTCAGCATCTGCCAGCCCAGGGCCAGCCCGTTGGTTACCAGTCCTCCCAGATCGAGCGCACCGGTATGCGCCGCCAACATGCGTGCGAAAATGCGCGGCCGCTCCGCCATGGCGCGGATGGTGCGGCGCCGCAGCCGGCGCCGCTGGTCCATGAGCAGCATGAGACCGGCCATGAGCGCGGGCCGCCTGCCGATGCGCCGGTGCTGGCCCTGATATCGCGCCAGATCGCCGGCTGCGATGGCGGCGGCGAGGGCTTCCGCCTGCTGGAAGAGCAGGCACAGGCCCTCGCCGGTGATGGCGTCGACACTCCCGGACGCGTCGCCTACCAACGCCACATTGCCGGCCCAGACGCGTTCGAGCCGCCGCGACGCTGTGACGCCGCCGCGTTCTAGCGTGGCGGCAGTCGCATTCCGCAGCCGGTGTTGCATCGCGGGGAAGCGCGGCAGCGCGTCTTCGAGGCGCAGGTGTTGGTCGCCCGAGATCAGCACCACGCAGATTTCGTCCGCGCCTACCGGTGTGACGTAGAGCTGGCAGCCATCGGCCCAGTGGAGCTCCATGAACTCGCTCCACGGCGCGATGCGGAAGTGCTGGCGGAAGCCGAACCTGCGTGTGTCGCGACGGGAGGCGTCGAGCCCGGCCCAGCGCCGCACGGCGGAGTGGCCGCCATCGGCTCCGACGATCCAGCGGGCGCGCACCAGCCGGTCCTCGATTCGCACTCCCGCGGGTGAGATGCCGTGCACGCGCGCGCCCCACGCCATGCGCACGCCGGATTGGGCCGCGCGGTCCACCATCGCCGCGTGCAGGAGCGTGCGCCGCAAGCCGCGCCCACTGCCGTGCGGAAAGAGCGCCTGCACGGCGATGTCGCCGTCGCAGAAGCGGATGCCGCGGAAGGGATGCCCGCCGGCGCTTTCCAGGTCGAGCCCGAGCGATTTGGCCGCCGCGAGCCCATCCGGCATCACTCCTTCGCCGCAGGCCTTGTCGACGGGCGGCACGCCGCAATCGGCGAGCGTCACATCCAAGCCGCGGCGACGCGCGGCAAGCGCGGCGGCGAGCCCGGCCGGGCCGCCACCGATCACAAAAACGTCCGTGGTTTGCGGAAGAGGAATCATCGCCTTCTCACCACTTGGCAGCGCGGCGGGCCAGGCCTAGGGCCTCGCTCCAGAACGCGCCCGATTCGTGCGCCAGCGCGACCACCGCGCGCACCGCGCCCACGAATTCGCCGATCTGTTCCCGCGTTACCACCAGCGGGGGCGCGGCCTTGAGCACCATGAAGTTGTTGCCGCAGACCTGGGTCAGGATGCCGTGATCGCGGAAGAGGCGCATCACCAGCACCTGGCTGAACATGGCGGGATGGATTTTGCGGAAGGCTTCGAATGCTACGCGGAGTTTCAGACCGCGTGGCGCCGCGAACTCGATGCCGGAGAGCATCCCCATGCCGCGTACCTCCTTCACCATTTCGAATGGCGCCAGCGCCTCGGCAAGCTGCCGCCGGAGTTCTTCGCCGAGGGCGGTGGCGTGGTCGCCGAGGCCCTCGCGCTCCAGCACATCGAGCGTGGCTAGGCCGGCACGCATCGCCAGACCGTTCTCGCCGAAGGTGGAGGTGTGCACCAGGGCGCGATGCAGCGACCGGTAGACGGAATCTGAAACCGCTTCCATCATCAGTACCGCGCCCACCGGGATCAGCCCGCCGGAAAGCGCTTTGGCCAGAATCACCATGTCGGGCTCGACTCCGAAGCTGTGTGCCGCCAGGAAGCGGCCCGTGCGATAGAGTCCGGTCTGCACTTCGTCGAGAACGAGGAGCGTGCCGTAGTGCCGGCAGAGTTCCTGAGCCGCTCGCAGGTACGCCGATTCGGGCACGCGGATGCCGGCCTCGGACTGCACGGGTTCGACGATGAACGCGGCATGCTTGCGGGTAGCGAGCTCGCACTCCAGGTCGCCCAAGCTGCCGAAGGGCACGGCCTTGGCGCCCGGCAACAACGGCCCGAATCCCTGCCTCCAGAAGGGATCGCTCATCAGGGAAAGGGCGCCGCAGGTGAGCCCGTGGAATCCCCCGGCGGCGTACAGGATCCCCGAACGCCCGGTGTGTGCGCGCGAAAACTTGATGGCTGTTTCCACGCCCTCGCTCCCCGAACTGGTGAAAAAGACGCGCTGGAGCGACCCGCAGGCGCGGCGCGAGAGTTCGCAGGCCAGCTCCGCGGCGCGCTCGGGCACGTGGCTCTGGAGCATGGCAGGGCCGGAGCGATCGAGCTCGTCTTTCAGCGCCGCGACGATGGCCGGATGGTTGTGCCCGGCATTGTGCACGCAATAGCCCGAAAGGAAGTCCAGGATGCGGCGGCCGCCCACGGTGAACAGCTCGCTGCCGGCGCAGCGCTCGTAGTGCTCGTTCATGTCGAGCACGTTGAGCAGACGCACCCACTGCGGATTGACGTGCTCCGAGTAGAGGCGGTCCAGGGACGGGACAGTGCCTGAGTGCATACAGACATTTTGGAACTTTTGCATAACGGGACGTGTGCAATCCGCGAGCCGTTACCGCGAAGTAGGCGTAACACCTGAAAATCCGGGCACTTCAAGGGTTGGAGCCGATCTTGCCGTGGGCCCCTGTGGCGGCGAAATGTCCCCAGCACGGCAGCCCGCCTGCCTCCCCGCGATTGCAATCGCCCTTCGGAACACGATATCTTCCCCGTATCATGACTCTTCGCACGCTGGGATGCCTTTTCATCGCCGTCGCAGGGCTCGCCCAGCCCCCTTACTTCACGTCCATCAAACCCGCGACTGTGGACCAGGAAATCACGGTCAACGAGGGCTCGGCCGCGCTCTGGCAGAGTCTCAAAAAGCTGCACACCCGCGCCAGCCTCATCATGGTGACGGCCCACCCCGACGACGAAGACGGCGGCATGCTTGCCTGCGAATCCCGCGGGCGCGGCACGCGCGCCACCCTGCTCACGCTCAACCGCGGCGAAGGCGGCGCCAATGTAATGTCGCCCGACTACTTCGATGCCCTGGGACTGGTGCGCACGATGGAACTGCTGAGCGCGGGCCGTTATTACGGCGTCGACCAGTATTGGACCCGGGTCGTGGATTACGGCTTTTCCAAGACCAAAGCCGAGTCCATCTCCAGGTGGACGCACGACCGCGTGCTGGCGGACGTGGTGCGCGTGTTCCGAATGGTGCGCCCGCTGGTGGTGACTTCGGTATTCGTGGGCGGACCGAGCGACGGCCACGGGAACCACCAAACCGCGGGCGCGATGGCGCAGGAAGCCTTCAAAGCCGCCGGCGACCCGAATGCGTTCCCGGAGCAGATCCGCGCCGGCCTGCGCCCCTGGACTCCCCTGAAGGACTACGCACGCGCACCCGGCGGGCGGCGCGGCGGCGGCGACGCCTCGGCGGTCAACGTCACGGTGCCGCTGGGCGACTACGACCCCGTGCTGGGGCGCTCCTACGTGCAGATTTCGCGCGAGGGCCTGGGCTTTCAGAAGACGCAGAACGGCGGCCCGGCCATCCCGCGCGCCGGGCAGATGAGCAGCGCCTATCACCGCTACGCCTCCAATGTTCGCTCCGCCGACAAAGAAGAGACGTTCTTCGACGGCGTCGATATTTCCCTCGCGGGCATCGCGAGCCTGGCGCGCGCGGGCGACGCCGGATTTCTGCGCGAGGGATTGCGAACCATCAACGCGCGCGTGGAAGAGGCGACCGGCAAATTTTCCGCTGTCCATCCCGAGCAGTGCGCGCCGCCGCTGGCCGCAGGGCTGAAGGCGACGATGCAGTTGCTGGACGCATTGGACAAGAGCAATCTTTCCGCGGATTCCAAGTACGACGTCCGCCACGAACTGGAGATCAAGCGGGCGCAGTTCAATAACGCACTCGCCCAGGCCCTGGGTCTGTCGGTCGCGGCCTCGGTGGCGCCGCTGGAAGAGCCCGACCCTCGAGCCGCGGCATTCATGATGGGCGATCCCGAGACGATGCGGATCGCGATCCCGGGCCAGACTTTCGGCGTACGGGTTCACGCCGTGAGCCAGGGGGCGGGGGTGAAACTGGAGCGCCTCACAGTGGAGACCGACCGGCAGAAGCAGACGTGGCGCATCGCGCCGCAGAACAATCCGCCGGCGGGCGATCTGGCCGCCAACCGGCCGGTGGAAGCGCGCTTCTCCGTCACGGTCCCGGACGACGCCGCGTTCACGCGGCCCTACTTCTCGCGCCCGGACATCGAGCAGTCTTACTACGACATTCAAGACGAGCGTTTCCTGAACGATCCGCTGCCGCCCTATCCGCTGGCGGGCTGGGCCGACTTCACTTACGAGGACGCTCCTATCCGGGTCGGCCAATCCGTGCAGACGATGAAGCGCGTCACGGGCCTGGGCAGCGTGTACGAGCCGCTGGTGGTGGGACCCGCGATCGGGGTCGCAATCTCGCCGCGCGCGGGCATTGTGCCGCTGGCCGCGAAGTCGTTCCCGGTGACGGTGGTGGTTCACAGCAACGTGAAGGGTTCTGCGAAGGGCGCGGTGCGGCTGGATATTCCACAAGGCTGGAAGGCCGAGCCGGAATCGGCCGAATTCACCACGGCCGCCGACGGGCAGGATCAGTCGCTGACGTTTACCGTCACCCCCGCCAGCCTCGCGGAGCGCGCGTACCAGATCACCGCGGTGGCCGGGTACAACAACCGCCGGTATCGCGAAGGCTACGACGTTACCGGGTACCCGGGCGTGCGGCCCTATTTTCTGTACCGCCCTTCGACGTACAAGACGAGCGGCGTCGACGTGAAGGTGGCCGCGGGCCTGAAGGTAGGCTACATCATGGGCACCGGCGACGATGTGCCCGCCTCGCTGGAGCACCTGGGCATCCACGCGGCGAATCTGGCGCCGTCGGATGTGACCGGCGGCGACCTTAGCCAATACGACGCGATCGTTCTGGGCGTGCGGACGTACGCCGCGCGCGACGACCTGCGGGCCTCCAACAACCGGCTGCTGGAATACGTGAAAAACGGCGGGGTGGTCATCGTGCAGTACAACACACCGGAATTCGACCACAACTACGGGCCGTATCCCTACACGATGGGGCGCAATCCGGAGGAGGTGACGGACGAAGAGTCGAAGGTCAACATTCTGAACCCGTCGCATCCGGTGTTCAACTGGCCCAATAAGATCACGGAGAAAGATTTCACGGGCTGGGTGGAAGAGCGCGGGTCGAAGTGGATGCGGACGTGGGACCCGCAATACGAGGCGCTGCTGGAGACGCACGACGAGGGGCAGGAGCCCCAAAAGGGCGGGTTCCTGTACGCCAGGTACGGCAAGGGTATCTATATTTATAATGCGTACGCGTTCTACCGGGAGCTGCCGGAGGGCGTGCCGGGTGCGTACCGGATTTTTGCGAATCTGCTGAGCCTGCCCAAGAATCCTCGGCGGTGAGTGCTTTGTGGGGTAGGCCTCCCGGCCTGCCCCGCGCAGAAGGCGCGCCTGCGCGCTACAAACGCAGATACCCCAAACCCTCCGGGTCCGCTGCAATGAGCGCGTCGAGCACGCCGCAGGCGATGTCCCACTGGCCGACGATGGGGTACTCCATCAGGGCCAGGCGGGCCATTTGC
>DATJYJ010000582.1:0-11241 GCA_035578025.1 Verrucomicrobiia bacterium
TCGCTGGGGCGCGCCAATACCGCCGAGCAGGTGGACGCGCTCGTGGACGCCATCCAGGCGTCGGTCACTCATCTGCGCAGAATCAGCGTGCATGCCTGAGAAGCCCATCGCCGTCGCCATGAGCGGCGGAGTCGACAGCTCTACCGTCGCCGCGCTCCTGGTGCGCCAGGGCCATGCCGTGGTCGGGCTCACCATGCAGCTTTGGAACCAGCGGCGCCTGCCGGAACTCTCCACCGAGGGTGCCACCGGCCGATGCTGCTCATTGGACGACGTGTACGACGCGCGGCGCGTCGCCGAGCAGATCGGGATTCCGTACTACGTGGTCAACTTCGAAAAGCAGTTCGAAGAGCACGTGGTGAAGCCGTTCGTCGAGGAGTATCTCGCCGGCCGCACGCCGATCCCGTGTACGCTGTGCAACAACTACATCAAGTTCAACCGCTTCCTGGAAATGGCGGACGCGGTGGGTGCGCACTATATTGCCACCGGCCACTACGCACGCATCCGCTATGACGAAGCCAGCGGCCGGTACCAGCTTTTGCGCGCCGTGGACGACTCCAAGGACCAGACCTACTTCCTGTTCGGCCTCACCCAGGCGCAGCTTGCGCGCACCATGTTTCCTCTGGGCGAGATGAACAAGCCCGAGGTGCGGGCACTGGCTGCGTCCATGGATCTGGCGGTGGCCTCCAAGGGCGACAGCCAGGAAATCTGTTTCGTCCCCAACGGCGACTACGCCGCGTTTCTGAACGCATACCTCAAGGAAACCGGCGTCGCGGTTGCTGAGACGGAGGGTGAAATCGTCACCGCGGATGGCCGCACGCTGGGCCGCCACGGGGGGGTGCACCACTTCACCGTCGGACAGCGCCGCGGATTGGGGATTGCCGCTGCCGAGCCGCTGTATGTGATCGCCACCGACCCGGCGTCGCAGCGGGTAGTCGTCGGCGGAAACGACGACCTGCTGCGGGCGCGCTTCTTTGCGGCCGACGTCAATTGGGTGTCGATCGCGGGGGTCGGCGATCCCGTCCGCGCCCAGGTGAAGATCCGCAACAAGCACGCGGCGGCCCCGGCAACGCTCTATGCCGCCGATGACCCGGGCCGCGTGGAAGTGGTATTCGATGAGCCGCAGCGCGCCGTCACACCCGGGCAGGGCGCGGTCTTCTACGCCGGCGACCTGGTGCTGGGCGGCGGTTGGATCGAATAGGGTTCCCAACTCCGAAATAAAGGACTACAATTCGGCCAGGAGGTCATGCATGCCTACCATCCTGGCTGTCCTGGTCTATCTGGTTGCGATGGGGCTCCCGGTACTCCTGCTTCAGCACTTTCATTCGCAACATTGGCTTTGGCACACGTTTGCCGTTGTGGCTGCCGTGGGTCTGGGATTCGTCCCGATCCCGCCCGAATTCCAGCGGCCCGGTTTCGATCTGCTGTTCGGCTTTGTTTTTATTTCGCTGATGATCTGGGGCGCCGGCGGGCTGATCCTGTATCACTCGCACGGACATCGGGAAAAGCACGCCTGAGCCAGCTACAATGCTGGTTTCATGCGCCGGCGGTCGATCGTACGCAATCTCGCTGAATATTGCCTCGCTGCCGCCGCCCTGAAATCGCTGGAATACGCGCCGCTGGGGATGGCGCACGCACTCGCCCGCTGCTACACGCGGCTCCTCGATCGCGCGATCCCGCGGCTGCGTACGGTGGCGCGACGCAACCTTGCGCTTGCCCTCCCCGAACTCACACCCGCGCGCCACGCCGAAATCGTCGATGGCGTGTTCCGTTCCATCGCACGGCTGGTGGTGACGTTCGCGAAATTCCCAAACATCCGTAAGGAGAATCTGGATCGCTGGATCCGCCTGGAAGGGGGCGAGCACTTCGAAGCGGCCCTCCGCGCCGGGCGGGGGGTTCTATTTGCGACGGCCCACCTCGGCAACTGGGAACTGAGCGCCTTCGCGCACGCCCTCTTGGCGGGACCGATGAACGTCGTGGTGCGGCCGCTGGACAATCCGTACATCGATGCGCTGGTGGAGCGCCGCCGTGCGCTCTCCGGCAACCTTCCGATCGGCAAGAAGGACTTTGCCCGGGCGATCCTCAAAGCGCTCGCGGCCAACCAGGCGGTGGGCATCCTGATCGACCAGAATGCCTCTCCGCTGGACGGGGTCTTTGTCGATTTCTTCGGTGTGCAAGCTTGCGCCGGCACCGGATTCGCCAGGTTTGCGGCACACTCCGGCGCTGCGGTCATCCCGGGCTTCGCCTTGTGGAGCGAGGAAGAGGCGCGGTATGTTCTGCGCTTCGACAAGCCGCTGGCGATGACCGGCGATCTTGCGCGCGATACCCAGTCGCTTCAATCGAAGCTCGAAGAAATGATCCGACAATACCCGGACCAATGGTTGTGGATTCACCGGCGGTGGAAGACTCGGCCGGAAGGGGAGCCGTCGATCTATTGAGTGCGCGTCCGATGCGCCGCTTTAAGCTATCATGGCGGGCACGTGACCAATTCTCGCGGGGCGGGTGAGCGGAGCGACCACTGGGCGGCACTGATCGCCGGGTACCTCGGCTGGACGCTCGACGCGTTCGATTTCTTCCTGGTGGTGTTCTGCCTCACGGCAATCGGGCGCGACTTCAAAGTCACCGATGCTCAGATGGCCGGGACACTCGGCGTGACCCTCGCATTCCGCCCGGTGGGCGCGTTTCTCTTCGGCCTGCTGGCGGACCGCTACGGCCGCCGGCTCCCGCTCATGATCGACCTGGTCTTCTACTCGATCGTCGAGGTCGCCTCGGGCCTGGCTCCGAACTTCACCACGTTTCTGGTCCTGCGCGCGCTGTTCGGCATCGGCATGGGAGGCGAGTGGGGCGTAGGCGCATCGCTGGCGATGGAGAAGGTGCCGCCGCGCCTGCGCGGCGTGCTCAGCGGCTTCCTCCAGCAAGGCTACGCGATGGGCAACCTGCTCGCCGCCGGCTGCTACTTTCTGCTCTTCGAGCGATTCGGTTGGCGGCCGCTCTTCTTCGTCGGCGGATTGCCCGCGCTGCTGGCGCTATTCGTCAGAGTTCGCGTGAAGGAATCCGAAGTCTGGCAGAAGACCCGGCACGAGAGCTGGAGCCAACTGGGGGCAGCTATCGCGAGGAACTGGAAGCTGTTTCTCTACATCGCGATTTTTATGATGACCATGAACCTGGCCTCCCATGGCACGCAGGACATATATCCGACATTCTTGAAACGGCAGTGGGGATTCAGCGTAGCAGGAGTGGCCGGCATCTCCTCGGTGTCGATGGTGGGCGCGATCGCCGGCGGCACCCTGTGCGGATGGATGTCCGACCGGTGGGGGCGGCGGCGTGTGATCACGGGAGCACTGATCGGCGCGGTGCTGATCGTTCCGCTCTGGGCCTTTGCGCCCGCGATGCCGCTTCTCGTGGCAGGCGCCTTCCTCATGCAATTCCTGGTGCAGGGCGCCTGGGGCGTCATCCCGGCGCACCTGGCGGAGCTTTCACCCGACGCCGTGCGCGGATTTCTGCCGGGCTTTGGGTACCAGTGCGGCGTGCTTTTGGCCAGTTCAGTGCCTTATATTGAAGCTGTATTCGCCCGCCGCACCAGCTACGCCGTGGCGATGGCCGCGACGGCGGCGACGGTGTTTCTGATGGCTGCCGTGGCAGCCGTGCTGGGGCCGGAGCGGCGAGGTACCAGGTTTGGCACATAACCCGCGCGAGGGCGGCCGCAGCGCCGTCGAGCTCCGCGCCACCATCGAGGGTTTCCTCAAAAATTGCCGCCAGCCGGCCCTGCTCGAACCGGGCGAGGACGTGCTTCCCCTGGTCGGGGATAACTACGCGCTGGAGGTGCGCGGCTCGCGGCTGACGCTGCAGGCATGGGACCGCATGCGTAACTGGACGCGGCGCGTCAAGGCGGTCGAACAGGCGAACAACGCCCGTCTGGAGATGACCGTCGAGCGGTTCGCGCGCCGTCAAGGCCAGATGTTCCTGCTCGACCTGGCGCGCAAAAGCGGGGCAGAGCTCGGCAGGAAGAGCGGCCGCCTCATGTTCCGCGAGCGCTTCCGGCTGTTTCTGCGGCGGCAGTTCCCGGAATGGAACCTGGCGGAG
This sequence comes from Verrucomicrobiia bacterium, assembly GCA_035578025.1. Lineage (GTDB taxonomy): Bacteria > Acidobacteriota > Terriglobia > Bryobacterales > Bryobacteraceae > Solibacter. The sequence continues at coordinate 4,081 of DATJYJ010000582.1, forward strand.
GTGAGCGCGGAGGCCAACCTGGAATTCAGCCTTTCCCCTTCGTTTCCGCGCGCGTTCCTGAAGCATGGGCAACACGCCTGGGCCGCCATCGCATGTCCTCCCGACGGCGACGCGGCAGCGGTCCTCACTTTCGGCCTGATCTGGCTGGCGTACCTGCGCGTGCGCGAGCATCGCGTCGCGGTGGAAGGTCTGGCGCTGTACGTGCCGGCGGGCAAGGAGCGCGCTGCCGCGTTGCGCCTGTTGTGCTTGAATCCGGAGGCGGCACGCTTCGAGCTGTTTACCTATGATCAGCAGGATTTTCTCGTACGCGCCGAGCCCAAGGACTACGGCAACGTGGATACGCGGCTGGAGCCGTACCGCAGGCCGTCGCCCAACCGCTTAGAGAACTGGCAGCGGATGATTACTTTGCCCGGCGTAGAGCACATCGCCAGACACGACGGGCGCGTGAGCCTGCGGGTGCGCGGTATCGAATTCGCCGAATTAGCCGACGGCGAGCTGCGCTTTGGACTGAACGAACGCCGCCCGGCGCGAGAACATCACGTGCACGAAATCGAGCGCCTCGCGGAGGAGTTAGCCCGTGTGCGCTCGGCCGATGCGGCGAGTCACGAAAATCCGCTCTACCGCCAATACCCCGAAGCATGGCTCGAATCCCAGGTGCGCGCCGGGATCGAAATCATCGACGCCACTCTGCGCCGCGATCCGATCTACGGACAAGTGCCGGCGTTCGCGGGCGGCGAGCGCGGAGTGCTGGACCTGCTGGCCGTGGATCACTCGGGCAGGCTGGCCGTGGTGGAGCTGAAGGCATCGGCGGACCTGCACCTGCCGCTCCAGGCGCTCGATTATTGGGTGCGCGTGAAGTGGCACCTGGATCGGGGAGAATTCCCGTCGAATGGCTATTTCCCGGGCGTGGAGCTTCGGGCCGATCCGCCCCGGCTGCTGCTGGTCTCGCCTTCGCTCGAGTTTCACCCGACCACCGAGACCATCTTGAGCTTTTTCGCACCAGGCATCGAAGTAGAACGGATCGGGCTGGCGGTAGAATGGCGAAAGGAGTTGCGCCCGGTGTTCCGATTGCGGGGTGCCGAGCGGCCCGAATAACGTGGATATCGCGAATCTCGTAAAACAAGCACGCGCGGCGTTTTCGATGCTCAGCGCGGATGACGTCGTGGGACGCGCCGAAAAGCCCGTAACCGTGGGGTTGGTGGCGGATAGCAGCCACGCCTACGCGGAGATGGAGGATTTTCTGGTGCCCGAGCGCACGCCGCGATCTGTCTGGCGCGCGCGCATGAGCCAGGTCTTTCGCGCCAACGATTCCGAAGTTCCCTCTCGTGTGGACGTAATCCTGTATGAGCCGGGAGTGGCTTGCCCCGCGGACGCGTTCACCTACCAGCGCGGCAATCCCGAGGCGACCGTCAGGGAAATCGTGCAGGAGAAACGCGGCCTGTCGCTGGCGCTGGCCCGCCAGTTCCCGGTGTTTCGCAAGCAGGTGATCGACGGGATCATCCACGAGATCGCCAAAGAGAACGCGCTGTTTGCACTAGCGACTTCCCTGCCCAATATCGTGCCGAATTTCCTGGAGCTCCCCTGGATCTTCGGGGAGTTCGCGTCGGACACGGTCTTCCTCACCGCCAACCAGGTGCGCATGGCGTTCTACATCGCCGCGGCGGCGGGACGGAAGGTGGGATTTGCCCGGCAAAAAGGCGAGCTGCTGACCATCGGCGCCGGAGCCTTCGGCTGGCGCGCGATTGCGCGCGAGCTGGTCAGCCACATCCCGCTGGGCGGCGGGTTGATCCCGAAGGCGGCCATCGCCTATGCCGGAACGTTCGTCGTGGGGAAGGGCCTCGAATTTTACGAGTACGGGGCGCGGCAGGCGTCGCTCGAGGAGCGCAAGCAGCTTTATCAGCAAGGTTTGGAGCACGGCCGAGTCTTCGCGCAGAGTCAGGGTCCGGCGCAGCTTCGGGCGTAAACCTTTCGGCAGTCCCGCGCATCATATAATCGTGAGAGTAAATCGGGAGAGCCTTATGCGCCTTTTCATCGCGGGAATGGCCCTTGCCTGCGCAAGCCTCGGGTTTGCGGATACCATCACCCTCAAAAATGGCAGCGTGGTCACGGGCACCTATTTGGGCGGATCGGCCCGCCAGGTGAGATTTGATGACGGGACGAACGTGCAGACATTCGACGTCAATGATGTTCGTCGGATCGAATTCGGAAACGGGGGTGGCAACGCGCCGCCCCCACCGCCGTCGCGGATGCCCACTGACGATCCGGGCCCGCCAACCCTCCACCGGCGCCAGATGTCGCCGGACTCCGGGACCGTGTCGGCGCCCTTACCGGCCCAGGGGGCTGTCCCGGCCCCTGCGCCTGCCCCAGCGGCGCCGACCAGTCCGAGCGGTGTGTTCCTCCCGGCTGGAACGAATTTCGTCATCCGCATGGTTGACGCTGTAGATTCCGAGCGGAACCGCGTGGGGCAGACCTTCCGCGCGACACTCGATCAGCCAGTGATTGTCGAAGGCAATCAGGTCATCCCGCGCGGCAACGACGTGCTGGTGAAGCTGGTGGACGCGCAGCAGTCCGGAAAGCTGACGGGGAAAACGGAGCTGGCCCTGTCGCTGCAATCGGTGAACGTGAACGGGCAGATGCTGGACCTGAACACGGAGACGGTCAAGGAAGATAGTTCCTCGCGCGGAGCCCGGACGGCCAAGGTGGCCGGTGGAACGGCGGCGCTGGGCGCGATCATTGGTGCGATTGCCGGCGGAGGCAAGGGCGCCGCAATCGGCGCCGGAGCCGGCGCGGCGACGGGAACCGGAGTCGAACTTGCGACCTCCGGGCAGCATGTGCACGTGCCTTCGGAGACGCGACTGACGTTTGTCCTGGATGTTCCGGTAAGGTTAATGTAGTTGTGGGACCGGTTTCAACCGGTCCACTTGATGAAACCAACCGCGATCGTCACGGGCGGGAGCCGGGGAATCGGCCGCGCCATCGCAACCGAGCTTGCGAAAACCCACCAGGTAATTGCCACATATCGGGGCCGGCGGGATGCCGCAGAATCCTTGCGCGGCGAGACCGGCTGCGAAGTTTTCCAGTGCGACGTGGCCAGCCGTGATGACCGCGCGGCGCTCGTGGCCTTCGCGCGCGAGCGGTGGGACAGGCTAGACGTGCTGGTCAACAACGCCGGCATGGCGCCTCGCGAGCGCCGCGACCTGCTGGAGGCTACCGAGGAGAGCTTCGACGAGCTGATCGCGACTAATCTGAAAGGTCCGCACTTCCTGACCCAGCAGGCCGCGCGCTGGATGACGGAACGCGGTGACGGACGAATTGTCTTCGTAACGTCGATTTCTTCGTACACAGCGAGCGTGAATCGCGGGGAGTATTGCATCTCGAAAGCGGCATTGAGCATGACCGTGTCACTGTACGCGCAGCGGCTGGCAGAGTGCGGGGTCAAGGTCTTCGAGATTCGGCCCGGCATCATTCGCACCGACATGATCGCCAAGGTGGAGCAGGTGTACGAAGAAAAGATCGCCGGTGGCCTGCTTCCCCAGCGCCGCATGGGCGAGGGGGCCGACGTGGCCAAAGCGGTGCGGGCCATTGCCGACGGATTGCTGGACTACTCGACAGGCCAGGTGCTCAATGTCGACGGCGGATTCAGCCTTCGCAGCCTATAGCCGCGGGGGTGACTGCCCTAATCTCTGGCGCCGGATCGGCCGATATGAATAGTGCTTGATTCGTGCGCTGGCTCAAATTGTCGGTTTACTATTGGTCATCCTGCCACCGGCGGCGGCTCAGCGCTACAGCTTTAAGCAATACGGACAGGACGAAGGCCTGAACAACCTGGACGTGTACTGCATGATGCAGGACCGGGCCGGGTTTCTTTGGGTGGCGACCGAAGGGGGCCTCTACCGTTACGATGGCCACGCGTTCCGCGCCTACACTACCGCGCAGGGGTTGCCGTCTGCCCAGGTAACGGCGCTGCATCAGACTGCTGACGGGGTGATCTGGGCAGGTACCTCCGAGGGCCTGGCCCGCCTTGCCGGAGATCTGTTTGAGAAGGTGCCGGCGGAGATGTCTGGTGTTGGGTCTATCCTCTCCGACTCGAGAGGCAACCTGTATGTCGGGTCAGCCGCAGGCCTCTGGGTGGCTTCGCCGGGCCCGGACCAGCGGGAATTCCGTCTTTACGTGCACGCGCGAAAGGGCGGACCAAGAGTCGGAGGCATGGCTCTCGACGCCTCCGAAAGGCTGTGGTTCGGATGTGGCAACGGCATCTGTACGTTCGAGAAGGGACAGGTTTCGGAAACCAGCGCTTCGGGTGTGCCCAACGGGTGCTGGCAAGGGCTGCTCTTTGATCGCCACGGCAATCTGTGGGCGCGCAGCATGGAAAATCTGGTCGAGCTTCCGTCCGGCGCAACCAGGTTCCAACGGCGCGACGTGGGGCTTCCGATGGGCGGACGAAGCCCGTCGGTCTTCATGGATCATGAGGGCAGGATTTTCGTACCCACCTGCCAGGGGCTGGCTCACCGCACATCGAATGGATGGCAGATCATTCGCCGGGCCAATGGACTGCCGGTCAGCGCGGTTGACTATTTTCTCCAGGACCGTGAAGGTTCAGTCTGGATCGCGCTGGACGGCCGAGGCCTCGTCCGGTGGCTGGGCTACCCCAGCTGGGAGACCTGGACCGAGTCGGAAGGATTGACCCACGACGTCGTCTGGGCCGTGACGCGCGATGAGTATGGCACACTCTGGGCCGCCACGCAGGCCGGTATCAGTTGCCTTTCGCGTGGAGCAAGGCGCTGGACATCACTCCCGCACCCCTTGCTGAATATGCGCCGCAACCTGGACATAGTGAGGGATCCCGACGGCAGCCTCTGGATTGCCCAGGCTCCCGGCGGAGTCGTGCATTTCGATCCGCGAACCGGGCAAGCGGAACGCTATGGCGCGCCGGCCTTGGGAACGGAGTGGGTCCACGCTCTGGTGCTGGATGCGAAAGGCCGGATCGTGGCCGGGACCAATATTGGTGTCTTTGTGGGAAAGCGCGCGGGACGACGGTTCCAATTCACGCCGGTCGAAGTGCCTTTCGGCACGCCGCCGGTCTATTCCATGATTGAAGACACTCGAGGGCGTTTGTGGGCGGCCACGGCGCGCGGACTCTGCTACATCGAAAACGGCCGGGCTAGAGTGCTCACCGTTCAGGACGGTCTGCGCCACGATGCAGTGAGCTACGTGGCCGAAGCCCCGGATCGCTCCATCTGGCTTGCTTACCGCGATCCGATCGGCGTCACACGGCTGACGTTCGATGGTGCCCGGCTGAAGGCGCGACACTACGATGCCACTGACGGCGTTCCCTCCGCCAAGCCCTACTTTCTGAAGTTCGATCGCCGCGGATGGCTCTGGCTGGGGACGGACATGGGCGTCCAGCGGTTCGACGGACGCTCCTGGGCGCATTACGACAAAGCCGACGGCCTGGCGCTTAGCGATTGCGACCACAACGCATTCTTCGATGACGACGATGGCACGGTCTGGATCGGCACCCCGAGAGGGCTTTCGCACCTGCTGAACCCGTCGATCCCTGCCCGGCAGTGGAGCGCTCCGGTCGCACTCACCCGCATCCAACTCGGCGCGGCGCAGGCGCCGTTGCAGGGCCCCATTCAGGTCCCGTTCGCACGGCGCTCCCTGGACGCGGATTTCGCGGCGCTCACATTCGTCAATGAGGATTCGGTCCGCTTCCGCCATCGTGTCCTTGGGCTGGATGAATCCTGGAATGAGACGCAGCAGCCCGAGGCGCACTATCCGGGCCTTCCGCCCGGACGATACCGGTTTCAGGTCCAAGCCGCCGTTGAGGGTGGCGCGTGGTCCGGGCCCGCCGCCGAGGTCGCCTTTACCATCGAGCCGCCGTGGTGGCGGCGCTGGTGGTCCCTGTCGGCGGCGCCGCTCCTCTTCTTCCTGGCCGTCGGGCAACTCTGGCGGTGTCGCGAAAGATCCATGCTCAAACGGCAGCAGGAGCTCGAACGCGCCGTCGCCGATCGCACGGGCAAGCTGGCCCTCGAGCACCGGCGCGCCATCGGAGAGAAAGCACTGGCCGAGCGCGAAAAAGCCGTCGTCGAAAAACAGAAGGTCGAAATCGAGCGGCTCCTCCGCGAATCCCGGCAGGCGGAGCGCGTGAAGAGTGAATTCGTGGCCAACATGAGTCACGAGGTCCGCACCCCGTTGAACGGCATCATGGGTCTCACCGATATCGTGCTGAACTCGGGCGTTACGCCGGAGCAGTCCGAGTGCCTGCTGATGGTCAAGTCTTCATCCGATTCGCTGCTCTCACTGATCAACGGGGTGCTGGACTTCTCGAAACTGGAGGCGGGCAAGGTCCAGCTCGATTCGGCGGAGTTCGATCTGCGCAGCCTGATCGCAGACACCGTGAAATCCCTGGAGGGGCTGGCGCGTCCCAAGCACCTCGAGCTGAGAACCCGGGTCGACGCAACTGTGCCGGCGATCATCGTGGGCGATCCGGGCCGCCTGCGGCAAGTGCTCGTGAACCTCGCAGGTAACGCCATCAAGTTCACGGGGACAGGTTTTGTCGAAGTGGCTGCCGGGTTGCACCAGGATCCCGAAGCTCGTCCGCTGTTGCACATCCGGGTACGCGACACCGGTATCGGCATCCCGCCCGGACAGCAATCCCTCATCTTCGAGCCTTTCCGCCAGGCAGACGGTTCCACGTCGCGGCGCTATGGAGGCACCGGTCTTGGGCTGTCAATCGCCGCTCAACTCGTCTCCCTGATGGGCGGCAAGATCTGGCTGGAGAGCGCCCCCGGTTCGGGCAGCACGTTCCACTTTACCGTGCGCTTCGAGCAACCTGGCAAGGGCGCCCCGCGCGCGGTGGCTTCATACCAGTCGGAGGTGGAGATATCCGGTCTGCGCATCCTACTGGTCGAAGACAATCCGATTAACCAAAAGGTGGCCCTGCGCATCCTGGAGACCAGTGGGAACCACGTCACCTGCGCCGGCGATGGGCGCGAGGCCCTGGCTGCCTGTGATACCCAAACATTCGATCTGATCCTGATGGATGTCCAGATGCCGTTAATGGACGGATTTGAAGCTGCCGCCGAGCTGCGAAAGCGCGAGACGCCGCTGAGCCGTCGCACCCCGATTCTCGCGCTCACCGCGAATGCCATGAAAGGT
>DATJYJ010000583.1:0-5675 GCA_035578025.1 Verrucomicrobiia bacterium
CAACAAGAACGATTTCCAGCAGGTGTGCCGCCAATACCCCGACGTAGCCCTGAAAGTGCTTGCCGTGGTGGGCAGGCGCCTGCGGCACCTGGTAGGCGTGGTCGAATCGATGACCTTCGGCAGCGTGACCCAGCGGCTGGCACGCCTGCTCCTCGACGCCTCGCGCCAGGCTGGCGCCGATGAATTCGATCTCCCCCTGACCCACCAGGAGCTGGCCTCGCGCCTGGGAACGGTCCGCGAAGTCGTGTCCCGAAACCTGGCCCGGTTCCGCGGCGAGGGCTTGCTGCGAATGCAAGGTCATCGAGTAGCGATCGAAGATCGCGCGGGCCTCGAGCGCGAAGCCGAAGAGCAGTCCTGAGCGTTCTCGCCCTCAGCGATCAGCCGACTGCCAAGCCGGGCTAGCTAGCTGATAGCTGAAAGCTGACGGCCGAAAGCCTGCCGCAAGCTACGTCACCAACCCGCGGCGCACCGCGCTCAACACCAGCTCCGCCGTGCTGTGCAGATCCAGCTTTTCCATGATCCGCCAGCGGTGAGTCTCCACCGTGTGCAGGCTCAGATTCAGGCGGTTGGCGATTTCCTTGTTGCTGTTGCCCTCGGCCAGAAGCTGATATACCTGGCGCTCGCGGTCGGTAAGGGTATCGAACCGGTCCGTCGTCTCCCTGGCATCGCTCAGGCGCGCCAGGCTGTCCTGGAAAATCCGGGCCACCGCCGGGCTGAAAAATGCCAGGCCCTTCTCCACGTTGCGAATGGCCTGGATCAGCTCCTCGCCGGCCGAATTCTTCAGCAGGTACCCTCGCGCCCCGGCCTTCACCGCGCGCAGCACGTAGCGCTCGTCGCTGTACATGCTGAGCATCAGAACCCCGGTCTGCGGCGACTGCTTGAGAATCTGCGCGGTCGCCTCGATTCCATTCAGTTCCTTCATCGCCACGTCCATGATGGCGATGTCCGGCTTCAGGCGCCGCGCAGCCTCCACTGCTTCGATTCCCGAGCTGGCTTCGGCCACGATATCGAAATCGGCGCAGGTCTCCAGAATGTGCCGCAGCCCCTGCCGCATCAGCGTGTGATCGTCGGCCAGTAGAATCCGGACGGCCATCAGGCGTGCGCCTCCACAGCCTCGAGCGGGATGCGCAGCGCGATGCGCGCGCCGCGTCCCGGCGCCGAGTCGATCACCAGGCTGCCGCCCGCGTTCGCCGCACGCTCACGGATGCCGAGCAGGCCCAGCCCGGCGCCGCGCTCCGCGTCGGTCTGGAATCCGCGGCCGTCGTCTTCGATTTCGGTCACCAGGCACCCCGGCAACTGGCGCACGGTGACCCGCACCTTGCGTGCCCCGGAGTGCTTCTCGCAATTGTGCAGCGCCTCCTGCACCACGCGGTAGACGCATGTCTTTACCGCATCGGGAAGATGATCGGCCACGCCGTCCTCCACGAATTCGCACGGAATGCCGCTGCGGCGCAGAAAATCTTCAAGCTGGAATTGCAGCGCCGGCACCAGGCCCAGATCGTCGAGCAGCGCGGGCCGCAGCAGCACCGAGATGTTGCGGATGGTCTGAACCGTGCGCTCGGCAAGTTCGCGCGCCCGGTCCAGGCGGGCCTTGAGCGCCGCCGGAGGTCCCGCAAGCAGCGCCTGCGCGTGTGAGATCTCGATCTGCAATAGCGCCAGCGTTTGTCCGATCTCGTCGTGCAGCTCGCGCGACAGCTTGCGCCGGCCTTCCTCTTCGATCTCCAGAAGCCGCGCCGAGAGCTGCTGCAATTCGGCCTTGGCCTGCGCCACCTGGGCGAAGTTTTCCTCGGCCTGCCGCTCCAGGTTCTCCGCGTGCCGCAAGCTGAGACGCGCCACCAGGATGCACAGCAGCACGCTGCTCACCAGCATCATCAGCAGTCCCTCGGCCGCGCGCCGCCGCGTGCCGGCAAATTCGCCCTCGCTGTTCTGCAGGCGCTGCTGGTCGGCTGCGGTCAGGTCCCGCAGCACATTGTACAGATCGCCGCGGCGCGGCACGATCTGGCCTTGCAGAAAGGCCATCTGCGCCTTGTCCGTCGCATGGGCCATGGTCTGGGGAATCGGCCGGATCAGCGCCCAGAACTCGCCCAGGCTCCTGCGAATTTGCGGAACCACTTTGCGATGATTGGCCGCGCGATCCAGTACCTGAAGCGCTGCCTCGTTCTCCCGCTCCATCACGTCCAACTGTGACAGCAGCAGCGTCCCTTGCGCCGGCGTCGGATCGATGAAATAGTCGCGGACATAAATGCTGGCCAGCCAGAGATTGCGGCGCAGCAGGGTCAGGGCGTCGTCCTGCTCGACGAAGTGGCGATAAATCTCCAGGTGCTGCTGGGAGACCGTAGTTTGAATGTGATACGCCTCGACGGCGGACAGGACCAGAACCACGATCACGGCGCCGTATCCGGCCCGCAGCGCGGTGCGCTTGCTCCAGGCGAAAGCCACTGCATTCATCTTAGCGCCCGCTCGGAACCTCCTGAAAATACGATGTTCGCTGTATTCATCCGGATCCGCCGGAGGCCTAACATTAAATTATTCAGACTGCCCATCGCTTCAAATGGCGCTGGAGCATGGGCCGTCTGCCAAACAAGAGAGTCGTTGCCCTTTCCGGGGCAACCTGGGGCGGTTCCCAAACGCCGCCCCTCTTTTTTTGTTTTCTCCGCGCCTCCGCGTCGAAGCCCGCGACCCTCCTGCTATTCTGGAACTTATGCTCAGCGAGAAGCTGCGCGAGTTCGGCGTGGTGGGCGCCGGAGGCGCCGGGTTCCCAACCTACGTCAAAGCGCAATCTCAGGTCGAATACATGATCGCCAACGGGGCGGAGTGCGAACCGCTGATCCACAAAGATGCGGAGCTGATGAAGCACTTCCCGGGCGAGATCCTGGCCGGCATGACCGCCATGATGCAGGCCACCGGCGCCGGCAAAGGTAAGTTCGGGGTCAAGACCAAGAACGCCGAGTCGATCGAAGCATTGAAGCATGCGCTCAAGGACGACCGGATCGAGTTTGTGCTGCTGGGCGATTTCTATCCCTCGGGCGACGAGTACGAGCTGGTGTACAGCGCCACGGGCCGCCTCATCCCGCCGGCCGGAATTCCGCTGCAGGTGGGGTGTGTCGTCAATAATGTCGAGACGCTGTACAACGTCACGCTGGCCGAACGCGGAACGGCGGTGACGGAAAAATTCCTGTCGGTCTGCGGCGCCGTGAAGGAAGCCAAAAGCTTCTGGGCACCCGTCGGGACGTCCTTTCGCGAGCTGATCGCGCGCGCCGGCGGGGCCACGGTCAAGGATTTTGGGATCTTCGTCAGCGGACTGATGATGGGCACGCTGACCTTCGACTTGGACGACGTGGTCACCAAAACTACAGGCGGGCTCATCATTCTGCCGCGCGATCATTACCTGCTGACGCGGAAGACGCGTTCGCTCGGCGAGATGGCGCATATCGGGAAGAGCGCGTGCGACCAGTGCAGCTACTGCACCGAGTTCTGCCCGCGCTACCTGCTGGGTTACGAGGTGATGCCGCACAAGGTGATGCGCAGCCTCGGGTTCACCCTGACCGGCGAGAAGATCTGGAACCAGTGGGCCGAGCTTTGCTGCGCCTGCGGACTCTGTACGCTCTACGCCTGCCCCGAGGACCTGTATCCGAAGGAGGCGTGCGACGCCGGCAAGCAGGACCGCCGGGCGGCCGGACTGAAGTTCGTGCAACAGGCGCCAGTGGAAGTGCACCCGATGAAAGAATACCGGCGGGTGCCGCTGGCGCAGTTGCGCAGACGTTTGCAGGTGGACGAGTACGAGCGAGAAACGCCGTTCGACCGTTCGGCGTGGCAGCCTGCGTCGGTGCGGGTGAAGCTGAAGCAGCATGCCGGCCAGGCGGCGGCCCCCGCGGTGCAGGAAGGTAAGAAAGTCAGGAAGGGTCAGGTAGTGGGCCGCGTGGAAGAGGGCAAGCTCGGCGCTAACGTGCATGCCGGCATCGACGGCAAGGTGCGCGCGGTGACCGCCGATTACATCGAGATTGTGGCGTAGAAGATGGCCAAGAATTCTATTGGATTGATCGAATTGACCAGCATCGCTTCGGGCTTCCTGGGCTGCGATGCGATGCTCAAGGCGGCGGATGTGGACCTGGTGCTTTCGCGCTCCATCTGCTCCGGCAAGTACATGGTGATGGTGCGCGGCGACGTGGCGGCCGTGGAAGCGGCGGTCGCGGCCGGGGTGGCGGGCACGCGGTTCTCGGTGATCGACTCCTTTGTGATTCCCAACCTGCATGAAGCCGTATTCCCCGCGCTTAGCGGCTCGACCAAGGTCGAGGCGCTGGAGGCGCTGGGCGTGGTCGAATCGTTCTCCGTGGCGAGCCTGATCGAAGGCGCGGATGCGGCGGTGAAGGCCGCCAATATCGAGCTGATCGAGATCCGGCTGGCCATGGCGCTGGGCGGCAAGGCGTTTGTGACCCTGACGGGCAACGTGGCGGCGGTCGAGGCCGCGGTGAGCGCGGCGGCGGCGGTGGTGGGTCAGAAGGGGATGCTGGTGAACAAGGTCGTGATTCCGCATCCGCGGCCGGAACTGCTCAACGAGATGATCTGAGATCCGTTCCCCGGCTACCAGCACGGTAGTTATACTGGAGTTCACTTAAAATTAAGGACCTCCACATGAGTGCACTGGCAATCAGCCCCATGAAGCGGGCTGTGCGTTTTTACGAAGCGCCGATCGGTAAGAAGGCGGTCATGGCCCTGACCGGCGTCCTGCTGTTCGGCTACGTCGTGGCGCATCTGCTCGGCAACCTGCAGATCTATTCTTCGAATCCCAACCAGATCAACCGCTACGCCGCGTTCCTACATAACCCATCCAACGCTCTGGCCCTGTGGGGAGCGCGGCTCGTGCTGCTGGCCGCCGTGATCCTGCACATCACGGCCAGCCTCCAGCTCTGGCTGCTGAAGCGCGCGGCGCGCCCGGTGGCCTACGTGAAGAAAGAGGATCCAGGCGCCAACTATGCCTCGCGCACCATGTTGTGGAGCGGGCCGATCGTGGCGGCGTTTGTCATCTTCCACGTTTTACATCTCACCGCAGGCGCGGTGGTCCCGCTGCAGGAGGTGGGGCCGAACGAGCCCAACGTGCGGGCAAACGTGATCGCGGGCTTCCAGAATCCGGCGATTTCCGGGTTCTACATCCTGGCGATGGTTCTGCTCTGCCTGCATCTCTACCACGGCCTGTGGAGCATGTTTCAATCGCTGGGGTTCAACCACCCCAGGTACACTCCGAAACTGAAAAAGGGCGCGGCGATTGTCGCTATCCTGATCGCGGTGGGGAACTGCTCGATTCCGATCGCGGTGATGACCGGGCTTCTGAAATAGGGGAAAGATCCCAGCATGGAACTGAACGGAAAGTGCCCGACGGGGCCGATCGAGACGCGATGGGAACGGCATCGCTTCAATCTCAAGCTGGTGAATCCGGCCAATAAGCGCAAGTACACGATCATCGTGGTGGGCACGGGCCTGGCGGGCGGTGCGGCCGCGGCCAGCCTGGCGGAACTGGGCTATCAGGTGAAATGCTTCTGCTACCAGGATTCGCCGCGGCGCGCCCACTCCATCGCGGCGCAGGGCGGCATCAACGCCGCCAAGAACTACCACAACGACGGCGACAGCATCTACCGCCTGTTCTACGATACGGTGAAGGGCGGCGATTTCCGCGCCCG
>DATJYJ010000584.1:0-8660 GCA_035578025.1 Verrucomicrobiia bacterium
TGCACGGCGACCTGCAGCAGGATGAAGACCGAGAACCATCCCCAGAATTCCAAGCCTCGCGGGCCGGCGCCCCTGATTCCTGCCTTTCTCGCCCACCACGTCAGTACGCTGATCAGGTTGAAGCCCGCCATCACGAAGACACCGCCGATCACGGGCTGCAGCTTCGATTGCGACTTGGCCGTCCAGTAGTCCTTCGAGCGCCGGGCCGCCGAAGCAATCGCCATGGCGGGCGAGGGGCCGGCCGCAGTGCCGGGTTGGTTCAAGGTGGCCAGGCCGTACAGTCCCAGCACGCCCAGGAAGGTCATGATGGGGAACCAGGGCAGGCTCATGGCGCAGACCACTGCCCCGCTCCAGCGCGCCCAGCGCATGTGGCGCTTCAACCCCCATCCGGTCGCCAGGCACAAGAGCGACGCGGGCAGCACGAAAAAGTAGGCCGCCGCCATAGTGAAGGCGTTCAGTGCGGAATCCGGGCCGAAGAGCACCTGGCCCCACATCTCGGCCAGCAGCAGGCTGCGCACCGCGAAGTTGTGGCCGAACAGAAACAGATAACCCATGCCGAGGAATCCCCATCGCAGGAGGATCCGGCGCTCGGGTATCTGGCTCATTTCCAAACTTTGCCATCGGGTCTTTTCCGGGCGTAGCTGCCGATGGTTATCGGAAGGATAGGTTCACCGGGCAGGAGCAGCGCGCACCACGAAAAACGATGGTCCGCGCCACGTCATACAAAAAACGGCCCGGTCCCCGCTGAATGGGACCGGGCCAATTGGGAAGAAACTGACGTAGTTGGTTAGGAAGAAACTCGCTTAGCGGCGCCCTCCGCCATGGCCGCCTCCGCCGCCGGAGTGACCACCTCCGCCTCCGCCCGACGGGCGGCTGCCGCCTCCGCCACCGCCGCCGCCGTAACTGCGCGGCGCGCTGAAGCCGGGCGACGACTGATGGGGCGCACTGTAGCTAGGCGCCGATTGCCGCGGCGCGCTGTAAGCCGGTGCGCTGTAGCTGGGCCGCGAATTGTAACTCGGCTGGCCCTGCCGCTCGCGCACTACCGGCGGCGAGATGCGCAGCGACTCTGGCCGGCTGCTGCCGCCGTTATAAGTCTGGCCGGAATTCGATTGCGGACTCTGCCGGAACTCCGAGCGCGGCGCCGGGCTGGCGTTGGAGGGTGATCCGAAGCGGCTCCATCCACCCTGTGCCGACGGTGATGGCCGATCGTTGCGCGCCGCCGGGCTCTGGCCGGTTGATCCGCCGCGCTGAGCGATGTTGCCCTGCGCCGAGTTACCCTGCCCGGAAGGCGCTCCAAAGCGGCGGAAGGTGCCTGACGCTTCCCCGCCCCGCGAGACGTTGTTCGGCATAACTTGCGTCGCGGGCGAATTCCCGCCCGTCCGCCCGAACGCCATCCGCTGCGGCGGATTCGGCGTCTGGTGGGTGAAGAAGTGCGTGTTCGCCGAATTCGTGTGTGGAACCATCGCCGCCTGGCGGTCGCTGAACCGCAGGTTGGCCGAAGAAGGCGTCAGCGGCATCATGCCGCGAATCGCACCCGCGGTGCCGATCTGGCTGCCGTTCGGCCGGATCATGTTGTTGAACCGCCCGGCCTGAAAATCGTTCACCCTGACGGCGTTCACGCCGCCCGTAACCCGCGCATTGCGGTACACGTTGGTCACGTTGACATTAGTGATGTTGACGTTGGCCTGGTTGAATGGCCGGCCATAGTAGCCGCGGCCCCACCAGGGATGAAACACTTCGTAAGGCGCAAGCGGAACCCAGCCGATGTTGCCGAATCCGAACCCCACCCCGACCCCGCCGCCGAAACCGAACCAGCCGACCAGCGCGGGCGACCAGTAGTGGTGTACGCCGATCACGCCGGGATACCAGCACCAGCCATAACCCGGAGGATGGAACCAGCGTCCGTAGTGGTAGGGCGCCCAGCCCCACGGATCGTAGCTGACCCAGGTCCATCCATACCAGTCGCCCCATACCCAGCGGCCCGCGGAGTAAGGAGACCAATCCGGAGCCACCGTGGGCTGCCACACGTTGCCGTAGTCCGGCACGTTCACCCAGTTGCCGTAGCTATCCAGGTCTTCGGTGCCGTAAACGCCGCTCGGCACATAGCGGTTGCTGTTGGCCTGAAGTATGTTGTGGTCACGGCTGTCGCACCAGCGGTCCCAATCGTCCACGGGGCCCGCGGCTACAATCTGGAACTCGGGATCGGAGGCAGAGCCGCGCGCCATCATGGTCTGGCCGGAGCGAACCCACTGCGAACCCTTCGGGGTGAAGACTTCCACGTCGCCGCCGCGTGCGGTGACTTCGGTTTCCCCGGCATCGTTTACCAACACCCGGTAGCTTCCCTGCCGCGAAGGGCGCACGCTTACGCTCGGTGTGTCCAATTCGACGTTGATATCGGTGGTGCGCAGCATGCGGAAGGTCACCATCCCGTGGGCCAACTCCATCTGGTAGCGGGTATACTCGAGGTCGGCCAGCCGCAGTTCGGCGTTGGCGCCCATGCGAAGCACGTTGGAAGAGTCGAACTCGATCTCGGCCCGGGAGTTGGGGCCGGTGGCGATGTGGTCGTCGGTCATCAGCGGGGCATTGATCACTCCGGCAACCCAATCGCCGGAATCGCCGCGCTTCACGGAAACCTCGCCGTTGATCAAACTGATGCGGGCCACGCCGCGCCGGGCATCGTCCGGGTCCTGCGCGCGTGCCGGGGTGAGCAGGCTAGCCATGCTCAGCACTGCACCCGCGACTGGCCAAAACCGGAATTTCTGGTTGCGTCCCATTGCCGTTCTCCCGAACTGCACCCCTGGTGGTGCACGGTAGGGGCCATCCTGCCGCCCATTTGATTTCAATAAGTTGGATTGATTTTCGATGTTTGCCGGTGGCCGAAAACCACCAGCATGGCCGCGATGCAGCATCGCCGCCTATTGCGCCAGCGTCAAGCCCGGCTCACTATACACCACATGCAGGCCGCGCTCCCGCACCAATAGTGAATCCGCCGCGGTCAGGACGTAGTAGCTGTAAGATGCCCCGGGACGCAACGCTTCGATGGTCTCCCAGTTTGCCTGGCGGTACCGCCACCTGTAAAACCTGATCACCGGCAACGCATCCGCACTGGCACCGATGCTCACTCCATGATTCTGTGCGCCGGCGCGCAGCGCTTGAGCCAGTTGCCGCCCTCCCTCGACACCGGTTGCGCCGCGATATGCCGGCCGAAGTTGGTTGACATAGCTGCCGACACACAGCGCGGCGATGGCGACGAACGTGAACTGGGCTGCCTCGCCTCCCCAACGCCCGATCATTGCAGCCACGAAGAGCGACACCAGCGGGACCAGATAGAGTGCTCCGCCTTCGGGGAATGCCGCGTGCGCAAACCGGTGCGCCGCCAGCATCAGCGCGAGGCAGAGCACCAGCGAAGTTCCCGAAACATAAAGGAGGGCCGATGTTTTTCGTCTGAAGACCCCGAGCGCCAATCCGGCTGCGGCCAGAATGCCCACCCCGACGCGAACCGCTGCCGCCAACACAGCATTACCGCTTCCCAGCGATGACGCCGCTAGCTCGTTCAACGTCTGCCGGAGGCTGCCTGCGCCCTCAGTCACCACGGACATCTCCGCGTGATTCAGCGGCACGGCCAACAGGACGAACGCAGTCAGGAAGGCAACTTGTGGTACCTGTGGACCAGGTTTCCGCTCTGCCCTGCGGGCATATATTGTCACAATCAACGCGACTGCGGGCGCCGCGAAGGCCAGGCTGGCGGCCACGCTCAGCCCGAGCAGCACACCAACCCATGCTCCCGCGGCGTCCTCCTCCCGGGTTACCACTTCCAGAGCCCACATCCAGGCGGCCAATGCCATCCCGTAACCGCGGGCCTCACTCATGGCATCGACGACCAGCGGATTCAGCACAAGCAAACCCACCACTGCCAGGAAGAGCGCCCCGCTGCCAAACCAGCGCCGCGCCAAGCGGTACACGGCAACCAAATATAGTGCTCCGAAAACGAGGCTCGGCAGGCGCAACGAGAACTCCGTCAAGTGGATTCGCCAAGTTGAGATTCGGACGAGTAACGTATTGAGAAAATGATTGTTGCTGTCGAAGCGCGCGAGGGATTCCTTCCACTCTGGTCCGATAAACCCATCATAATTTAATGCTTCGCCGGCGGTTACGGACTGCGTAACCGCCCGCCACACGTTCCAGGCCAACAATGCCGCCAGGCCGACGCGCGCCAGGTTAATCGATGTGGTAGAGGTGCGTTGCATTGGCTTTGGCCAGCTCGGTGAGGCCCCAGAACGGCCGGTTTTTGATCAGGTCTTCGTAAATCAAGTCGCTTTCATTCAAAAGGATGTAATGAAAACCTAAAGTTTTCAGGTCGCGCGTGGCCGCGCGGCGGATTCCCTCGGGTGGCCCGGCTTGAACCACCTCCATGGTGTCTGTGACCGGCACCCAATGGCCGCTGCCCTCAAGAATGTCCACCTGCGGCCGCGCGCCAGCCGCCGGTTCGCACTCCAGTACGACTTCATCAACCTCCTCGGGCGTGGGGAAATCGATTTGGATCCGGTCCCCGGGAGACATCGCCTGCCAGGTGGACCAGCGCGTGGCATAACTGTTGTCGAAGGCTAACTGCACCTCCCAGCCGTTTGGCTTGGCGCTCAGCCGCCACCCGGGGGAGCGTGCCAGTTCCCTGCCCCTGGAGTAGATCCTGAGCTCCGCCACAGTCCAAAACACGTCCGAGTACGATGAGTTCACCACCCTTATTCCTCTGGTAGTTACCGGCAGGATCTTAAAGTGCTGCTGCGTGCCAGGTAAGTAGGACTGCGGGGTCCAGAGGATAGCGTGGGCGAGATTGCCGAGCGACGATTCGTAAGACACCACGATGTCGCGGTCGAAATAGGCTTCCGGGCGGCCCGCGAACGAGAAGATTTTCTCTCCCGGCGGCACAAAGGCTTCTATCTGCCGCTTGAGCGCGTAGTCGGAGATCCACCTGGTGATGTATTCGTCGGGAGGCTGGCGCCGCAGTGCAGCATCCACGGGAATGGAGCTGATTCGCCATGCCCAGGGTGTGCACCACGTCGAGAGCACCACCGGCCAACACAGGAACGCCTGAAAAACCATCAGCAGAGCCAGGGCACCCGGAATCTCCGCGAGAGCGAGCCCCATCGCCAGTGCCAGGAACGGCGCGCACGGAAGCAGGAAGCGCGGTCCCACGTTCATGTAGGCGGGAAGGGCGAAGACCAGCGCCGCCAACAGCAGTTGCCTTCCGAACTTCAAGCGAAGGGTGAACAAGGCCGCGGGAAACAGCAAGAACACGGGTCCGAAGAGGCTGTCGACAAGTCCTCCGCGCAAAGTGAGTTCCAGGGGAATTTGCCAGGAGTGCTTGATGTTGTAGTAATGGCGGAGCGATTCTGTATAGATCCGCTCCATGCCCGGATGGTAGTAAGGATTGGGAAACCAGGAGTTCAGAAAGGGCGCCACCGGGTTGCCCAGCCAGACCCAGTTCCGGATCACCCAGGGAGCAATCATGACTCCTGCGGGCAGGAGCAGGCACAGCAGATTTCCCGCCTGACGCTTTCGCCGGAAGACAAGCCAACCAGCGGCAAACGGCAGGACCAGGAACGCCGTGTACTTCATGGCATAAGCGATCCCTGAAAATAAACCTATCAAAACCAGTAAATTACGCCTATTATCTTCATCCCATACCTGAAGCAGGTAGAACCCTGCAAAAATCACCGTGACAACCGCGAGATCGTTGTATGCCGAAGTGCCGTCTCGAGCGGCCACAGGGCTCACGAAAACCGCGACCGCGGCGAAGATCGCCGGTTTCCAATACCCGAAGCGCCTGCCCCAGCAGACCATCAGAAGCGGCAGGGCGTAAAAGAAAGCCAGGTGAACCATCGCGGCTGCCGAGTGCTTTCCGAAGGTGAAAGCCACCAGGAACAACATTTCGACGCCTTGCGAAAGGTAGGCATACATGTTGTGGTAGTCCCAGACGAAGCCGTGCGAGCGCCAGATGCGGGCGACGTTCCCCAAGTGGTATCCGCTGCCGTCGGGGCTGATCTCTGGGGCCAGCGCATTGACGAAGTAGTAAAAACCGAAGATCAGAAAGACGGCGCAGAACCCGGCAATCCAGGTCAGGGGTACGGCAGGCAGTTCGCGGCGCCGCGCGCGTCCCCGGGCGCTCCACACGGCCAGAGCGATTACCGCCGTCCCGCCCCACAGGAACACGCCTCTCCGTGCCTGGTGGACCATGCACAGCATGGTGACGACGAAGCTGAGCAGGCCGGCGCCCGCGACGAACGACATCAGTGCCGCCTCGCCTCTGTAGAAGTCCGCTCGCAGGCGAGCGATCAGCAGCGAGCCCAAGGCCATCGACACGGCCACCGTGAATGCCGCGCCGAACAGGATGGAAACAACTTCCCGCATTTATTGAGTGAAGCCCGCGCTTCGCAAGAAGAACGACAATTCCGCGCCGTCTTCGGGCGAGACCCAGCGCGGACTCGCCTGGAAGGTCACGCGAATCTCCTTGTCCGGTTCCACGATGCCGGGAGGCACTGTTTTCTCGAAGCGCCAATCGCCGGCGCGGTCGCAGCGCATGGACCCAAGCGGCTGTCCGTTCACCGCGCACGAAAACGTAACCGGTCCGGTGACGTGGAAGGTCACCTCGGGCAGCGCAAATTCCGCGGCAAATTTCAGGTGACTGGCATCCTGTACCTGAAATCGCATCTCCGGATGGAGGAAAGCCCAACGGCGATAGCCTCGTTCCGAACTGATGTCGCGCACGATGTACTGGTCGGCCAACGGGTCGTCCATCGCTACGAAGGTTCCGACCTTGCCTGGGTCGAAACCCAGGGCAAGCGACTGCTGAGGGGGCGGTGCGTAGGCGCCCGCCTGCCGTCCGCAGCCCAGCAGAGCGGCGCATCCCATAACCACCAGCAGTATTTTTCGAGGCACGAAATGCGAGTATAACAATCTCATTGGTACCACCTGTTATACTGCGGGGTAACGACCTACGGACGAATGGGGGTTCTTTCCGACCTGCGCTACGCATGGCGCGGGCTTCTTAAAAGCCGCGGCTTCGCTGCTGTAGCCATCTTGTCCTTGGCATTCTGCATCGGTGCCAATACGACGATCTTCACGTTGGTCCGCGCCCTCTTTCTGCGTCCGTTGCCGGTGCGCGATCCGTCGACGCTGGCAGCGATTTTCACGGTCGACCCGCGGAGTCCCGGGTTGATGCTCAACTCTTACCCGAACTATCGCGACTACCGCGACCACAACACGGTATTCTCCGGAGTGCTTCTGTACACCGCGGTGACGGTCAGCATTACCGGCCACGGCGACCCGCAGATGGCGATTGCCCAACTCGTCAGCGGGAATTATTTCGACACGCTGGGAGTGCAGCCGGTGATGGGGCGCGGATTTGTTCCGGAAGAAGATGCTGCTCCCGGCGCGCCGTCCGCGGTGGTAATCAGTTACGCGCTGTGGCGAAGGATGTTCGGCGCGGAGCCTCACGTGACGTCGCGGGCGATTGAAATCAACGGCCACTCGTGCGCGATTGTCGGGGTGGCGCCGGAAGGATTCGCGGGCATCAACCAACTCGCCGGCGCCGACGTCTTTCTTCCGCTCGCGTCCTACCCGGTGATTCATCCGTCGCCGGCGCAGGTGGCCTCGCGCGGCGGGCTGCTGTTCTTCGCCGCCGGGCGCCTCAAGCCCGGCGCCAACATGGCACAGGCCGAAGCCGCGATGAACGTGCTTGCCCAGGAGCTGGCGCGCCAATTCCCGAATGAGAACCGCGGACGCGCCATCCGGCTGACCCCGCTCAGCGAATCGGCCATGGATGCCCGCACGCGCCCGGGTGTCGTGCGCGCCGGCGCCCTGCTGTTCACGGTGTCGGTGCTGGTGCTGCTGATTGGCTGCGGAAATGTAGCCAATCTGCTCCTGGCGCGGGCGGCGGGACGCACCCGCGAGATCGCGCTGCGACTCGCGTTGGGAGCCTCGCGGGCGCGCCTGCTGCGCCAGCTTCTTACGGAGAGCCTGCTGCTGGCGGCGGCCGGCGGTGTGGCAGGTTTGCTGGTCGCACGCTGGGCGCGCGACCTGCTGTGGTCGCTGCGCGGGCCCACCTTCGGCCACGCAGCTTTTCAGCTCGCATTCGACCCGCCGGTGCTGGCGTTCAATATGGGAGTCGCGCTGGCCACCGGGATCCTTTTCGGACTGGTTCCGGCTTTCAGCGCCTCGCGGCGCGACCTGGTCAACGACCTCAAGGAGCGCGCCGGCGGCACCGTGGCGTTTCGGGGCGCCGGGGCCCTGCGCTCGGCGCTGGTCGTGGCTCAAGTCACTCTCGCCCTGGTCACGCTGATCGGCGCCAGCCTGTTCGTGCGCAGCCTGGTCGACGCCGGGCGGATGGATCCGGGATTCGACGCCGCTCACCTCGGGGTTGTGGCCTACAACGTCAACGATCTTGGATACAACGAAGCACGCGGCCGCGATTTTCATCAGCGCGCCCTGGAGCGTGCGGCGTCGGTTCCGGGCGTGATCGCCGTGGGGATCTCCCGGGATGTTCCATTTCGCGTGAGCGGACGCCGCGGAGTGCTGCTGGAAGGAGAGGTGGACGCCGCGCAGCCCAAGCCGACGCTCACCTGCGTGGTATCGCCCGGCTACTTCGGCGCTGTAGGGACTCC
>DATJYJ010000585.1:0-29105 GCA_035578025.1 Verrucomicrobiia bacterium
CAACATGTACAACGCCGAGTACGGCCACACCGGCAGCGGCATCATGAACGTCGTGCTCAAAAGCGGCGGCGCGCAGCATCACGGAACCGCGTACGAATTCATGCGCCGGTCGCAGTTGGATGCCAATACCTTCCAGAACAACGCCATTCCGGCGACCGCCGCCAATCCCACCGGCGGTGCGCCCCGTCCGGCGCACTACCTGGATCAATACGGCTTCCAGGCCGATGGGCCCATTTACTTTCCGAAACTGCTGACCAAAAACAGCCCGGTGAAACTCTTCTATATGGGCGCGTTCGAGCCCTACCGCGAAGGCACGCCCAACCCGCTAATCGTCTCCTGGCCCACCGCCGAGATGCGTACCGGCGACTTCTCCAAACTCGTCAACTCCCAGGGGCAGGCGATCACCATCTACGATCCCTTCACCGCGCAGTATGACGCCGCCGGCAACACCATCGTGCCCCGCCAGCCGTTCCCCGGCAATATCATCCCGGCCAACCGCATCAACCCCATCGCGGCCAACGTGACCAAGTACATGCCGCTTCCCAACCAGCCTTCCGCGCCCGGATGCCGTTACGCCACCTGCGACCTCTACCTTCCCGCCTACTACGACAAAGACAAGTTCTACAGCCTCATTCTCAAGTTCGACTGGCTCTTCGGCAGCAAACACCGCGCCTTCTTCCGCCACGTCTCCAACGACCGCACCGAAGACCGTGCCGTGAACGGCATCGACAACAAGCCCGGCACCGACGGCCAACAGCCGTTCCAGCGCATCAACGACGGCTACGTAGTGGACTGGGTGGGCACCGTCTCGCCAACGTTCATTTTGAACGCGCGAGCGTCCTACAATCGGTTCATCGAGAAAGGCTACGGTGCTGCGAATGCGGGTTTCGACATGACCAGCCTCGGAATCTCGCCCGACCTGATCAAACAACTGCCCAACCAGGACAAGATCTACTTCGGCATTTGGAACTTCGAGAATTACCAAAACCTCGGCCGCAGCCAGAGCAACAACTACACCAATACCTATCAGGCGATGTTCAATGCCACCAAGGTGGCCGCCAACCACACCCTGAAAGCCGGCGTGGACATCCGCCAGATCAACTACGAGATTCAGAACACCGGCAATATCCTGAACTACGTGGGCCGGTCGACCTGGACACAGAACGCCTGGACCAGCGCCAATGCCAACTCGGGTGATGGCTACGCCTCGTTTCTGCTGGGTATCAACGGCGGCGCCGTGGACAACTTCGCATCCTCGAATTACCCGTTGTTCCCGTGGTGGAAGCAGCGGTACTATGCCTTCTACCTCAACGACGATTGGAAGGTATCGCGCCGCCTTACCTTGAACCTCGGTATTCGCTACGACTATCTGACGCCTGAGTATGAGAAATGGAGCCGCCAGAACGGGCCCTTTAACCCCACTGTGAACAGTTCCATCACATCGGCTGTCATGGCCAATGTCGCCGCGCTCGGTTCTCAGATTCCAGCCCAGTATCAGTCGCTCTACAACAACCTGGCAAACCTGAAAGGCAGCCTCACGTTCGCCAGTAGCGGCGGATTGGGGCAGATCCCGTGGTCCACGTACAAGCAAGCCGTTCAGCCGCGCGTGGGACTCGCCTACCAGCTCAGCGAAAAGATGGTGCTGCGCGCCGGCTTCGGCGAATACTATTCGAACCCGACCAACGACTTCCAGCAAACCAACGGCTTCAGCACCAGCACCACCGTCGTAAACTCGCTCGACGGCGGCCGCACTCCCATCGCCACCAGCCTTTCGAACCCGTACCCGACCGGCATC
Source organism: Verrucomicrobiia bacterium (assembly GCA_035578025.1). Lineage (GTDB taxonomy): Bacteria > Acidobacteriota > Terriglobia > Bryobacterales > Bryobacteraceae > Solibacter. Next base: position 1,796 of record DATJYJ010000585.1, read on the forward strand.
CTGTCTCCCACGGGATCTTCCGCGGGTTCGGCGACCTTCGTGGGCCGCAACCCGAGTTGGTTCGACAACGGATTCATCGTGCCCAGCGTCTGGCAGTTCTCCGCTGGCTTCCAGTACCAGCTCAACCGGAACATGATGGTCGACGCTTCCTACGTCGGCAGCCGCAGCTTCAATCTGAACATGAACGCGCAGTACAACATCCCAACCCTGGCCGTGCGCAAAACCTGCAACCTGCTGGAAGGCGGCCTGCCCCCCAACTGCGACGCGACAGTCCCCAACCCGTTCAAAGGAATCGCCGCCTTCAACGGCACCAGCTATTACACGTCCAACACGATCTCGGTCTACAACCTGAGCCGTCCCTTCCCGCAGTTCTCCGGCGATATGACCCAGTATGGGCGCAACGATTCGAGCATCTGGTACAACTCGCTGCAGATCAACGTGCACTGGCGGAGCCGCGCGGGACTCACGCTGCTGGCCAACTACACGCTGTCCAAGCAGGTTGAAGAGTGGGGCTTCAACGATACTTTCACCAAGACTTACCAGCAGGGCCCGTACACGCTGGATCGCCCGCAGATCATCAAGCTTACGGCGATTTACGATCTGCCCTTCGGCGAGGGCCAGCATTTCGGCGCCAACACCCACGGCATCGCCAAGAAGCTGATCTCCGGATGGCAGTACAGCAACTTCATCCTCGATCCGCTGAGCGGATATCCCGCGAACCTGCCCAGCAACGCGATCATGCTCAAGGATCCGCGCACTCCCGGCGGCGGCTTCTCCGGCGAGGTCAACTGGAAGGCCTACATCGTCCGCGAATGGAACCCCTGCGTCCTGCGTCAGCAGAACGATGGCTCCATCGCACCCACACCGCAGAGCCTGGCCCTCGGCTGCGGCTCCGATTGGAGCAACAACTGGGGCAACTACGCCTGGCTGGAGACCGCCAGCTATGCCCCGCGGTTTACCCCCTATCGCTCCGGCAACATCCGCGTCCACCACGCCCTGCAAATGGACGCTTCTATCCTGAAGCGCACAAAAATCAACGACCGATTCTCCTTCCAGGCCGGGTTCGAGGCTTTCAACATCCTCAACCACAACTACTACGGCCGCGACAACATCAACACCGATCCCAACAATGCCAACTTCGGCGGCGTCATCCCCGCCAACGTTTCCACCCAGAACATCCTGCCCCGCCAGATCCAGGTGCGGTTCAAGTTCTTCTGGTAGAAACATACTCTCGCGGGGCAGGTCCAAAGCCTGCCCCGCTGCCATCCTGATACCATCCTCTTGGAGAGATTTTTCGTATGCGATATACGCTCGTGGCGCTCTGCGCCGTCTCCGTCTATGCAGCCGACCTGACCGGCCGCTGGACCGGCCCCGCATCCACCGCCGACAACGGGCAGGAAATGGTCCTGGCCCTGAAGCAGGCCCCCGGCGGCGCCTTCACCGGATACATCCTCGGCCCGCGCTCCACCGACACCATCGTCGGCGGCAAGCTCGAAGGCAATACCCTCACGCTCGACGCCGAGCGCCCGGGACGCAATAACGCCGTGCAGAAGGTCGCCTACACCGGCGTCCTCGAAGGCAACACGCTGAAGCTCACGCTGCCCGCACCCTTCGGACGCGGCGGACCCGGCGGTCCGGGAGGTCCTGGCGGCCCGGGACGCGGCGCTCCCCCGGCCGGAGGCCCTCCCCCGGGTGGCCCTCCGCCTGCGATGTACCGCCCGCCGCAAGTCGTCGAGCTCGCCAAGGTCTCCTCAGAGCCCCCCGCTCCCCTGCCTCCTCGCCCCACCCCGATCTCCCTCCCCATGCCGCAGCCCGTCAAGTCCAACGGCATGGCCAAGACTCCACCGATGGGTTGGAACAGTTGGAATAAGTTCCGCAACCAGGTCAGCGACAAAATGATCCGCGAGATCGCCGACGCCATGGTCACCAGCGGCATGAAGGCCGCCGGCTACATCTACGTCAACATCGACGACACCTGGGAATCCGCGCATCGCGATGCCCAAGGGAACATCGGCACCAACAACAAGTTCCCCAACATGAAGGCCCTCGCCGATTACGTGCACTCCAAGGGCCTCAAGCTCGGCATCTACTCCGGACCCGGACCCAAGACCTGCGCCGGCTATGAAGCCAGCTTCCAGCACGAGGAGCAGGACGCCAAAACCTGGGCCGCCTGGGGCATCGACTACCTGAAGTACGACTGGTGCAGCGCCAGCCAGGTCTACGACGAGGCCCAGGCCACCATGGCCGCCGCCTACGCCAAAATGGGACTCGCCCTCCTCAATACCGGCCGGCCGATCATGTACAGCCTCTGCCAGTACGGCCAGCGCGACGTCGGCGAGTGGGGCGAAAAAGTCGGCGGCAACCTCTGGCGCACCACCGGCGATATCTCCGACCGCTGGCAGTCCATGGAGCGCATCGGATTCGAACAGCAGCTCGGCCGCGAAAAGTTCGCCGGCCCCGGCCACTGGAACGATCCCGACATGCTCGAGGTCGGCAACGGCGGCATGACCGACGAAGAGTACAAGACTCACATGAGCCTGTGGTGCATCCTCGCCGCGCCGCTCCTCGCCGGCAACGACATCCGCGACATGAAGCCCGCCATCGCTGAGATCCTCATGAACAAAGAGGTCATCGCGGTGGACCAGGACAAGCTCGGCAAGCAGGGCGTGCGCGTCGCCAAGACCGGCGATCTCGAAGTCTGGTCCAAAGAGCTCTCGGACGGCGGTCGCGCCGTAGGCCTCTTCAATCGCGGCGCCGAGTCGGCCAAGGTCGCCGCGAAGTGGACCGACCTCGGCGTGACCGGCTCGAAGTCGGTTCGCGATCTCTGGAAGCACGCCGACCTCGGCAAGATGTCCGGCGAATTCAGCGCCACGGTGCCGAGCCACGGCGTCGTCATGGTAAAGATCAAGTAACGCGGGCCTCCTGGCCCGCCTTGCCGCGCCAGCCGTACACACCCGCGATCAGCATCGCACCCAGGCTCAAACCTCGCGTGATGAGGTGCTCCGCTCCGCCGGTGTAACGCAGCGAGACTTGGCACGGCCCGTTGCAGTCCGGTTCGACCACCATCTGGCCGATCCCGTCGCCGTGGACGGGTTGCTTTCGCCCGTTCGCCCATGCCTGCCAGCCTTGTTCGTACGTCATCTGCACGGCGATCGCCTGGCCGCGATCGAGCGTGGTCCGGATCTCAGCCTCGCTGAGGCTCTTCCACTCGAAGGTGGCGGCCGCATAGCGCGGGTCGTCCAGGGCCGCGACGAACGCCTCGGCGGGCGCCGTGTCCAGCCCGTGAATCGGACGCCGAGACACCATCGCCGATCGCGGGATCACGTGGGCCGGCGAGGCGGAGCGCGCCGGGACTTCGTAGATCGCGTCGTCCCCCTCGCGCCACACCAGCGGCAGCACGCCCTCGAACTTGCGCGGATGGACGAACGGCTTGTAGTAGTCGTCGCTGGCGGGGCCGGGAACGGAGATGAAGTGCGCGCCGAACGCCTTCAGCCAGAAGACGGAGTATTCGGCGGCACGATCGCCCGCGTTCGCGTCTCTGTAGATGGTGTAATCGACGATCGGCAGGAACGTGTTGACCGTGTGCTGATTGTGCCCGCCGGTGATCTGCGGGTTGTCGGTGAACATGTTGTACAGAAACCCGGCCGAGCCCGCGATGAAGCCCGGTTGGCCCGGGCGGTTCCGGTCGAGCCACCGGGCCACCTTGTATCCGCCAAGGCGCGCCGGGTCCGCGGCGCGGATCAGGTGCCGCGCGTAGACCACTGAGTGGATGGTCTGCGCGCCAAGCAAGGCAATCACGCCGGCCGTGACGGCGACACGCACTCTCGCGCCGGCGCGGTCCAAAAGGACGGCGCCCGCGAACACGATGGCCGGCGGCAGCGCCAGGTCCATTTCGAGCTGATACCGGTGCGGCTGGGGGACGATGGCGATGTTCCATGCCGTCCAGGCGACCACGAGCGCCGTGGGCACGTAGGCGAAGAGGAGGAAGAAGCGCAGGTATGGCCGCAGGTTGCGCGTCAGCCATGCCACGAGCAGGAACAGGACGAGAAAGGCCGCGAGCGCGATCCAGCTTGCAGCCGTGTAACGGTAGTCGCCGCCCGTGATTGCCGAGTTGGCGCGGATGGCGCGAATCATCGCCGGGCTCAGCCAGGGCGAGATCCATGCGCACACGAGGATGACGATGGCGGCAGCGGCCAGCCCGGCAGGCCTGCCCCGCTTGCCATGCGCGATCGTCCAGCACACCAGCGCCGCCGCCAGCGTCGTGATGCCGAATGCATTGCTCAGAAATACGCCCGCGGTGAGGAGGCCCGCCAGAAGCTTCCACTTCGCCGCCCCGCTGCTCGAGGCGCGCGAGAAGCAGATCATCGCCACGGGCAGCAGGGCCAGGGCCAGCGTGTGAGGCGCTTCTCCGTAATACACAAGGATCTGGAGACGGCGGAGATTCCATGCGCCGCCGGAATCGGCGGCGATCGCCGGCACCAGCAGGGCGGAGACGGAGATGCAGGAATACGCCAGCGCCGCGATCAGGCTGGCAAACGATCGCCGGCTGAATTCCAGCGCCATCCAGTACACGCTGAGAGCCCCGCAGGCGTAGACCGCCGCCGTGACCACATGGAAGGAGCGGGCGGCGCTAAGGCCGGTCGCCAGGCTGAAGCCCGCAACGACCCATTGCTGGAGCGGCAGGTACGTGGTCTCGAACGGCAGGCCTCCGTTCCAGAAGGGCCACCACTGCCACTGGCCGGGATACTTGTTCATCAGCCGGGCCAGCGCGATGAAGGTGCCTTCGATCGACCCGTTGTAAGCCGAGTACTCGACGCCGAAGAGGCTTCCGACAATCGCGAGGTTGGCGGTCAGTACCAGCAGTGCGCCAAGCCGTGCGCGGCCCGGATTCATGGCAGGCCCATGCGCGCCAGGCATGTGTCGAACCGGGGGTCCGCGCGGAGGTCGTCCCATTGGTGCTGGAAGGCGGCATCCAGGTTGCCGGCTTCGGCACGATGAAGGGCCTCCGCCATGTGGCGATCGCAATCGCCCATTTTGAGAAAGACGCCAGGGCCGAACTCGTATTGTGCGCGTGCAGGCACCAAGTCTAAGCGAATCTTAGCAAAATCTTCAGGACTGGCCGGCGGGACTACTTGCGAAGCTCGTTGTCGAGATCGTCGAGAACCTCGGATCTGCGCTCACCGGTGAGGTCGCGCTCCAGACGGCGGAGAGCCACGCCGACTACGTCGCGGTGGTGAAGGCGCGACCCGAAGTCCTGTTGAAGCCGGAGCCACAACTCGTGCGCGCGATCCAGGTCTTCCGGCCACAGGCGCGGCGGGTGAGGACCCAGGTTGACGTAAACGCTGGGGCGCCCCAGCGTGATGATTTCCAGCGAGAAGGCATGGCGCGGCTCGGGTAGATTCTCCCAGGCAAGGCCAATCCGCCGCGCCAGTTCTTCGCTGTCCATCCGCGCGGAGACTCCCGTCACCAGGCGGGATGCTTTCAGCTTGGCCGCGGTCTGCACCATGGCGTCGAATGGGTCCACGCCCGGGACAACCAGGAGGTCCGCGGTCTTGCCCTGCTTTTCGGCCATCGACACGACCCGGGAGAGCAGCTCCTTCTCGTAGTCGGAGAAGAGCTGCTGATCGCTCAGCTCGTACTCGCCGGCGCCCGCGGAAACCGGCCGCACGGTCATCACCACGATATCGTGCCGGCGCGGATTGGTCTTATGGAGCACGCTCTGCAAGTGCGCCATGTGGTTGTAGTCGCGGACGGCGACCAGCACGCAGCCGGGGCGGGCATGCACACCCGCGGGAGTGACGTCGGGCTGCATGTCCAGATTGAACTCTTCCAGGCCGTGCTTCTTATCCGCCATCTTCCTCGCGTTGATGCGCTCGGAGATGGTGAAAATGACAAAGAAAACCGCGGTGAACGCGACACCGCTCTTGGTGGCGACTTCCTTGGAGAACAGGTTGGCGATCGCCACCAGGAAAAGGGTGAGCGTGGTCACGGCCAGGCCGATGGGCAATTCGCGGCCGCCGATGTGCAGGTTGAACGGTACTTTGTATTCCTGGTCGTGGCGGTGGTAGCGCAGCACCAGTACGCCGAGCGACTTCAGAAAGAAACTCCAGACCACGCCGAACGCATAGGCCTCGCCCAGCAGGTAGACGTCGCCGCGGCTGAGCAGAATGGTGAAAATCTGCAGCAGGACGATCAGGTTGATGATCCGGAAGGTCGTGCCGAAGCGTCTGTGAGGCTTGCGGAACCAGTCGACCAGAACACCGTCCTCGGCGATCCGGTTCATCACGCCGTTGGCGCCGATGATCGACGTATTCACGGCTCCCGAGAGAATCAGCGTGCCCACGATGACCACGAAGATGTGAAAACCGAGACGCAGGTACGCGGGTCCGGCGAGATGCATGGCGAGTCCGCCGAGCAGGTTGTCCGCGTAGGCGGCGCGCTGCGCATCGGGAATGATCATGCCCGCGAACAGGGTGATTACGCCGGTGCAGAACACGGCGTAGATGCAGACCAGGTTGCCGGTGTAGCGCAGGTTCTTCAGCTTGGGATAGGCAATTTCGCGATAGACCTGGGCCAGGGTTTCAAAACCGCTCATGGAGAGCAGCGAATGGCCGAAAGCGATGATGATCGCCACCGCGCCGATTTGCGGCCAGAAGGTTCCGCGGAACCATCCCAGCGCCTCGGGAGCGAAATGGAAATTGGCGGGCGTGGGTGACGGCGGCAACGTCACCTTGGGCATGAGCAGGAGGGTGATGGGGCACCAGAGCAGAAAGGCGACCACCATTACCGTGGTGATCTGCATGATGCGCAGGGCGGCGCTGCTGGATTCGTGAATGCCTTCGATGTTCTTCCACCAGAACCATATGGTTACGACCACGGCGAACCCGGCTGCGAAAAGGTTGGTGTTGATGTGCGGCCCCAGGCTGGTCATATCCGACACCTCATTGACGAGGTGCCCGATGTATTGACCGGCTGTAACCACGCTGATGGGACCGGTGAGGATGTAGTCGAAGATCAGCGAGGAGACCGAGATCCGCGCCACGAAGGGGCCCATGGCGTCGCGGACCACCACGTAGACGCCGCCGCGCACGAACATGCTGCTCGATTCCATATACACGGAGCGCACGGCGAAGCTGAACAGCATCACGCCGAGAATGAACCACGGAGCGCTCTTGCCGATGGCGTGCTCGGCGATGCCGCCGGCGTAGAAGGCGGACGATGCGAGGTCGCTGAGTACGATGGCTGCGGCACGCCAGAAAGAAATAAATGAGAGAGCAACGGTGGTCGCGACCACTACCTTAGCGGCAGTGGACCGTGGCGTGTCAGCGGGCATACGGTTCCGATTTCAGTTTAAACGAGAGGTAAGGTGGCACCATCACCGGATCGCAGAAAACGGGAGCGGGGTGACCAGGTAGTTGCTGATATTCGAGACGATTTCGGCGTCGCTCAGGCCGGGAGTGACGCGCAGCTTCTGCCACTCCGGGTCGGCGCCGAAAGCCTTCCAGACCTTGTCGCGGCCCGCGAGGTCCTCGTAGGAAAGCATGTAGGTCAGGCTGGGTTGGTTGGGTCCGGCAATGGTTTCTCCGAAGAAAACCGGCTGGCCGCCGGCCCGCTGGAAAGCGCCGATTTCGCCGTCGTTGAACATCTTGACCTTGCGGCGCAGGGTGGACGTGTTGTTCGATTCGTAGGTGCGCACCTCGAAAAGGCGGGCGGGGCGTTTGCCGTCGTTCGAAGGAGGAACCACCGCCGGGTAGCCGTCGAAGGCGCGCAGGATGCTGCTCTCCATGCGCTCGTAGTTGAGGCCGGGCTGGCTGTTGAAGGCGTCCAGCGCCTTCTGGTAGGCGCCGTCGCCGGCAAGTTTGGCGTGAATCTGCTCGATGGCGCCGAAGGAAGGGTAGGAAACAAGTGTAAGCAGGAACGGGCCGGCCGGTGCGATGCTCGACGCCCATGCGCCGGTGGGTCCGGCTCCGCCGCGTTGAAAAGCGGCGAGTTGCTCCCGGAGGAACTCCGCGTTGCGCTGACGCTGGTTATCCGGGGAGTTGCGCAGTTGGATCCGTCGCAACTCGATAATGGCGTTCTTCGGCGCATCGGCGGCGCCGGCCAGGATGGCCGCTCCGGCGCCGCTGGAAAGAAAGGCTCGGCGATTCATAGAATGAGCATGTTATCAAGCTGGGCGACCTCCTATGCGGTGGCTTAGTGCCCCGGCTCCTGCACCTCGCGCATGATGTCGTCCAGCACTTCCTGGGCGCGGGCCGAGTTCAATTCGGCATTCATACGCCGGAGCGCGACGCCGATCACGTCGCGATGATGCAGCCGGGCGCCCGGTCCGCGAGAGCTGAGATCGAGCCAAAGCTTGTGGGCAAGGTCGATGTCCTCGGGCCAGAGGCGCGGCGGATGCGGGCCGAGGTTGAAGAAAACCACGTCCTTCTGGTTTTCGAGCACGATCTCGAGCGAAAGGGACGGGCGCGGCTCGGGTAGCGATTCCCAGTAGACGCCGACCTGTGCGCCCTGCTCCGAAGGCGTCAGCTTCGGCGAGAGTCCCATCACGATGCGGGAACTCTGGAGGCGCGCGGCGGTCTGCACCACGGCTTCGTAAGGATCGCTGCCCTGCACCACCATCAGCTCGACGTGCTTTCCGGCCTTTTCGGCCAGTGAGACCACCGCGGTGAACACTTGGCTTTCGGCGTCGGCGAAAATCTGGGCCGTATCCAGACCAAACTCGCCGCTGGCAGCCTGGGTCACGCGGCGGACACTGAGCACCACGATATCCATCTTGCGGGTGTCGGTCTTCTGCAGAATGCGCGCCAGGTGCTGGAGCCGGTTGGGATTGCGCACGGCGACCAGCACGTTGCCGGGGCGGACGTTCACGACCTCCTTGTTGACATCGTCGTGCGTGTCCAGGCGGAACTTTTCCATCTCCTGCGCGTGCCCGGCGCGATGTTTCCGGTTGTACAGGTCGCTCAGCTCGAAGACGACGAAGAAGATGACGGCGAAAGTGAGGCCTGAAATCGTGGCGACTTTCTTGGTGAGCACGTTGATGACGGCGAGCGCGAAGAGAGCCACCGTGATCAGGAACAGTCCGACGGGTATCTCCGTCTTGCCGATGTAGAAGTTCAGCGGCACCTTCCACTCGCGGCCCGCGGGCTGCCGGTAGCGGAGCACCAGCACGCTGAGCGCCTTCATGGCGAAGCTCCAGACGACGCCGAAGGCATAGGCTTCGCCGAGCATCACCATGTCGCCGCCGCTGATGATGATCGTAAAAAGTTGCAGGCCCACGATGAGGTTGATCAGGCGCGACGTGGTGCCGAACTTCTTGTGCGGGTGGCGGAACCAATCGGGTAGCACGCCGTCTTCGGCGACGCGGTTGAGGACGCCGTTGGAGCCGATGATCGCGGTGTTCACCGCCCCGGAGAGGATGAGCGCTCCCACGAGCACGACAAATCCGTGGAAGAGAAGACGCAGCGACACCGGCCCGATCAGGTACATCGAGAGCCCGCCGATCAGGTTGTCGAGGAACTGCTGCCGCGGCTGGTCCGGAATGATCATCACGGCGAAAAAGGAGACCAGCGACGTGAACAGCATGCTGTAGATGAAGATCACGAAGCCCGCACGCTCCAGGTTCTTCAGCTTCGGGTGCGCGATCTCGCGGTTGACCTGGGCCAGGCTTTCCTCGCCGCTCATGGCCAGCAACGAGTGCCCCAGGCCGATCAGGATGGCGATGGCGGTAATGGACGGGGCGACCGTTCCCTTGAGCCAGCCGAGCGCATCCGGATTGAAGTGGAGGTTCTCCAGCGTGGGCAGCGGAACCGGCTGATAGCCGTTCTTGAGGATCGTCGCCAGGCACCAGACGATCAGGATGACCACCATGGTGGTGGTGATCTGCATGATGCGCAGCGCCTTGGTGCTGGATTCGTGGATGCCGATGATGTTCTTGCGCCAGAAATACAGGGTGACCACCACGGCGAAGCCCGCGGCGAAGTGCGGCGGGTACACTTTCAGGCCGGGGTTGTGGATGTGCTCGCCGAGCTCGTTGATCAAGCCTCCGAGGTACAGACCGGCGCTGACCGCGCTGATCGGACCGGTGAGCACGTAGTCGAACATCAGCGCGGAAACGGAGAACTTGGCGAGGGTTCCCCCGAGAGCCTCGTGAACAACCTTGTATACGCCGCCGCGTACGAACATCGAGCAGCTCTCGATGTAGATGGCGCGCACGGCGTAGGAGAACAGCATGATCGCCAGAATGAACCATGGCGCGGCCTTCCCGATGGCGCCCTCGGCGATTCCGCCGACATAATAGGCGCTGCTGGCCAGATCGCTGAGGACGATGGCGGCCGCGCGCCAGAAGGAGATGAACGACAGCATTACGGTGGTGGCGACTACCACTTTGACCGCTGCCGGCCGCTGCTCGGATGTCACGGACTTGACTCTCCCGGTTCACCCATGGGGGTGACTTTCAACTGCGCCTGCGAGGTTAGCTGTCGGGCTGGAGCTTGAAAGTACTCCGTCCGTTGCGGACTGCGCCCCAAAATCTCGGGTCCCCCGCCTCCAGGTGGAGTTCGGCGCACTTAGTTTAGCATGGTGCCCGGTCACACGCTGAGGTGCGTTCGCACCACGTCGTCGGTGAGCTCTTCGATTGACCCGGCGGCGACCCGCCGGCCTTTGCCGAGAATGCAGAATTCGCTGGCCACGCGACGGGCGAAGGGCAGCTTCTGTTCCACGAGCAGCACGGTGAGTCCCTGTTCCCGGTTCAGCTTCAGGATGATGTCGCCGATTTCGTGGACGATATTGGGCTGAATCCCCTCGGTAGGCTCGTCCAGGATGAGGAGCTTGGGCTCGAGCACCAGAGCCCGGCCGATCGCGAGTTGCTGCTGTTGGCCGCCGGAAAGATCCCCGCCGAGACGCTTCAGCATCGTCTTCAGAGCCGGGAACAGATCGAAGATCCGGTCCGGGATGGAACGCGGACCGTTCTTGCGAACGCCGAGGCCGACGCGCAGATTCTCCTCCACGGTGAGATGCGAAAAGATCTCCCGCCCTTGAGGAACATAGCCGACGCCCAATTGCGCCCTCGCCTCCGCCGGACACTTGCGAAGGTCCGCGCCCTCAAAGCTGATACTGCCGGAGTGGACAGGCTGCAGCCCCATCAGGCATTTGAGGAGCGTGGATTTCCCCATGCCATTCCGCCCCATCAGGCACATGCGGGAACCGGCACGAACATCCAGATCCACGTCCCAGAGAGTGTGGCTGCCTCCGTAAAAGTGATTGAGGCCGCGGATTTCCAGCACGCTCATTCTCCCAGGTAAACCTCAATCACGCGAGGATTGCTCTGCACGGCATCCATGCCGCCCTCGGCGATCACGCTGCCTTCGTGAAGCACGATCACGCGCCGGGCAATCGAGCGAACGAAGGCCATATCGTGTTCGACCACCACCACCGAGTGATCGCCCGAGAGCGAAACCAGCAATTCGGCGGTCCGCTCGATCTCCTGCGGCGTCATGCCGGCAACCGGTTCGTCCACAAGCAGCAGTTCCGGATTCTGCATCAGCAGCATTCCGATCTCGAGCCACTGCTTCTGCCCGTGGGCCAACACTCTGCCCAGCGCATTCTGCTGCTCGGTGAGACCGATGATGCCGAGCACTTCTTCGATGCGCGCTCTTTGGGCGGTTGACGTGCGCGCGCGCAAGGCTAGGAGAAAGGAACGGTTCCCGGCCAGGGCCAATTCGAGGTTCTCGGCGACCGTCAATTGTTCGAACACGGTCGGCTTCTGGAACTTCCGCCCGATCCCCGCGGCGACGATCTGGGCTTCGGAGAGGGTCAGCAGGTCGATGGTGTTGCCGAAAAACACCGTGCCGGAATCCGGCCGGGTCTTTCCGGTAATCACGTCCATCATGGTGGTCTTGCCCGCTCCGTTAGGTCCGATAATGCAGAGCAGCTCGCCGGGATCCACGTAGAGTGACAACTGATTCAGGGCCTTGAAGCCGTCGAAGCTGACCGTGACTTCATCCAGGTACAGTCTGTGGTCGTGGGTGCTCATTTATTCTGTGCCCGCCCCGGGGAAAGACCCACCAGGGCGCGCTTCGGCGATCCTTTCTCACCGTTGCGCTCCGCCCGGCCGGGCAGCAGGCCGGCGAGCCCGCGCGGCAGGAAGAGCGTGACACACACGAACAAGGCGCCGAGCGCGAACAGCCACACCTCCGGAAACGCGCCGGTCAGATAAGTCTTGGCATAGTTAACCAGTACCGCGCCGGCGATGGCCCCGTAGAGAGTGCCCCTGCCTCCCACCGCGACCCAGATGACGGCCTCGATGGAATTGATGGGCGCAAACTCGCTCGGGTTGATGATCCCCACCTGGGGGACGTAGAGAGCGCCCGCAATGCCGGCAATCCCGGCCGACAGGACAAACGCCCACAACTTGTAGGATTCCACCGGGTAACCCAGAAAGCGCGTCCGGCTCTCGGCGTCCCGGATGGCGCGCATCACGCGTCCGGCGCGGGAACCGGCCAGGTAGCGGCAAAGGAGATAGCTTCCCGCGAGCGCCGCCACGGTGAGGACCAGCAGTACCACGCGCGTGCCATCGGAGTGCAGATCGAAACCCAGAATGTCCTTGAAGTCGGTGAACCCGTTGTTTCCGCCAAATCCCATGTCGTTGCGGAAGAACGCCAGCATCAGCGCGTAGGTCAGTGCCTGCGTGATGATCGAAAAGTACACGCCGCTCACGCGCGAGCGGAAGGCGAACCACCCGAACACCAGCGCCAGCGCGCCGGGTGCCGCTACCATCATGATCAGCGCATAGGGGAAATGGTTGAAGCCCTGCCAGAACCAGGGTAGCGATTTCCAGTTCAGAAACACCATGAAGTCGGGAAGGATCGGATCGCCGTAGACGCCGCGCGGACCGATCTGCCGCATGAGATACATGCCCATCGCGTATCCGCCCAGGGAAAAGAACGCCGTCTGGCCCAGGCTCAGAATTCCGCAGTAGCCCCAGATCAGGTCCACCGACAGCGCCAGCATCGAGTAGCACAGGTATTTTCCGATGAGCGTGATTCCATAAGTGGAAAGATGCAGGCTGGAGGTCGCGGGCACGAGCAGGTTGAGGACCGGCGCGGCGAGGGCCGCCAGTGCGAGCACCGCCGCAAGCCAGACTTCGCCGCGTTCCGCCGCATGCCAGAGGCGCGAGCCCACTACTCGTCCTCCGCGGCCCGGCCGGTCTGCGGGAACAAACCACGGGGCCGCACCTGAATGAGAAAGATCAGCCCCACGAGCAGCAGGATCTTGGCGAGCACGGCGCCGGTGTAAGGCTCGAGCAGGTTGTTGACGATCCCCATGGACAGCCCGCCGATGAGGGAGCCCCAGAGATTTCCCACCCCGCCAAACACCACCACCATGAAGGAATCGATAATGTAAGACTGCCCCAGGTTGGGGCCGACGTTGGTCAACTGGCTGAGCGCGACTCCGGCTACGCCGGCGATGCCCGACCCCAGGCCGAACGTCATCGCGTCCACCCATTCGGTGCGAATCCCCATCGCCTTGGCCATCGCACGATTTTGCGAGACGGCGCGGATATTGAGGCCCAGGCGCGTGCGCTTGAGCGCCAGCACCACCGCCAGAAAGACGATCAGCGTGAACAGGACGATGTAGAGGCGGTTGTAAGTGATGGCGAGCGCGTCGTTCACTCGCAGGGAGCCGCTCATCCAATCAGGGGTCACTACCGAGCGGTTCAAGGCCGAAAAAATGGAGCGGACGGCCTGCTGCAGAACCAGGCTGACGCCGAACGTCGCCAGCAGGGTCTCCAGCGGCCGTCCGTAGAGAAAGCGGACGATCGAGCGCTCCATGAGAATACCGACAAGTCCCGAAACCAGGAAGGCAGCAGGAATCGCCACCAGGATCGAGATGCCAATGTGGCCGGGCATGGCGGTCTGCACCACGTAGGTGGTGTAGGCGCCGAGCATCATGAGTTCCCCGTGGGCCATGTTGATGACACCGATCACGCCAAACGTGATGGCCAGCCCGATGGCAATCAAGACCAGCACGGAACCAAGGCTCAGACCGAAAAACATGGTCTCGATGGCCCCGTAAAACCCGCGCCAACTGTCGATTTTCGCGACCGCAGCGGACGCGGCGCTTTTCACCGCTGCGTCGTGTTCTTCATCCACCAGCCGGGCGAGACGGTTGCGGACATCCTGGTTCAAGCTGCCATTGAGAGTGCGGACGGCTTTGAGACGGGCCTGCGCATCGTCGCTGTCCAAAGCTCCCATGGCCAGGCTGGCGGCGATCTCCTTCCGGACACGTGCATCGGTCTCCAGGGCGTTCCGGTCGCGCAGGAGGGCGAGGGTGCCTTCGTCGAGCGATTGCGAGATCTCCCGCACCGCGTCCAGGCGCACCGAAGCATCGGCGCTGGCGAGCGAATAGCGTGCCAGAGCGGTGCGAAGCGTCCGCCGCAGGGTGTTGTTGGTGCCGACTTTGGTGACAGCGTCGGCAGGGGCTTGTCCCGCTTCCTTGAGCGTCAGCGGATCGATCAACACCGCCGGATCGCCCTCGGCCGACTTGAGGATGAACGCACGATTGTCCGCGTTCCGAAAGGCGAGGCGATCCTCGAACATGGCGGTCAGGGTAGCCCGAACGCGGGGGTGGCCGCCGTTAATCAGCCTCTCGGCGATGGCGGCCTTATCGGAATACGTCGCTTCACGCAGCTCGGCGACGGCCGCCAGAAAGGCGGCATCGTCGGTCTTTTGTGCATGGCTGGGAACAACCAAAAAGGCGGGCAGAAGCAGAAGATGCCAGCGCCCGCCAGTCCACCGTTTCCCTATTTGTAGTTTTGGCCCGAGCACTTCTTGGTTATCTTATTGTAGTTTCCGCAATTCAGGGTCACCCAGTCGGCCTCGATGTCCTTGCTGCCCGGCAGGTAATCCGACCAGGCATCTCCCGGCACCTCGCCCGAGGATTTCCAAACCACATTGAACTGCCCGTCGGCCTTCACTTCGCCGATGAGAACCGGCTTGGTGATGTGGTGATTCGGCAGCACCTTGGCGGTGCCGCCGGTCAGGTTCGGAGTCTCCAGGCCGGGGAGTGCGGCGATCACTTTGCTCACGTCGGTGGTCTTGGCCTTCTCCACGGCCTTGACCCACAGGTTGAAGCCGATGTAGTGCGCTTCCATGGGATCGTTGGTTGTCCGCTTGTTGTTCTTGATGAAGGCATGCCACTGGTCGATGAAGGCCTTGTTGGCCGGGTTGCTGACGCTCTCGAAATAGTTCCAGGCGGCCAAGTGGCCCACCAGCGGCTTGGTGTCGACACCCGACAATTCCTCTTCGCCCACCGAGAAGGCGACCACGGGGATGTTTTCCGCGGAGATCTTCTGGTTGCCAAGCTCCTTGTAGAACGGCACGTTGGCGTCGCCATTGATGGTGGAGACCACGGCGGTCTTCTTGCCGGCCGAGCCGAACTTCTTGATGGCGGCCACGCGCGTCTGCCAGTCGGAGTAGCCGAACGGGGTGTAATTGATCGAGATATCTTCCGGCTTGACGCCTTTCAAGTGTAAGTATGCTTCGAGGATCTTGTTGGTGGTACGGGGATAGACATAGTCGGTGCCCTCGAGCACCCACCGCTTGACACCGACCTCCTTCATGAGATAGTCCACTGCCGGAATGGCCTGCTGGTTCGGGGCCGCGCCGGTATAGATCACGTTCTTCGAGGACTCTTCTCCCTCGTATTGGACCGGATAGAAGAGAAGGCCATTGTCTTTCTCGAAGACAGGCAGCACGGATTTCCGCGACACGGAGGTCCAGCAACCGAAGACCACGGCCACCTTGTCTTTCTCGAGCAGTTGCGCCGCTTTTTCCGCGAACAGGGGCCAGTTCGAGGCGGGGTCGACCACGACCGGCTCCAGTTTCTTGCCGAGCAAGCCGCCCTTCTTGTTCTGGGCTTCGATCATCATGAGGATCGTATCCTTCAGCGTAGTCTCGCTGATGGCCATGGTCCCCGACAGCGAGTGAAGGACACCTACCTTGATCGTATTCTGCGCCCGGGCGGCCGTGGAGAAGACACTGCCGACCGCCAGCAACCAAGCGATCGTTGCTCTACGTTTCATGGGTAATTCGCCTTTCGTAATCTGCCTTGCGATAAGTTACATCTGAAGCTGCAGCCCCACTCCCGCCTGCCAGGAATCGGGCTTGCCGTGATTGAAAGCCGTGTGCTTGTAGAAGGTCATCACGCGGGCGTTGAACTCCTTGATGAGATAGTTCAGGTTCACCTCGGTGGTCTTCTGGTTGTAGCTGGGGAGAGCGCCGCGAGTAAAATCGGCCTTGGCGTACTTGCCCAACAACTGAACTTTTCCGGGACCCACGGCCTTCGGAAATATATAGCTGGCCAGACCGTATTCGCCCTGGCTCTTGGGATATCTCGGATCATAGCCGCCCAGGCGGTTGTAGTTGGCATACTCACCTTCGACGGTGACCACGCCCATGTTGGAGAGCTTCCGCTCCATCACGAAATCGACGGTGGTCGCGGTGGCGCCGGATTGCACCTGAGTGGCGCCTGCGATAGCCAGCAGGTTCTTGTCGCCGTAGTAAGTGCTGTTCAGGTAGTAGCCGTCTTCCTTGTCCCAGAAATCCAACTGGGTGCGGAATGCACCGATGACACCCGGCCTGCCGTCGGCAGACTGGCCGTCGAAGGCGCCGGCGGAGACCTTCATCACCTTGTTCAGGAAATCGCCCCAATAGACCACGCCGTTATCGCGGCCCTGGAAGACGGAAGGATGGCCGTTCTGTATCCCGTCCGTGTACACGGCCCAGTGGTTGTTGAAGTACGGCCCAGCAAGATTGGCGCGATCGCTGGGCGGCAGAACCCGGCCTGCCCAGATGTTGAAATGCGGAGAGAACTCGAAACGACCAACGGCATCCAGTACGCCGATCTTGTTGGTGGCGCCGTCGTATTCCGTATTGAACATGATCTTGATCTGGTCGGTGACGGAGCCGTTCACATACAAGCGGGCGCTATCCAGGCTGAACTTATCGGTGGGATCGCCCGAGTCTGGTTCGGTGTGGGTGTAATCGGTACGCAACCCGCCACCGATGGTCAC
Organism: Verrucomicrobiia bacterium; assembly: GCA_035578025.1. Taxonomy (GTDB): domain Bacteria; phylum Acidobacteriota; class Terriglobia; order Bryobacterales; family Bryobacteraceae; genus Solibacter. The sequence goes on from DATJYJ010000585.1 coordinate 18,867, forward strand.
TGGTCCCAGCTTGACCTGCGCCGTTAGGGGAAGGGCCAGAGTCGTCAGGAAAAAAGACAAAAGCAGTTTTAGGCTACAAGTCCTCGTCACTATTCCTCATTTCCGGCGGCCGAAAGGCTGCCAGCGGTGATCTGCGGGGCTTTCACCCAGTGCCGGCAGATCCCGAATCATGCGGGTGGCAGACAGAGCCAGATCAAGCGTCGCTACTGACGAGGAGCGGCTAAATTATGGTCGGGTCGGTAAACCCTCGAGTTTTGGTATGGGAGTAGACTATCACGGTCCGTCACAAATCAGTCAACAGATCTTCTGATAGCCGCGCCAAAAAATTTTTATAGGGGAGCGCTTCTGGCATCCGGGATACCATGATGGAGTGCTGCTCGAGCTGCTTCAACTGGCGGACTCCGCGTTACCCGTGGGTGGCGCGTCCCATTCGTTCGGGCTGGAAGCACTGGTGGAAGACGGTATTCTCGCGCCACACAACCTGGCCGCCTTCTTCTGCGATTACCTCGCGGAAGCCGGCCGCCTGGAAGCCGCGTTCGTTCGCGAGGCCCGCCGCGGCGGTGAGTTGGAAGCGCTGAGCGCCGAGTTTGGCGCGCGGCGGCCGGCGAGGGAGTCGCGCGAAGCGTCGTTGAAGATGGGACGCCGATTTACCGGGTTGTTCCAGGCGCTCAGCGGCGTGCGCCTCAGCCCGGAGCTGCACTATCCCGTAGCATTCGGCGCGGCGGGCGCGGCGCTGGCGATTCCCGGGGAGCCGCTCGCGCAAGCGTATCTTCAGCAATCGGTGACCGGCCTGGTTTCGGCTTGCCAACGCCTCATGCCGCTCGGCCAAGTGGCGGCCGGGCGATTGATCTGGAATCTCAGACCGGCGATCCTGGATGCCGTGTCAAAATCAGAGAGACTCGAGTGCCCCTGCTTCACTCCTCTTCCCGAACTGGCCTCGATGCGGCACGCGTGGATGGAAACCCGCCTGTTCATCAGTTGAAGGCGCGCCTGGAACTTCGCTTCGAGGCCTGCCGCGGCAAGACCCGGCTGCGGCTCGGCTCGCAGGAACCGCCGTGGAGAGTGATTCGCGCGTTTCCGCTTGCCGACGGAGGAGCACTGGTCCACCTGCACAACGTCTCGGGCGGCGTGCTGGCGGGAGACACTCTGTCGCTCGACGTTCACGTGGGACCTGGCGCGCGCGCGCAGATCACTACCACTGGCGCCTCCAGGCTGTACCGGCACCGCCCGGGCCTGGCCGATTCGGAGCAGGAGGTGACGATCCGGGTGGAAGACAGCGGACTGCTGGAATACCTTCCCGATGCCGTGATTCCATTCACCGGATCGCGGCACGCGCAGCGAACCACCATCTGGCTGGCGGAACGCGCGTCGTTATTTGCGTGGGAAACGATGGCACCGGGCCGCCAGGCCATGGGCGAGCAATTCGCGTTTGAAAGCCTGCGGCTGCGAACGAGGATCGAATCGAGCCTGCGCCCGTTAGTATTCGAGGACTTCTGCCTCGAACCGGACACCGCGCCGCCCGGCTCCCCGGCCCGCCTGGGCGGCTACACATACATGACAAGCTTCTACGCCATTCAGGTAGGCCGGCCCGCGCCGGAGCTGCGGGAACTCGAGCATCAGCTCGGCGAAATCGCGGTCCACGAGTCGCGCCCGGGATGTACTATATGGGGAGCTAGTGCGCTTGCCGCCGACGGAGTCATGGTACGGGGCTTGAGCACTGCGGCTAGCAGCTTACCGGCCACGCTCGCCGGATTCTGGAAGATAGCCAGGCGTTTTCTGACCGGCGAAGACGCGGTGCCTCCGAGGAAACTCAAGTAGGAGATGGAATGCATCTGACCCCAAGAGAGCAGGAGCGGCTGTTGATCTATGTGGCCGCCGATGTCGCGCGGAAACGCCGCGCGCGAGGCCTCAAGCTCAATTACCCGGAAGCCATCGCCATCCTGACGGCGGAGATCCTCGAGTGGGCCCGTGACGGCAAATCGGTGGCCGATATCATGACCCTGGGAACGAGAATTCTGACCGGCGACGATGTCATGCCGGGCGTTGCCGACATGATCCACGAGGTCCAGGTGGAGGCGACGTTTCCGGACGGCACCAAGCTGGTTACCGTACACGATCCGATTCAGTGAGTCCATGCCAATGAAACCAGGCGAATATTTTCTGGAAGCACAGGCGATCGACGCCAACGCGGGCCGCCGGACGGTCAAGGTCGCCGTCCGCCAAACGGGTGACCGTCCGGTTCAAGTGGGCAGCCACTACCACTTCTTTGAGGTCAACAACGCCTTGCAGTTCGATCGCTCCCGGGCGCGCGGGATGCGTCTCGACATCGCGGCGGGGACCTCCGTGAGATTCGAGCCCGGCGAGGAAAAAGAAGTCGAGCTGGTGGAATTCGCCGGAGAGCGCCGGATCTTCGGGCACCAAGGTAAGGGAAACCAATGAGCTTGTCCATCCCGCGGCGCGTCTACGCCGATCTCTACGGGCCGACCACCGGCGACCGGGTGCGTCTGGCCGACACCGAGCTGATTATCGAGGTGGAAAAGGACTTCACTTCGTACGGCGACGAGATCACCTTTGGCGGCGGTAAGGTGATTCGCGATGGCATGGGGCAGAGCGCGCGGGCCACGCGGGCGGAAGGCGCCCTCGACCTGGTCATTACCAACGCGCTGATCATCGATCACTGGGGAATCGTCAAGGGCGATATCGGCGTTCGCGACGGGAGGATTGTCAAAGTGGGCAAGGCGGGCAATCCCGAAACGATGGATGGTGTCGATCCCGCCTTGGTGGTGGGTGCTTCGACCGAAGTAATTGCGGGCGAGAATCTCATCGTTACCGCCGGGGGCGTAGACAGCCACATCCACTTCATCTCGCCGCAACAGGTTTACGAGGCGCTCTCAAACGGCATCACCACCATGATCGGCGGCGGCACGGGGCCGGCCACGGGCACCAACGCCACCACCTGCTCTCCCGGGGCCTGGAACATCGCCCGCATGCTGGAGGCCGCCGACGCCTGGCCGGTGAACTTCGGATTTCTCGGCAAGGGGAACGCGTCCACGGAGCCGCCTCTGGAGGAGCAGGTCCGCGCGGGCGCCTGCGGGTTGAAGCTCCATGAAGATTGGGGCACCACGCCGGCGGCGATCGATGCCTGCCTGCGCGCGGCCGACAGGCTCGATGTGCAGGTGGCGATCCACACCGACACCATCAACGAGGCCGGCTTCGTGGAGGACACGATCGCAGCCATCGCCGGACGGACGATCCACACCTACCACACGGAAGGCGCGGGAGGAGGCCATGCGCCGGACATCATTCGCATTGCGGCGCTCCCCAACGTCCTGCCGTCCTCGACCAACCCCACCCGGCCGTACACCGTCAACACCATCGCGGAACACCTGGACATGCTGATGGTTTGCCATCATCTCAATCCGCTGGTGCCGGAGGACGTCGCGTTCGCGGAGAGCCGCATCCGGCCGGAGACCATAGCGGCCGAGGACATCCTGCACGACCTGGGTGTCTTCAGCATGATCTCGAGCGACTCCCAGGCCATGGGGCGTATCGGCGAAGTGGTGACACGAACCTGGCAGACCGCGCACAAAATGAAGACCCAGCGCGGCGCGCTGCCCGAGGACTCCGCGCGCAACGACAATTTCCGAGTGAAGCGCTACGTCGCCAAGTACACCATCAACCCGGCCATTACGCACGGGATCGCGAGCGAAGTCGGCTCCATCGAACCGGGCAAGCTGGCCGACCTCGTGCTCTGGAAGCCCTCGATGTTCGGCGTCAAACCCGAGATGATCGTCAAGGGAGGCTTCATCGCCTGGAGCGTCATGGGCGACGCTAATGCATCCATCCCGACGCCGCAGCCCGTGCTTTACCGCCCGATGTTCGGGTCCTTCGGCGGCGCGACTGCTTCGACCTCGCTGACCTTTGTCTCCAGGAGCGCGGTGGGCGCCGGCATCCAGGCGCTGATGAAAAAGCCTGCGATCGCGGTGCGGAATTGCCGCGGCATCGGCAAGCGAGATTTGATCCACAACGCGGCCGTGCCGAGGATCGAGGTGGATCCGGAAACCTACGAGGTTCGCGCCGATGGCGAACTCCTGACTTGCGAACCCGCGCGCGAGCTTCCCCTGGCGCAACGGTATTTTCTGTTCTGAGGAGAGACCTGCATGGCGAGGGCATACCGGGTGGGGATCGCAGGGCCGGTGGGGAGCGGCAAGACCGCGCTGGTCGATCAACTCACCAGGCGGCTATGGCCGCAGGTCAACCTGGGCGTGGTGACCAACGACATCTACACGAGAGAGGACGCCGAGTTCCTGATGCGCCAGGGGACGCTTCCGCTCGACCGTATCCGCGGCGTCGAAACTGGAGGCTGCCCGCACGCGGCCATCCGGGAGGACGCCTCGATGAATCTCGAAGCTATCGACGATCTGGAGCGCGCGCACCCCGGGCTCGATCTGGTCTTCGTGGAGAGCGGCGGCGACAATCTGGCCGCGGCGTTCAGCCCCGAGCTGGTGGACACTTCGATCTATGTGATCGACGTCTCCGGCGGAGACAAGATCCCCAGGAAGGGCGGTCCGGGCATCCGCCGCAGCGGATTGCTGGTCATCAACAAAGTGGACCTTGCTCCGTACGTGGGAGCGTCGCTCGAGGTGATGGACCGCGATGCCCGCCGTATGCGCGGCGATCTGCCATTCGTCTTCACGAACATGAAAACGGGCGAAGGGCTGGCGCGGGTGATCGAATGGCTCGACGCGCAGCGGGCGCTGGGCCTGACTGCTTCCGGGCGCCCCCAGTCGGCGCCGCATTCACACAGCCACGGCGACGGCGGCCGCCATCACGAGCCCGGTGCACATCCGCACTCCCACTGAGGACTTTTCGACGGTTGGCAAAACGCGCGGCTACTCCTATGATGAAGCATGGAGCCCGAGGCGCTTGCCCGCCAGGTGATTACCAAGTTGCGCGGCGCAGGACACCAGGCCTACCTTGTGGGCGGCTGCGTGCGCGATTTGCTGCTGGGCGTAAAGCCCAGGGACTTCGACATCGCCACGGACGCGCGCCCGGACCGCATCATGGACCTCTTCCCGCGCTCGGGCCGCGTGGGCGCGCATTTCGGCGTGGTGCTGGTGCGCGACGTCTTCGACCAGGTGGAGGTGGCCACCTTCCGCAGCGACCACGACTATCTTGACGGCCGGCATCCGGAGCAGGTGCGGTTCGAAGCGGATCCGCGCGAGGACGTGCTCCGCCGGGACTTCACCATCAACGGGCTGATGATGGATCCGGACAACGGGCGGGTGCTGGACTTCATCGACGGGCAGACGGATCTGAAGCGCGGCGTGGTGCGGGCGATCGGCGATCCGTACGCGCGGTTTCGCGAGGACCACCTGCGGCTGATGCGCGCGGTGCGGTTCGCGGCGCGATTCGGATTCACCATCGAGACGGCGACCATGGACGCCATCCGGCGGGATCATGCGCTGATCCTCAAGGTGGCGGTGGAGCGCGTGCGCGACGAGCTGACGCGCATACTGACCGAGGGCGGCGCGCGGCGCGGGTTCGAACTGCTGGACGAGAGCGGCATGCTCGCCGACGTCCTGCCAGAGGTGGCGGCCATGAAGGGCGTGCAGCAGCCGCCGGAGTATCATCCCGAAGGAGACGTGTGGACGCACACGCTCCTGCTGCTGGAACAGTTGGGCGACTCGGGAAGCTGCCCCACGATCACGCTGGCATTAGGGGCGCTGTTACACGACGTGGGCAAGCCGCCGACGTTTCGCGTGGCCGAGAGGATCCGATTCGACGGGCACGTGGAGGAAGGCATGCGGATGGCCGAGGTGATCCTCAACCGGCTGAGATACTCGCGCGTCGAGATCGACCAGGTGGAGGCGCTGATCGCCAATCACATGAAGTTCAAAGACGTGCAGCACATGAAGGAGAGCACGCTGAAGCGCTTTTTGCGGATGCCGGAGTTTCAGGAGCACCTGGAGCTGCATCGCCTGGACGTGATGGCGAGCAACCGGAAGCTGGACAACTACGAACTGGCGAAGCGGAAGCTGGAGGAGTTCAGCGAGGAGGCGCTGAAGCCGGAGCCTTTGATCACGGGCACGGACTTGATCGCGGCGGGTTACCAGCCGGGACCGGAGTTTTCGAAGATTTTGCACGCGGTCGAGGACGCGCAGCTCGAGGGACGGATTGCGACGGCCGGAGACGCGATGGAACTGGTGCGGGAGATGTTCCCGCGATAGGATCGGCCGCCGTTTCGGCGCGTGGGACTGGTGGGACGAGGTCGAGTGACCTCACGGAATAATGGCGGGCGCGTCGAATGCCGCAGGGGGTTCGACATGCGACTTCACGGAACGTCTCGGGTGTACCTGATCCTGCTGGCCGCACTGCCGGCGGCGGCGCAATCACTGGTTATGTCCCTGCCGCGGCAGAGCCAGCGCGCGGCGGTGTCCCAGCGGATCGCGCTCACCGATGTCACGATCACATATCACCGTCCGCTGGTAGGCGGCCGGAAGGTGTGGGGCGCGATGGTGCCGTACGGGCAGGTGTGGCGCGCGGGCGCCAACGACAATACCGCCATCGAATTCAGCGACGCGGTGCAGATCGAGGGGCAGACACTCGGCAAGGGCGTTTACGGGCTACACATGATTCCGGACAAGGATTCGTGGACCGTTATCTTCTCGAAGAACTCGACTTCGTGGGGCAGCTTTACCTACGACCAGAAGGAAGACGCGCTGCGGGTGACGGTTAAGCCGGCTGCGAGCGAGATGCACGAGGCGTTGACTTACGAATTCGACGAGGTTAAGCCGGATTCCGCGGTGGTCACGATGCTCTGGGAGAAACTGGCGGTGCCGTTCCGCGTAGCTGCCGATAAGGAAGCGACGCTGGCGAACATCCGGAATCAGTTTCGGAGCCTGCCCGCGTATAGCTGGGACGGCTGGAACGATGCGGGCAAATGGTGCCTGGACAGCAAGACGAACCTGGAGCAGGGATTGAAGTGGGTGGACCGGTCGATCGAGATCGAAGACCGGTTCGACAACGAGATGACGCGCGCCGGGCTATTGAAGGAGCTGAAGCGGGATGGCGACGCCGCGTCTGCGCGGAACAAGGCGGTTGAGTTGGGAAATCCGGTGCAGGTTTACAGCTTTGGCCGGCAGATCCAGATGCAGGGACAGAAGACCGAAGCGATGGAGTATTTCCGCGTGGTGGTGAAGCGGTTTCCAGAACACTGGTTGGGCCACCTGGCGAAGGCGCGGCTGTCGGTAGCGGGCGGCGATTTTGCCACGGCTTTGAAGGAAATTCAAGCGGCGCAAGTGGGGGCGCCGGAGCAGAACAAAGCAGCCCTGCAGGCGCTGCAGAAGCGGATCGAGAACAAGGAAGATATTAACGGTTAAGCGCGGGCGGGCAACCGGGCGACTTTGCGCGCGCGACGGAAAACGTCGGTCAGCATCTTTTCGGTGAGCTTGCCGGTAGAGGTGTTCTGCTGGCTGGGGTGGTAACTGGCCAGAAGGCGCGGAAGGCCGGGGGCAGTGACGTATTCGCAGTTGTGTCCGAAAGGGAAGGGCGCTCGGCTGGCAATCGCGCCGCGAGTCTTGAGGATGTCGAGATAGACGTCGAAGGCGATTTTGCCCAGGGCTACCACCAGGCGGATGTTCGGAAGGAGATCGAGCTCCTGTTCCAGGTAGGGGCGGCAGTTGCGCAGTTCCTCGGGTGAGGGTTTGTTGCCCGGAGGAGCACAGTGGGCGGCGGCGGTGATATAGATGCCGCGTAGGGTCAGTCCGTCGTTTCGGGATGTGCTAGTGGGCTGGGAAGCGAAACCGGTCTTATGCAGAACCCGGTAGAGCATGTCGCCGGAGCGGTCGCCAGTGAACATGCGGCCGGTGCGGTTGGAACCGTGGGCTCCGGGCGCGAGGCCCAGGATAAGGACGCGAGCTTCGGGATCGCCGAATGAGGGCACGGGGCGGCCCCAGTACTCCCAATCGAGGTAGGCGCGGCGCTTGGCCTGCGCGATCTTCGCCGTGTGTTCGCACAGGCGGGGGCAGCGGCAACATGCAACGATTTGGTCCTGGAGAGTGTCTAACATGCAGAGCGCGGATGGACAGGCTGAAGCCTGTCCTACAACAGATTATCGGAAATTTGCTTGACGAAGCACGGCAGCGAATTGGACAATGAAGTTGTTCGGCGGCTCCGGCCGAACAGTTCGCCTGCTCTGGCACTTATTCTCGTCTCATTCGCCGATAAGGTGAGTGGCACTTTGGTATGACCCGGTTTACCCGATCGCCGGTATGGCGGCACCTGACCTTCGGTATCCTGCTTTATTCCCTTTTGATAGCGGGCTTTAGCGCATCGGCTAACACCACTACCGCCGCCAAGAAGCGCCGCAAACGAAATCCCGCGGCGGCCGCAGCAGCTTCTCCTGCTGTTAAGAAGCCGGTAGTCACGGTTGCTCATACGGCGGTTCCCAGGATGACTTCAGGCCCTCTGGGGGTGGTCGCAGGCGGGCCATGGACGGAACCGACTTACGCCGATTCCACGTTTGGCGACAATGTGGATGGCGAGGACCTGGAAATCCGCCGCATGGCGGTGGAGTCCTTGGGACCATACAACGGCAGCGTTGTGGTAGTGGATCCGGAGAACGGGCGCATCCTGTCGATGGTCAATCAGAAGCTGGCGCTTGGCTCCGGATTCCAGCCATGCTCGACGGTGAAGGTCTCGGTGGCGCTGGCGGCTTTGAGCGAGAAGGTGGTCCAGGCGGAGACCAAGTTCCACGTGGCGGGAATGAAGATGGATCTCACCTACGCGCTGGCGCACTCCAACAACTACTATTTCGCCGCGCTGGGAGAAAAGCTCGGTTTCGAGCGGATGAGCCATTACGCGCGGCTGTTCGGCTACGGGGAAAAGGCCGGCCTGAACATCCCGAGCGAACAACCGGGCAAGTATCCGTTAGTACCTCCGAAAAATGGCGGAGTGGGGATGCTGTGCAGCTTCGGCGAAGAGATTCAACAGACGCCGCTGCAACTGGCGGCGCTGATGTCGGCCGTGGCGAATGGCGGCACACTGTACTACCTGCAGTATCCACACACTCCGGCGGAGGTGCAGGGGTTCGTGCCGCGCATCAAGCGCCGGCTGGATATCGGACCGCTGATTCCGCTGGTGAAGCCGGGGATGCGGGGAGCGGTCGAGTTCGGCACGGCGCATCGCGCGCGCGAGGATGGACCGATCGCGGGCAAGACCGGCACCTGCAGCGAGAATCACACGCACCTGGGCTGGTTTGGTTCGTTCAACGACGTCGGAGCACGCAAGCTGGTGGTGGTTGTGCTGCTTACCGGAGGGCGTCCAGCGATCGGACCGCTGGCGGCGGGCATCGCGGGCGATCTATACAAGCGGCTCGGCGAAAAGAACTTCTTCCAGGCCGGGGTGCAGATGACTCCGGCGACCTTGATCTCGAGCCAGATCTGCTGCTCGAAGTGAAACTACTCCAGACAGCCCCATAGCTCCCGATAGAACTCCGGGTGTGCGCGCCAGCTTTGTGCCGTAATCAGGTTTCCGTCGCGCACAGCGGGCTTTTCCGCATACGTGCCTCCCGCGCGCTCGACTTCGATGCGCACGTGCGGATGCCCGGTGACGGTTCTGCCGCGCGTCAGTCCGGCGGCGGCCAGGACCTGGATACCGTGACCGATGGCGCAGACGCACTTGTGGTGGTCGGCGAATTCCCGAACGAGAGAGAGCAGGCTGGCGTCGTTGCGGAGGTATTCGGGGGCGCGGCCGCCGATGAGGATGATGGCGGCGAAATCGCGGACCGCGACCGCGGTGATGGCGATGTGCGCTTCGATCATGTGTCCGGGCCGTTCGACATAGGTTTCCCATCCGGGTTCGGTATCGTGGAAGACCGTGTGGAGGCGCCGGCGCGACGGCGCGGCCACCACCGGTTCCCAGCCCTCTTCCTGGCAGCGCTGGCAGGCATAGAGGGCTTCGTAGCTGTCGCCGCCGTCGCCGGTGACGATCAGGACTTTGCGGCTCATGTGAAGCCAGCATAGCGCGACTGGAGGACGCCGGGGCGCGGGCAGTTTGTGAGAATGGGGCGATGGGCGCGACGAGCGACGTTGTAGTGGTGGGCGCCGGAGCCGCGGGTCTGATGTGCGCGATTGCGGCAGGCCGGCGCGGGCGGCGGACCGTGGTTCTGGAACACAACGCCCAGGCCGGACGTAAAATCCTGATTTCAGGCGGCGGGCGCTGCAACTTCACCAACCT
>DATJYJ010000586.1:0-5284 GCA_035578025.1 Verrucomicrobiia bacterium
AAGGGCACGGACCTCGGGCGCTACCGGCGCTTCAACACGCCCGCGCACGTGGAGACGGGCGAGGACCTCCCGCCGCGGCCCGGAGACTTGCAGTCGCTGCGCACGTTTCCCTCGCTGGGGCCGATCATTCAGCGCCAGCACATCGCCAACTCGATCTACCATTCGCTCCAGGTGAAGGCCGAGAAGAGCCTCTCGTCGCGGCTCTCGCTGCTGGCGAGCTTCGTGTGGTCGAAATCCATCGACGATGCGGACAGCGTGATTCCCGGCCTTTTCGAAAGCGCGGGTGCGCAGGACGAGCGCAACCTCCGGCTGGAGCGTGGACTGTCTTTCAACAACCCGGGCCGGCGCATCACCGCGGCCTACGTCTGGCGGATGCCCGACGTGCGTGCCGCCGGGCCCCTCCTGCGCAACTGGTCGCTGAGCGGCACCGTGACGCTCCAGGACGGCACGCCGGTCAACCCGTTCTACTTTTCCCTGGACTTCGCCAACTCAGGCACCCTGAACCGACCGAACATTGTGCCGGGACAGAGCGTCACGCTGCCGCGCGACCAGCGCACGGCGGATCACTTTTTCAACACCGCTGCCTTCAGCGCGCCGGCTCCCTACACATTCGGCGACGCCGGCCGCAACACCATCCCGGGCCCGGGCAACAACATCTTCGACTTTGCCCTGCAGCGCCGCTTCCGCATGCGCGAACACTCGACGATTCAGTTCCGGGCGGAGACCTTCAACACGTTCAATCACCCCAATTGGGGCATTCCCGGCGGCTACCCGGATTTCGGCCCGTTCTTCGGCAAGATCTTCACTTCCGGGGAGCCGCGCCGGATGCAGTTCGCCTTGCGATACGATTTCTGATTGCCGAACCTCTGGCCGAACTGCCCCGGGATGCCGGCCGGCGCCGTGGCGGCGCTCGCGGCGCTGCACCTGAGTGAGCCGCGCGCGGACCTGCTGGCCCTGCGGAGCGAACGGGACGCGCATGATGCGCTTGCCTACTGCGATCGCTCGCAAATCACGCTGGCCATGCACCGGGCAGCCCCGGAGTTCCTTCCGGAGGAAATGACAAGGCGCGCGGAGAAGAACCTGGTGCGCCTCCGCAATCTGGAGCAGTTGTACGACTACCTGCGGAAATTGCTGAGCGGTGCGGGGCTGGATTTCATCGCCCTGAAGGGCATCACGCAGTGCGCGTTCTCCGGCATGCGGCCCGAGGACCGCGTGCAGTACGACGTCGACCTCTATCTGCCCGGGCCGCAGGCGGAAGCTGCGTGCAAGCGGCTCCTTGCCCATGGATACCAGCAGGTGGAGGGCATGGACGCTTTCCCGACCGACCATCTGCCCGCGCTGGTCCCGCCGGCCCATTGGGAATGGCGCGGCGACTACTTCGCGGCCGACCTGCCGCTGGCCGTCGAGCTGCACTTTCGGTTCTGGGATGCGGGCGTGGAGCGGCTGCACGCTCCGGGCGTGGAGGAGTTCTGGAACCGGAGAACCACGCGAGTCGTAAGCGGGCTCGAGATGCCCGTGCTCCGTGCGCCCGATGCCATCGGCTACGCTGCGTTGCACCTGCTCAAGCACGTGCTGCGCGGCGACACGCGTCCGTTCCACGTATACGAGCTGGCCTTGTGTCTGCACAACAGTGCGGCGGACGAGGATCTGTGGCGCGAATGGCAAGCCCTCCACGCCCCGGAGTTGCGCCGGCTGGAAGCCGTGGCGTTCCGGCTATCTGAGGCCTGGTTCGGCCCTGCGATGGCGCCTGCAGTGCGGGAAGAAATCGAGCGTTTGCCCGCTGCGACCCTCGCATGGTTCGATGATTTCTGGGCCGGCCCGGCGAGATCCCCGTTTGTTCCCAACAAAGACGAGCTGTGGCTGCACCTCAGCCTGCTGAGCTCTTCGTTCGACCGTTTGACCGTAGCGCGCCGGCGACTTCTGCCGGGCAACCTGCCGCCGCGCGGATCCGGCGGCGGCCAGGGGCAGTACGCGCGGCGCGTGGCGCGGCGCTTGCGGCACCATGCGATCGCCTTGTTCACGACGGGCGGCAGCGGAGCCCGCTGGTGGCTGAGGACCAGTTCTTTCGGACCGCAATTCTGGGTCTTCCTCGCCGCCGCGGTGGTTTTCAACCTGGCCCTGTTCATCTTCTTTCTGCTGTACAACCTGTTTCTGGCGGACGCCGGTTTCGATGTGCGCGCTCTCGGCGAAATGAACGGCGCCGCGCGTCTGGGCAGTCTCGTCGGGACCCTGCCCGCGGCCTACATCGCGCACCGGCTGGGCTTGCGCAAGGCTCTGCTCGGCGCCATCGCCTCCACGGCCGTGCTGACGCTCCTGCGCGCCTTCGTGGTGGCGAGCGCTCCGGTCCTCGGGCTCGCCTTCACGGCCAGTGCCGTGTTCTCGCTTTGGGCCGTGGTGATGGCGCCGTCGATCGCCGCCGCAGTCGAGGACAAGCGGCGCACGGCTGCTTTCAGCGTGTTCTTTTCCACGATGTTCGCCACCGGAATCGTCGGGAACTGGGTGGGCGGACAACTGCCCGGGTGGCTCCACGGCAAGCGGCCGGCTCTGGTATTCGCCGCAGTGCTGTGCGGTTCCGCACTCGCGCCGGCCTGGCGCCTCAGGCTCGCTTCGGTGTCGGCCCCGGGCGCGAGGATCTATCCGCGCGGACCGTTCCTGGTTCGCTTTCTGGCGCCGTTCGCGATCTGGCACCTGGCTACCGGAGTCTTCAACCCGTTCAACAACGTCTACCTCGCGCGGCTAAGATTTTCGGTAGCTGAGATCGGAAGCATCTTTTCGGCCGCACAAGTGGTGCAGGTCTTTGCCGTGCTTGCCGCGCCGCTGGTGACGCGCCGGGCTGGGCTTGTCGGCGGCATCGCCTGGATGATGTGCGCGACCGCGCTGGCCCTGGCAGGTCTCGCCGCGGAGGCCCCGGGAGCGCGAGCGATAGCCGCCTATGTCGCCTACATGTCCTGTCAATGGATGAGCGAGCCGGGGCTGAACGCGCTGCTGATGCAGAACGTCGGGGAACGCGAGCGCGGCGGGGCGTCGGCGATGAATTATCTCGTGGCGTTCTCCGCGCAGACGGTGGCGGCGTTCGCGGCGGGGGCCCTGCTGGAGCAGTTCGGATTCGGGCCGGTGCTGCTCGGGGCCGCGGCCGCCGCCGGCGCGGCGGCGATGATGTTCCGCACGCTGCTGTAACGTGCAGAGTTGTATGACGCAGATTTTTCATAGCCACCGCGAAGTGTGAGCGCGCACAATCGCGCCGCAAACGTTTGAAAGCACGCGCCTGGCGCGATGGCACGCCATCTGCACAACATCCTTGCGTGGAGGTCTTGATCCAAATGAAACATCTTCGACAGTTCTGTTTGTGTTTATTCGGAGGTATCGTTTTAGCCGGTACCGCGACTCGCGCCGCTGCCGATGAATGGAACAAGAAGACCTACGTAACGACATCGCAATCCATCGAAGTGCCGGGGGCGATCCTGCCGCCCGGTAAGTACGTTTTCAAACTTCTCGATTCGCAATCCGATCGACATATCGTCCAGGTTCTGAATGATCGGGAGAATCACGTGTTCGCGACCGACTTCGCGGTTCCGAAGGAGCGCATGGAACCGGCCGGCAAAACCATCCTCACGTTCTACGAGGTGCCGGGCGGCAGACCCGAACCTGTGCGCGCCTGGTTCTACCCCGGCGACACGATAGGGCAGGAGTTCGTATATTCACCCAGGCGAATGGCCGAGATTCGGGCAGCAATGCGCGGCGGTCAAACGACAGTTGCCGAGAATCGCACCCCGGAACCCGCTCCTGTAACGCAGCCGGCGGAACAGCCGGCCGCCGAGACACCGGCTCCGCCGCCTCCGGCGCCCGAGGCGACTGAGCCACAGCCTGCTGAAGAGCAGCAGCCGGCGGAGACACCGGCTCCCGCGGCCGCACCCGCTCCGGCACCGGCTGAAACGCCGGCTCAACCACCCGCAATGCCGCACACCGCTGGGAACACCATCGGAATCGGGCTGCTTGGCCTGACTTGTATGGGCCTGGCTTCTTCATTGCGAATCGCCCACAGGCGGATGGGGAGCCGTTCATAACTATGCGCGTCCGCGTGCTCCTGAAACAAACGGAGTACAGCTTATGGATCGCCGGCGCTCTAGCCACAGGCTTTTGCGCCGGCGTCTTTCTCGAAGCTCGCATCTTCCAAGCGGTGCAGAACCGGCAACTCGAGGAGGAGCTGCGGATGCAGCGTCCACTGGCTCCGGCGCCGCGCAATGAACCTCGGCCGACGGGGAGCCTCGTGGGCCGTTTGGAGATTCCAAGGCTCCAATTCTCGGCAGTAGTGCTGGAGGGTAGCGACAGCGGCACGCTGCGTGTCGCCGTAGGCCGAATCCCCGAAACAGCAGAGCCCGGACAAAGGAGCAACATCGTTCTGGCCGGCCATCGCGACACTTTCTTCCGCCCGCTGCGGGGAATCCGCGATGGGGACACAATCAGGCTGGTGACGCCGTCGGGTCGTTATCAGTATGTGGTCGATTGGACCAAGGTCGTAAACCCGGCCGATACGAGCTCTTTGCTGCCGACACCGGGTCCGGTGTTGACGCTCGTCACCTGTTACCCGTTCCACTATGTGGGTCCGGCGCCCGAACGGTTCATCGTCCGCGCGAGGCAGGTTGGCTCGGGTCAAGCCGCGGTGGCAGTTGCGAAGGGATAGCGCCCAACCTGTCCAGGATGGATGCGAGGGGGGAACGATGCGATTGACAGCGCGCCTGAGTCTTTCCTTGATTTTCGCGGTGGCCGCGGTGTCGCTGGCGTTCGAGGTCTACCAGACGCGCGCGCAATCGCAGGGGATGAAGCGGGACCTGGACAGGCATGCCTGGATGCTCGCCGAGAGCCTGGGACGTGCGGCGGAACCGCTGGTCACGAACCACTCCTACGGCGAATTGCAGCGCCTGGTGGAGCGGTTCAAGGATCGCGAGACGGTGGCGGGAGTCGTGGTGTACTCGGCCAACGGCACACCGCTCGCCGCGACTCCAGGTATGGACTCGCTGATCGAGCCGAATCCCCCGACCGTGGCGGAGGCGATTCGCAAGGGCTGGGCACGCTCCGCGTTCATACGTTCTCCCAGAGGGCCGCTGCACATTGTCGCCTTGCCCTTGAGGTCGGGCGGCTCGGTGATCGGCATCCTGGCCATTCTGCACGACACCAGCTATATCGAGTCGCGAACGACCGCCCTGTGGAAGCGGGAGCTGGAGGGAGTCGCGGTTCAGACGATCGTGATTGTGGCGATCGTCCTGCTCTCGGTGCGATTGAGTAT
>DATJYJ010000587.1:0-10834 GCA_035578025.1 Verrucomicrobiia bacterium
AGAAGGCTGTGGCTGGGGCATTCCCCGGCAAATCCGGCACCGCGCTCGGCTCGAAACTCTCGGCCAGCGCCGGCTCACTGGTGGACGCGGTCAACAGCGGCGCCAACGCGCTGCTCGCCAGGGCAGACGGCCATCAGATCAGCCTCCAGGCCATGCAGTCGCGGCTGGACTCCAATGCGGCCCTTTTCATCTACGAGTTCGATTTCAACAACGGCGGCCTGGCCGCCTACGACAGCGCCATGCGCGGGGACTATGCCACGGCCGTGACCCTGCCCGGAGTGAAACTCGACCCCCGTTCGATGGTGGAGCGGCTCTATGTGCAGAGTGCCGGCCTGGATATCAAGCTTTTCGATCTACTGCACTACCACAGCGTCGAGGACTACATCCAGCGCACCGACGTCTGGTACGCCGGCGGCCGTACCTTCCAGGTGCGGGACACTGTGGGACTCAAAGCGGTCTCCGGCCTCTTCGGAAAGGAGCGACTGGCCGACCTCTACTTCATTGCCGACTCGAAGCACGCGGCCGGCGTGACCGATCTACACGTGCTCTTGCAGGCCGTCTTCCAGGACGTGAATAACGCCGATGCCTCCGCCGAAACGTCGCGTATGCTGACCGCGCTTGGTCAGACCCCGGCTACGCCGCCGAGTGTCACGCTCGAAGCCGATGCCGCCCGCTTCAGCGGGCTCCCATCGGACGGCCCAACCGCTTACGAAGGGTTCGCGCGCGCGGTGGCCGATGTTATCGGGCCGGCCAACAGCATCGCTCAGACTTTTCTGGACAGGTTTGCTACCTACCCCGACTGGGTGGCCTTCGACCGGGCGACCGATGGCAACCCCAACGGCGACCGGTGGCCCACGGGTTACCCGCCGGCCGTCCGTGGCCAGCGTCTTCTCGTGCAGACCTACATCCTGGCCGGGCAGCACTTCAT
Source organism: Verrucomicrobiia bacterium (assembly GCA_035578025.1). Lineage (GTDB taxonomy): Bacteria > Acidobacteriota > Terriglobia > Bryobacterales > Bryobacteraceae > Solibacter. Next base: position 929 of record DATJYJ010000587.1, read on the forward strand.
GGATTTCTGCGCCGGCCTCAAACAGCTCGCGACCGATGTTCCCGGCGTCACCGACGACGCTCAATACGAGAAGTTGCTGGGCGCGATCAACGGGATGATCCACCACGATTTCGCCTTCCCGACCTACTTCCTGAAACCGGCCATGGTCGCGGTGATGAGGCTGGCCGGTATCACGCCGGCGATCAGCGGGGCGGCGGCGTCAACGTAATCCGGGTGTAGACGACCTCGAACCCCATCCGCTCGTAGTTCCGCTGCGAAACGCTGCCAGGCAGTGTGCTCGCGGTGGCCAGATCACATCCCTGCGCCAAGGCCTCGTTGAGCCGCGCGGAGATCAGCTCCCTGTGGAAGCCGCGCCGCCGGTGGCCGGCGATAGTGCCGTCGGCGAAGAGCAATGCCAGCCCGCCGTGAACCGCGAGCGCGCCGCCGCCCGCGAGATCGCCGGTTTCGGTCGCGGCGAGATAGCAGAGCGCGCCCGGCATGGCGCAGATGGCCCGGCCCACGTCCATCTCTTCCGTGGTCAGCTCGGTGTGCTCAAAGAACCCGCGCCCCACGGTGTAACTCCACAGGTCGGTTTCATCCACCGGGCTGCCGCGCATCGCACGCCGCACACGCGGTGTCAGTACCATCCCGGTGCCCGCCATCCGCTTGACCAGGACGTTATTGAGCTCGGTGATACTATAGCCGCGCCGGCCAAGCAACTCGATCAAGGTCGGATGTGCCAGCGGGCAAAGGTCGATTGCGGGCTGCGAGCCGCGCGCGCGAAAGAAGCTTTCGAGCGCGCAAATCTCGGATTCCGTCACGGGGCCATCGAGCCCCAGGGCCACCGCATGGCTCAGCGGCGAATCTGCCCCGGCAAACACCGCGCACCCGCCGGCGATCTCAATCCAGGCAGCCTGCGGGTGTACCGGCGTACAGCCGCGCGCATTCGCCGCCTCGGCCCTTTCCAGGCGCTGTGCCAGTGCGGTGTCGGCGTGCATCATATGCGCACCTCTATGATTGCACGGCCGCTTTGGGGGCTTGTTTTCGTTGGCCCAAAGTGACATTTCGACCAAACTCAGCGACATCAGGCATGAATACGTACTGTGGGCTGCGGAGCCCCGGTCGAAAATAGATTGCAGATGTCGAGTCGGACGGGATGGCGTATCCGCCAAAATTGGGTGTCCACCGTGTTGCTGGTCATGTTCGCCGGCATCCTGGTGTGGCAGCTCTTCCTGCCGGGCTTCATCGGCATCGCCGACAGTGGAGACTTCCCCAGAGTGGCGGGACGGCTCTGCCTGTGGCCCAAGGCCACGCGGGTTACCTTCACTTATTTTCAGCCGGACTATGTGTGGTCGGCGAGCCGTTTTTGGGCCAGCCCATATCATTCCAGCGAAACCGTACTTGGATGGCTGGCGATTCATCTTGCCGGCGCGACGCACGAAGGGGCCCACTTCGATATCCGGTGGCTGGGAGCTGTCCATGTCGTGATTTGCCTGGCCGGCTTTGCAGCATTCCTGGCCGCGAACCGGAAACACTCGAAGGCCGCCCAAGTCATCATTGGCGCCATCCCGCTTCTACTGCTGACCGATGTCTGCTACGCGGCCCTGCTGAACTCTTTCTATATGGACGCGGCGGCCTTCTGCGGCGTGGTCCTCATGGCGGGCGCCGCGATCTGGATCAGCGCGGCGAGTGCGCCCCGCATGGGACAACTTGCGATTTTCTTCGTCGCGGCGTTGTTGTTCGTCACCTCCAAGACCCAGCATGCCATTTGGTTCTTTTTCCCCGCGGTCTTCCTGGCCGTCTCCGGCTTCCGCCTTCGTTTGGGTGGTCTCAAGCTGGCGTCTCTCGGCATGGCGGCAATGGTCGCCTGCGCCGGTGTGTACATGATCCAGTCCGCGGACCAGGCGTACAAGGGGCAGGCTATGTTCAACCTGCTGTTCAGCCGGATAGGTTCGGAAGGCGCGGCCGCCATGCCCGATCTTCTGACATTGGGCGTCCAGCCAGACGAGGCGCGCTATCTTCGCACCAATTCCTATACGCCGGGCAGCCCCATGCGGAGCCCGCAATTTGCCGAGGAGTTCTACAACCGTACCGGCTTTCCGAAGTTGCTGAATTGGTATTGGCGCCATCCAGCCAAGACCTTCCGCCTCGTGCGCAAAAGTCTACTGTGGGAGGAGCAGATCATGCGGCCCAACAACCTGGGCAACTTTCGCATCGAGGACGGCTATGGGCCCCGTGCGCGCACTGACGCGTTCTGCGTCTGGAGCGATATGCGCTCGGGTTTGTTTCACCTTGCGCCGTGGTATTTCCCGTTGTGGTATGTCCTGTTTACGGGAGGCTGCGTGATGGTGGCTGCGCGCCGCCGCTCTCCGGCTTCCGGCCGCCTTGCCTGGCTCGCGCTCGGAATCGCAGCCCTTGGGGCGGCAGAATTCCTCGTGTCGAACCTGGCCGATTGCCTGGATATGGCGCGGCACCTTCTTATGTTCCACGCCTGCACGGACCTCACGATATGTTTCGCCGTCGCGTGGGCGGTCGAACGGGCTGCGTTTGCCTTGCGCCGCAAGTCGGATGGATTCGTTCCCCAGAGCGACTGGACGGATCCTGCGAAGCGTCCTGCGGAAATCGCGACGCGCGGCTGATTTCGGCGGGAATCCGGCAGCGTGCTTATGTGCATCATATAAGTATGGCGACCCAGATGCTCAAGATGCCGGTTCGCGGTATGACCTGCGGCGGTTGCGCACGCACGGTGGAGAAGAGGCTGTCTTCGACTTCCGGCGTTTCGAAAGTAACGGTAGACCTCGAGGGCGGCAGCGCGACCGTCGAGTACGATGCCGCCGCGGTCCGACCCGAGGATCTCGCCAATGCCGTCCGCAAGCTGGGCTACGAAGTTCCAGCATGAAGATTGCGGCTCCCGAACGCGTGGACCTACCCGTTTCGGGCATGACGTGCGCCGCCTGCGCGCGTTCGATCGAACGTACGCTCTCCGGCACCGCCGGCGTGGAACGCGCTCACGTCAACCTGGCCACGAATACCGCAACGGTCGAATACGACCCGGCGCGTGCCACGGTGCGCGATTTTGTCGGGGCCATCGAGGAACTCGGCTACGGCGTCCCGGAACGGGAAGTCGTCGAGGACGCATCCGGGGCTGCATATCGCCGAAGGTTGACCGTCTCCGCGCTTTTCACGGTGCCGGTCGCAGTGCTGGGCATGTCGCACGGCTTTTGGCACGTGCCCTATTCCGCCTGGATTCAGTTGGCTTTGACTGTGCCCGTGATCTTCCATGCCGGCGCGCCGTTTTACGTGGCCGCCTGGAAAGCCGCCGTGCATCGCGCCGCCAACATGAACACCCTGATTTCGTTGGGCACGGGAGCGGCGTTCCTTTACTCACTGTGGCAGACCGTTCGCGGCGGTCACGAGGTCTACTACGAATCCGCGGCCGTGATCGTGACCCTGATCCTGCTCGGGCGCACGCTCGAGGCACGCGCTCGCGGACGCGCCGGCGAAGCCATCCGGCGACTCATGGATCTACAGCCGCCGGTTGCGCGCGTGATCCGCGATGGGGGGGAACTCGAAATCAGCGTGGAGGCGGTCAACCCGGGCGACCTCCTGGTGGTGCGTCCGGGAGAGCGCATTGCCGTGGACGGAAGCGTTACCGCCGGTGAGTCGTCGGTGGACGAAGCCATGCTCACCGGCGAGAGCATGCCCGTCGAGAAGGGGCCGGGCGCCCCCGTCTTCGCGGGCACCATCAATCGTGCCGGAGCCCTGCGTTACGAAGCTACCAAAGTCGGGCGCGGCACGGTCCTGCAGCGCATGATCGAGCTCGTCAAACAAGCACAGGGCTCGCGCGCTCCCGTCGCGCGCCTGGCGGACGTGGTGAGCGCGTACTTCACGTTGAGCGTGCTGGCGGTCGCCGTGATTACTTTTGGCGTGTGGCTGTGGTTCGGCCCGTTCGCGACGGCGATGGTGAACGCGGTTGCGGTGCTGATCATCGCCTGCCCGTGCGCCCTGGGACTGGCCACGCCGACCGCGATCATGGTCGGCACGGGACGCGGTGCCCAGCAAGGCATCCTGATCAAGGGCGGAGAAGCGCTGGAAATGGCGCATCGCGTCGATACCGTGGTGCTCGATAAGACGGGCACCATCACACAAGGCAAGCCGCGGGTCACCGGCGCGGTTTCTGACGACCTGCTCCGGCTGGCCGCCTCCGCTGAGCGATATTCCGAGCACCCGCTGGCTAAAGCCATCGTGGAAGCGGCGCGCGAGCGGGGCCTGACGTTGGAAGATCCTGCTGAGTTCTCGGCTCGGGCCGGCCACGGAGTGCGCGCGCGCATCGGCGGGCGCGAGGTGGTAGTCGGACGGCCGGGAATCACAGTGACCATCGATGGAGTGGCAGCGGGCAGCATCGAGATTGCCGACGCGATCAAGCCCGAGGCTGCCGGCGCGGTGCGACGCCTTCGTGAGATGGGGCTGGACGTTTGGATGATTACCGGCGACCGCCGCGACATCGCCGAGTCGATCGCGGGCCAAGCCGGCATCGAGCATGTTGTGGCGGAAGTCCTTCCCGAAGGAAAAGTGGCCGAAGTAATAAAGCTCCAGGCCTCCGGGAAGCGCGTCGCCATGGCCGGCGACGGCATCAACGATGCTCCGGCCCTGGCGCAATCCGATCTCGGCATCGCCATGGGAACGGGCACCGACATCGCCATGGAAGCCGGCGCCATCACGCTGATGCGCGACGACCTCAACGGAGTGCCCGAGGCCCTGGCGCTGTCTCGCCGGACGATGCGAATCATCCGCCAGAACCTCTTCTGGGCCTTCGCCTACAACGTGGTCGGCATTCCGCTCGCCGCGCTGGGGCTATTGTCGCCGATGATCGCGTCGGCGGCCATGGCGGCTTCCAGCGTCACGGTGGTGACGAACAGCCTGAGGCTGAAGTAACCCAGTGTCCAAATCAGGCGGCATCGTCGTAAGCCATGACGACTCGCTTGCCGAGTGCCTCAAGCGCAGCCTGTAGTTTTTCGGGTCGAGTGTCGTGATCAGGATCTAACATTCTGCGAACCACCGTCTCGCGGACCCTCAGCCGGCGCGCCAACTCCGATTGCGTGATGCCCGCCTCGCGAATAGCCCAATGAAGGGCGAGCTTGCCCACGATCCACAACGGCACCGGCACAGCACGCTGGCCGCGCTTCACGAGGGAGGGTCTCGGCACATCCAACTTGTCCGCCATGCAAAAAGCTATGCTGCTGCCGAGGCAGTCAATCGCCTCCTCCATAGCTTCGTTGGTATCCGCCCCATCCGTGTGCGCGGTGGGAAAGTCAGGGAAGCCGACCAGAATCCTACCGTCCTTTTCGCGCCTGAAAACAGCGGGGTACGCAAAAGTGAACATCTTCTCTCCTCACAAATCGCGGCTATCGATCTTCAGATCGCGACACATCTGCCTCAGCAGACCCGTACCGAGTTCCTTCTTCGGGTCCTTCAAAGTGGTGGCTGCACCACCGAACCAAACGCGGCCATGGCTACCTTTGCCGTGGGCCGGCTCATACTCGAAGCGCATCCCGCGGCTGTGAGCAAGACGCCGAAGCTTCCGCAGAAATTCGCTCCCTTTCATGCCTCAGTGTCGCACAAATGTGTGCGAAAAGCGCTTCACCTGCCCCGGAAGATCGGCACCAGCTCGATGATCAGGATCACGATCACCAGCAGCTCCAGCACAAAGCCCCGCGCTTCGCGAAACTCGTTCACCATGAATTCATATAGTTCCCCGGCGGTCCGCAGCTTGCCATCCACCAGGGTTCGATAGTCGGTGGCCCCGACCTTCGCCGCGGCCAGCCGGTATGCCCGCGCGTAGAACATGTCGCTCAGAAACTTGATCGCGTTGTCGGTGCGCTCGGCCAGCTCGGTCACCTCCAACCGCAGCCGGTTTAGACGCGCGGCGTCCCTGGCCAGCCGCCAGCGCGAAAACAGCCCACCGCGGCGGTCCAGCGCCGCGTAGGCATCCTTCAAAACTACAGTCAGGATCTCGTCGTAACGGCGGAATTCGAGCAACTGAGTGTTGGCGTACTCCAGCAGTTGGACGAGCGGTGCGGCGCCCTCCGGCGTGTCGTAGACCACCGCGGCCAGCCAGCCCACTACCAGCAGGTCGGTCGGATAGTAGGAAAGGCTGGACGCCAGCACCTCGCGCTGTTCCACGTCGGAAAGCGGCAGCTTCTCGCCGCGGATCACCTGGCTGATCTCGCGGCCGTAGTCGGCGATCAGCCGTGCTCCCGTGAGCGGAGCGGCGTCGCGCTCCGCCACCTCCCGGAGATGCACCACGTAGTAGACTTCGTCGAGCCACTCCGGATAGGGTTTCCGCAGCGCCGTGCGCACGCGCCCCACGCAAGCCTGGACGAGCTTCAGTGCACGCTGCTCCACCTCGCCCGCCTCGATCCACCGGTTGGCCAGCGTGATCAGGCCCGCCCAATCGCTCTCGAACTGCAGCTCGGCCTCCAGGCTCACGGCACCGTAATCGAAGTATCGGATCCCGACGTTGGCCACCTCCCCGGTTGCGAGCTGGATCGGCTCGCAGGCCTCCTCGACCGGCGGACGCTCGAAACGCACATAGCCCGGCGTTGGTTGTTTGAATCCGGGCGACCGCCCGGGCGGCGCCGCGCCCAGGATGCGGCGCACCTCGTCAAGATCGATCTCCTCGGCGATGTCGTACAGCAGAAGAGCACGGAACGAGCCTCGGCAAGTCGGCACGCTACCAGTGTAGGCCCGGGAATCCCGGCCGGCTGGTGAAAGAGATTGAGCCACGGATGGACACGGATGCACACGGATAGAAAACAGATCGATCCGTAGCGATCCGTGTGAGTCGTGGCCAAATGGGTTCTTGGGGCAGCCTGCCGGAGGATCAGCCCAGGGTATCGATGACTGCGGGGTGCGACGCCTGGTAGGCCGCGATGTCGCTCTCCTGCTGCAGGATGTACCCTAGCTCGTCCACGCCGTTTACCAGGCAATGCTTGGAAAACGCGTCCACGGGGAATTCCACCGTGCGGCCGGAAGGCGTGGTCAGCGTCTGGTTGGGCAGATCGATCTTCACCACCGCATCGGGCGCAGCCGCGAAAAGCTCGGCGTGCACGTCCGGCGGCACCACGATCGGCAGCAGTGAATTCTTCAGCGAGTTCTGTTTGAAGATGTCCGCAAAACTGGTGCTGATCACCGCACGGAAGCCCCACTGGGTGAGCGCCCACGGAGCGTGCTCGCGCGAGCTGCCGCAGCCGAAATTGTCGCCTGCGAGCAGCACCTGACGGCCCTTCGACTCCGGCCGGTTCAGGACGAAATCCGGGTCCTGCCGCCAGTCGTAGAAGAGCTGCTGGTCCAGGCCCTGCTTCGACGTGGTCTTCAAAAAGCGTGCCGGGATAATCTGGTCGGTGTCCACATTATTGATGGGCAGCACCACCATCCGGCTTTCGAAATTGGTGAACGGCTTCATGCGAGGCTCCTCGGATCGGCGACCGAACCTGCGATCGCACTGGCGGCGGCGGTGAGGGGGCTTGCCAGGAATGTCCGTCCGCCCTTCCCCTGCCGGCCCTCGAAATTGCGGTTGCTGGTGGAAACGCTGTACTGCCCGGGCGAAAGCTGGTCGCCGTTCATGGCGATACACATCGAGCACCCGGGCTCGCGCCATTCGCAACCGGCCGCCTGGAAGATCTCCGGGAGCCCTTCGGCGATGGCCTGCCGCTTCACCTCCTGGCTTCCGGGCACGACCAGCACCCGCACCTTCGGGCTGACCTTGCGTCCCTTCAACACCGCGGCGGCCGAGCGCAGATCGCTGATCCGCGAGTTGGTGCAGCTACCGATGAACACGACGTCGATCGGATGTCCTGCGAGCGGCTTGCCGCCTTCCAGGCCCATGTACGCCAGCGCCTTGGTTATGGAATCCCGCGCCATCGGATCGGCCACCGCCGCCGGATCGGGAAGCGGCTGCGTGATGGCCACGCCCATCCCGGGGTTGGTGCCGTAGGTGATCATGGGCTCCAGCGCGTCGGCGTCGATCGTGACAGAGCGGTCGTAGGCGGCGCCGTCGTCGGTCGGAAGCTGCTTCCAGCGCGCGACCGCGGCATCCCAGGCTGCGCCCTTGGGCGCGTGCGGACGCCCCGCCAGGTACTGGAACGTGGCGTCGTCGGGCGCGACCAGGCCCGCCCGTGCCCCGCCTTCGATCGACATGTTGCACACCGTCATGCGCTCTTCCATCGAAAGGGCCCGGATGGCGCTGCCGGTGTACTCGAATACGCTGCCGGTCCCGCCGGCTACGCCGATTTGGGCGATCAACGCCAGAATGATGTCTTTAGCCGTGACGCCGGGTTTCAGCCGCCCGTCCACGCGCACCTGAAACGTCTTCGACTTCCGCTGCAGCAGGCACTGCGTGGCCAGCACGTGCTCCACCTCGCTGGTGCCGATGCCGAACGCGAGCGCGCCGAAGGCCCCGTGGGTCGCGGTGTGGCTGTCGCCGCAGACGACGGTCATGCCGGGCTGCGTGAGGCCGAGTTCGGGACCGATCACGTGCACGATGCCCTGCCGGTCGCTGTGTACGCCGAGGCAGCGAATCCCGAAGTCCTTGCAATTGGTCTCGAGCTGCGCCAGTTGTTTGGCGGCGACCTCGTCCACGATGGGCAGGGAGCGGTCAGTGGTCGGAATGCTGTGGTCGGCGGTGGCGATGGTGAGATCCGGCCGCCGCACCTTGAGCCCGCGGTCGCGCAGTCCCTGAAAGGCCTGCGGAGACGTCACCTCGTGCACGAGATGGAGGTCGATAAACAGCAGTGTCGGCGCTCCAGGGCGCTCGTGGACGACGTGGGAATCCCAGAGTTTTTGGATAATAGTTTGTGGCATAAGAACAGCTATCAGCTTTCAGCCATCAGCTCTCAGCATACGCCGGTGCGGCGGTTGGCTGATGGCTGACGGCTGATGGGTTGCATTGGGCGCGCGGGGACCGGTAAGTCCCCGCGCTACCCGATCGCGGCGCAAACCGCTTCCCCGACCTGTTCGGTCGTGGCGGGCGCGCCGGAAGGCCGCAGATCCGCGGTCACTCTGCCGCTCGCGAGCACGGCTTCGATGGCCTGTTCCACCGCGGCGGCTTCTTCCTTCAAACTGAAACTGTACGCCAGCATGGCCGCGACCGACCCGATCGCGCCCAGCGGATTGGCTTTGTTCTGCCCGGCAATATCCGGCGCCGACCCGTGTACCGGCTCATACAGCCCGACCCAGGCGCCGCTCGGCCGCCGATCTCCAATCGAAGCCGAGGGCAGCATGCCGATCGACCCCGCCAGCACCGCTCCCTCATCGCTCAAGATGTCGCCGAACATGTTTTCGGTGAGCACCACGTCGAACCGCTTCGGGTTGAGGATCAACTGCATGGCACAGTTGTCCACCAGGAGGTGATCCAGCTCGATATCGGGAAAGTCTTTGGCGACCTCGGTCACCACCCTGCGCCAAAGCTGCGAATTCTCCAGCACGTTGCTTTTGTCCACGGACGTGACTTTCTTACGCCGCGCGCGCGCCAGGTGGAAGGCCATGCGGGAAACGCGCTCGATTTCCGCGCGCGTGTAAGTCATGGTATTGACTGCCCGCGTGTCCGCGCCGGCTTCCGTAATGCCGCGCGGCGTTCCGTAATAAATACCGCCCGTCAGTTCGCGGACGATAATCATATCGGTGCCTTCCACCAGGTGGTTCTTCAGGGGTGAAGAATCCAATTGTGACGCGTACGCGCGAACCGGGCGCAGGTTGGCGTAAACGCCAAGCGCCTTGCGCAAACCGAGTAGTCCTTTTTCCGGCCGCTTTTCGGGCGGCGCATTGTCGAATTCCGGCAGCCCCACGGCGCCCATCAAGGTAGCGTCGGCCGCAGCGGCGAGTTGTAGCGTCTGTTCGGGAAGCGGCGTGCCGGTCCGATGAATCGCG
>DATJYJ010000588.1:0-40135 GCA_035578025.1 Verrucomicrobiia bacterium
TTCGTGCGGATCGAAGTGCGTCTGGGTCACCTTCGTGAACTCCGCGCCGCCGGCGTTGTTCATGCCCGGCCGGTAGTCCCAGTGGCCGCCGTTGGGCACCTGGAACTGAATCCCGCCCAGAGCGTCGAGCGGCTTCTCGCCGGCCTGGGGCCGCCGGCAAAAGATCAGTACGCAGGCCTGGTGGTCCGGATTACCCGAAACATGCCGCATGGTGAACATCAGGCGGAATCGGCTGAAGTCGCGTGCCGTGTAGATGACGCCGCGGCCCGCCCCGGTGCTCGACATTGCGCCGTCCTTCACCTCCCAGCCCGCGACAATCTCGCCGCTCCTGTCGATCTGCATCCAGCCGTCGAGCGTGCGGCCGTCGAACAGAGGTGTCAGGACTGGCTTGTCGTCCGCTCGTAATGCGAATCCCGCCGTGGCCGCTCCCGCCACTTGCAGCCACCGCCGGCGGGTTGGATCGGATTGCTTCCACATAGGTCGAAGTTTAGCGCTAAAATCAGCCCCATGGCGAAACTTGCCGCGCTCCTCCTGTGTAGCCTCGCGACTGCGGCCGCTCAGCCCATCGCTCTCCGCTCCTCTCAGTTGGGGGTCCTCCTCGACCGCGCCACCGGCCTGCCCTCAGAATATCGCCTCTCCTCGGGCGCGATCATTCACGGCGCCGAGCCATCGCGTACCGTAAGCGCGACCTTGTTCCGCAGCTCTCCCTACAGCTTCCAGCAAGTCAGCCTCAAGCCGGAGCGCGTCCAGACTACCGCGACCCGCGCCGATTTCTTCTTCGCCGCCCAGCACGAAGGCGCCTCCGCGGCATCCTTCACGCTCCGCTACGAACTCCAGGGTTCAGCCGTCTTCGTCTCGCTGGAAGCCGTCGAAGAAAAGCCCGGCTTCCAGTTGATCGACGTCGGCACGCCCGATCTAGCCACCGTGCGGGAAGAAGATGGCGGCGGCTGGCTCGCGCACGGCGAAACCGGCGGCAATCTCATCCGCCTCGCCGAAGCCAAACCGGGCCATCTCGCCCCCAACCGCTTCTGGTTCGGCGTCGCCGCCACGTTGCCTGTGGTGATGGTCGGAACATCGAAAGTGCTCTGCGTCGCGGAGGTCACGGCCTTCATGGATACGACCGAACTCGCTGTCACCGGCGACGCCGGCCATCGCCGTGCCGAGCTTGGCACGATAGCCGTGCATCGTGTCAATGGCAGTCTCGCTTGGGACATGAATGCCAATCCCGGCAAGCCGCGCATCGCCGGCAATCAGAAGACGCCCAATCTGCTGGTCGAACAGCGCCCCATCGCCCGCTTCGATTTCTCCGCCGACTACGACGGCAACGGCATCGTCGACTGGCTCGACGGCGCCAAGATCGTCGCCGCCCGCATGCCCGAAATCCCCACGCATTACTACGACGGCCGCCTCGCCTTGAACATCCATGTCGACGAGCCCCGCTGGCCCGCACCCCGCATGCCCTTCGAGCAGATAGGAACGCTCGCGCGCCAGGTCGCGGCCCTCACGGCGCACGCTCCGCAGGACATTTACCTGTGGGGCTGGCAGTTCCACGGCAAGGACACCGGCTATCCGGCCGTCACCGAAGTCAACCCGCGCGCCGGAGGGCTCGACGGTCTGAAGAAGTTGATCGCCGACGTACGCGCCGTGAACGCCAACGTCACCTTTTCCGACAACTACGACGACGCCTACAAGAGTAGTCCAGCCTGGGACACCAGATACGTCGCGCGCCAGCCCGATGGCGAGCTCTGGGAGAGCCGCGACTGGACCGGCGAGACTTCCTACATCCTGGGCATGGCAAAGTACATGGCCGGTCCCGGACTCGATCGGGTGCACTACACCTGCAAGCAGTACCCAGTCCGCGACACCTACCTGATCGACGTGCTCTCCTACTACCCGATCCGCAACGATTGGGACCCCGAGCACCCCGCCAGCGGTATCAAGAATCTCACCGAAGGCCGCTACAAGGTGCTCGACGAGTTCCGCAAGTGCGGCCTCGACATCGTCTCCGAGCAACTCCGTTACGCCTTCATCGGCAAGAACAGCGTCAACGACAACGGCCCCACCGGCGGCGCCTCACCCTTCGGCGGCGAGCCCATTCCGCTAGCCGCCGCCATCTACCGCCGCTCCGCCATCTGGGGCCTCTCCGGGCAGGAATGGCGCAAGGCGCCGGAAATCTACAGCCTCTTTTACAACGGCCACGAATTCTTTGGCGGACCCGAAACACCCGAGCATTACGCGGATCTCTACTACGAAATGATGGTGCCCTGGTATCAGGTGCACGACCGCGCGATCGAATCCTACCGCCGCGAAGGCGACCGCACCGTCATCGGTCTCGCAGGCAACTCCGCCATCGATATCGATTGGAAGGCGCTTCGCTACTCCGTTACCGTCAACGGCGCGGAAGTCGCGCGCGATGGCGATGTCTTCTGTCCCATCGGGAACGACCGCATCGCGTTCTACTCCCGCAAGGGCGCCACCCTCTCCGCCCCGCTCCCAGCAGGCTGGAAACCGGAGGCCCTCGCCGCTCTCGCGCTTTACACCGACCGCGCGGAGGATGCAAAGTTCTCCGTCACCGGCGAAAAAATCAACGTCTTAGTCGCGGCCAACCGCCCCGTAATCGTCTTCCGCGACGCCGCGGCTAATCCGTGGCCCGCCCTCCGCCGATAGAGAGGATGTGACCGCTCCCGACGCCCTGGCTCAATATCGCGCCACACTCGACCGCTTCGCCGACGAGCGCGCACAGCTAGACAGCCAGCTAGCTCTTGCGCAGCAGCGGGGCGAAACGGCGCGCGCTGCCAACCTCTATCGCTACTGGCAGCAGATCGTAGCGCGGCAGCGCCAGTTCCTGGATCATCGATGGTCGCGGTCGTGATCCCGGCGCCCGTGATCGCGATCCCACTTGTGATCGTGCTCGCGCCGTCCGTGATCGCCATCCCAGTAACCGGCGAAGTAGCGGCCTCCTTCGTAATGCGGCACAACCCAGCGCGCCGCCGGATAAGCCGGACGGGTCCAATAGCCAGCGTGCCACTTGTAGTGGTTCCCCACCGGATACCAATATCCCGCGACCCACATGAATTCCGGGCCGGGCCGCGGCGGCAGAACCCTCACCACGCGCGGCGGTGGCGGCGGTCCGATCTGAATGCCAATGGAAATCTGACCGAACGCCGAAGCGGCCGCAAAGGTCAGCAGACACAGGAATGTCTTCAAAATAACAGTTCTCCTGAAAATGAGTTTACCGGGACACGCTCCTCCGAAGGATATTCCATTGGTTAACGTCGGTGAGGAATCACACTGGAGAACGCCAGTTGCTCGCTTAAGTGCATGGCAGGCGCAGCGCGCAAAAAGAGCTCTGGCAACCGGTGGTCGCAGCGTGTCACCAGCACGAGCAATGCGCTCGATCTGGACCCTGGCGTGTTCACCTGGAGCGACCCGAAGCGGATCGCAGAGTCGCTCAAACGATCGGCAGAGGCGAGCAACAGGAGGAAGGCATCGCCATTTCAGTCCGCCATGTCGATGCTGAATTTTTACATCAATCGGGCGGGACATAGTCTGCCCGAAAAACAAAAAAGTGTCCTGACGAAAGCGAAAGACCAACTCCGCCGGGCATTCGGCAAGTAGGCCGGCTTTCGGCTCCAGTAACCCTACTCTTCCATACAATTGCGGGCTTCGTCGTTGAAATGGATCAACGTGCGAAAGAGCGCCGCTATGCTGCCCGGACGTTGCGGAAAGCACCACCGCCCAGTTGGCCCTAATTTCGGACCAAGAGAGGAGTTTATATACTCACTCCATCGGGTGATCCGCGGAAATGTCGACTCACGGGAGTTGAATATGCAGAAACGGCTTTGGGTTCCCCTGTTGGCCGCGCTGTTTGTTGAGCCACTAGCGGCAGATCTAATCCTGCTCAGCACGGAAAATAGAATTACGGTTGATACCCATCCCTCGTCGACAGGGCAGTTCGAGACGGAAGCGGAAGGCGACTTCTTTTTGCTTTCGGAGAGCTCAATAAACAGTGCACCCTTCGTTGGCCTTCCCTCGGGTGCCACGACGACTGGCCAGATTGGCAATGCGGCCGTTGGGATCTACCGGTTCTCTCCCAACGATTCCACCCGGGTCAACTCGCCTGCGGACGTGGAATTCGATGATCGTGACAGCGGTTCAGCCAAACTGTTATTCACTACTTCAGTGTCGAGTAGCGGCTTGATGGTGGGGAATCCAGTCCAACCCGGGGACATTGACCCGAAACCCAGACAAATCGCCGGGGGCGCCGGTCAGATTGCTGACACCCACGTGAAGTTCAATGTCAATTTCACGACCCCTTCTAACTTGCCAGCAGGTCGGTATTTCTTCGTGCCACAAGTGCTGGTGGCAGCTCCCGACGGCAACTTCTACTGGCCTTCCGCGCCGAAACCAATCGTCTCGCCCGGAGCGCCGGTCCACCCTGGCATAACGGATTCGCAAGTGTGGACCATTGATCCATTCCTCGACCCGGACTCGCTACGCGTCGGCGCAGAAATCGTGGACGGATCACCGGCGCCAAGTTCCGACATGACGTTTTCGCCGAGCGGAACAGCCGTTCCCGAGCCATCGAGCTATATCCTCCTCGGCACCTTGCTTCTCGCTGCTGGAGTCATCAGTCGAACGAAACGGCGTCCGAGGAGGCGAACCGCTAACTTAGGCTAGTGCAGGGGATTATATAGATCGGCCGTAGATTGTTGTGGTGCACCCAGAGTGATCCGAACACCCGACCTTCTGGTTCGAAGTTCGAATGGGGCTGTCTACAGCCTTCGCCCGAGTCCATTATCAGTAACTTGGAACCCCGCGTAGGCGACTGAAGGGTTGTAGGTTCGAATCCCAGCAACGTGCGAGGGCCACGCGCCAACCTCCCCGAGAAGGGCGAAGCCAACTGCCCGACACTCCAGCGCCGCCGAGTAACGTTGTGGCAGCATCTCAAAGCGCGACCCGGAAATGTGCAATATACTAAGACCACCCGGGTTGGATCTGTCTGTATGGAGTGGAGCGGCAAACTCTGTGGTTTCATTGCACTGGCGGGATCTCTCGCCGCGGCGGAGCCGAGCTACTACCGCGAGATCGGGCCGATTCTGCAAAAGAACTGTGCGGGCTGCCACCAGCCTGCCATGAAGTCTTCGGGGCTCGACCTCACCACCTACGATACGTTTCGCGCGGGCGGCAAACGTGGGCCAGCATTCACGCCCGGTGACGCCGCGGCGAGCGTCATCGTCCGCTATCTGACGGGCGAGGTAAAGCCGGTCATGCCGCTCGGCAGTCCGCCGCTGGCGAAAGCAGATATCGATCTCGTTCGCGAATGGATCGCCGCAGGTGCGCGCGACGATTCTCCACGTGAGGCTGCCGGCGCTGGTCCGACCGTCTACCACCAGCCACCCGTAATCACCGCGCTGCGTTTTTCGCCGGACGGCGCGACGCTCGCCGTCAGCGGCAATCGAGAGGTGCTCTTGCACGACGGTGCTGGCGGCGGCCTCCGCAAGCGTCTGCCGGGCAAGGCGGAGCGCATCCTATCCCTGGCATTCTCCAGCGATGGCTCACTGCTCGTGGCCGGTGGAGGCACGCCTGCCCGGTTCGGCGAATTGCAGTTTTGGGATCCGCAGACGGGCACCCTTCAGAAATCAGTGCTGGCCTGCAGCGATACCATTTTCGGTGCGTCGCTGTCGCCCGATGCAAAGAAGGTCGCGGCCGGCTGTACCGATAACACCGTTCGGGTCTTCGACACTGCGGCCGGCCACGAGCTCTATAAGATCAGCAGTCATGAGAACTGGGTGCTCGGAACCGTTTTCGGTGTGGATTCGAAGCGCTTCGTTTCCGTGGGGCGCGACCGTGCCGCCAAGCTCGTCGATTCCGAGAAGGGACAGATGCTGGAGAACGTCAATCAGCTACGTGGCGAATTGGCGGCTGTAGCCCGGCATCCCAAGAAGGATCTGATCGTCATCGGCGGAGAGGATCGCATTCCGTACGTCTACCTGATGGATCGGCCTCGCAACATGAAAGTCGGCGAAGAAGCGACTCTGGTCCGCAAGCTGGAGTCGCAGGAGGGCGCGATCTTCGCGATGGATTGGTCGCCCGACGGCAAATGGATCGCCGTGGCCGGAGCAGGTCCGGACGTCAACCTGTACGACGCCGAATCCGGCGCGAAAGTGTCCAGTTGTAGCGGACACACGGCCGGCATCTACGCTGTGGCATTCTCGCCCGACGGAGCACGACTCGCAACCGGCGGGTTTGATGGGCAGGTCCGCCTGTACCGGGCTTCGGACTGCACGCTGCAAAAAGCGTTCGTCCCTGTGCCCCTGATGGACGGAGGTTCGCAATGAGGTTCGCCGCTCTCCTCCTGCTGGCGGCCGGCTGCGCGGCTCAGCCAGTCATCACCGACTTGCAGCCGCGCGGGACCCAAAAGGGGCGGCCATTCACCCTCACCGTCGTGGGCCGCGATCTCGGCGAAGGCGCCCGCATAGAATCCACCTTGCCCGCGACCTTCACTCCCATCGGCATCGAGAAAGGCGTAATGGGTGCATCCTTCCTGGTCGAGCCGAAGCCGGAAACGGCCGTGGGTGTGTATCCCGTCCGGGTGGTCACGCCGAACGGCATCTCGAACATCCAGCTCTTCACGATCGGCGCCTTCCCCGAATTCATCGAAGATGAATCGCGGCTGGGAGCGCTGCCCAATAGCAACGACACGCTTGAATCCGCTCAAGCGCTGCCCTCCGCGCCCCTCACGGTAAACGGCAGACTTCGTGGACCCGAGCGCGACATCTATCGCCTCAGCGCCAAGGCCGGAGAAACACGCGTCATAGAAGTGGAGGCGCGCCGCTGCGGCTCGGCCATCGATCCCGTCATCGAACTCGAGGACGCAAGCGGCAAAGTGCTTGCGCGCAGTGAAGACGCACCACTCATCGGCCTCGATGCGCGACTCGAATACACCTTTCCACGCGATGGCTATTACTACGTGGCGGTCCATGACGCCCGCTACTCCACGCAGGCGGCGAACTTCTACCGCCTGATGATCGGCTCCTACGCATATCCGCAGGAAGTATTTCCGCTCGGCGGCCGCCGGGGCGAAATGGTGGAAGTCTCGTTAGGCTCGCAGAAGATCATGGCCGATCTGCGGAACGTCGCCCCGGGCCTCCACGAAATCTTGGTCAATCTGCCCGACAGCCCCGCGCTGCCGGTGCCTTTCGCGGTGGGCGATACGCCGGAAGTGATAGAGCCAGTGACCGCGCCTGTAACCGCGCCTGTCACTATCAACGGCCGCCTTTCCAAACCGGGCGAGGTGGATCGCTATCAGATCCAGGTCACGCCGGGAGAAGCACTCACGCTCAAGATCGAAGCGCGGGAACTGGAGACATCGAAACTGATGGCGGTGATCTCGGTCTTCGATCCTAAGGGCGTTAAACTTGCCCAGGCGGGCGACGAGCCGCTCGCCGAAGACGTGTACAACGTCAACCAGAGCCGGACTGCCGGTGACCCCGAGATCGCCCTCCAGGTGCCGCCGGATGCTCACACCATTACCGTTGCGGTGGAAGATCTGGCGCGCCGCGGCGGTCCAGGGTACGGCTACCGGCTGGGTGTTCTGAAAGGTGGACAGGATATCCGCCTGCTCCTCAACACCGCTTACATCAACGTGCCGGCCGGCGGATCGATTGCCGTGCCGGTCGCCGTCGAGCGCCACGGATTCGATGGCGACGTGCAACTGCGGCTCTCCAATCCGCCGCGCGGGCTTCGGGCCGAAGGCGGCACGGTGGTAGCCGTCGCGCCGATGAAGGAAAGCTACCGGACGCGCAACAGCCCTGGCGTTCTGATCCTCACCGCCGATTCCGATACCCGCCTGGATGGGTCGCCGCTCACCATCGAGGGTGTGGCGAAACTGCCGGATAACAGGGAGATTGTGCGGCGAGCCGAAGGGCCGGGGATGACGGTCGGCGTGTCGGGCGCCACGCAGCAGGGGTCGGTGGACCGCCAGCGTGCGGTCACTGCCCGCTGGCTCGGCATGCAACTGCCTGCTGGATCGACGCGGTCGCCCGCCGCCACGCTCGAAGTATCGATGCTCGAACGCAAGCGCATGGAGGAGGGCGACCAGATCCTGTTCCGTTGGAACTGGCATCCGAGCGATCCGAACCAGGCCCTTCCGAAATCCGTAAGCGCCGATATGGTCGGAGCTGCCGATCTGCGTGTCATCGACGTCAAAACCGATCCCAAGGATCGCACCGCCGGGACGTTCGTGATCACTACGACCAAGCTGACTCGACCGGCGAAGTACGACCTCTACATCACCGGACGCCTGATGGTGGACGGAGAGCAACAAACAATCGTGTCCCGGCCGATTACGGTCGAGGTCATGGAAGTGGAGTCCGCCAGTGCTGCGAAGACTGCTTCTAACCACTAGCCTCGTGAGTTTCGCCGCGTTCGGCGATTCGCCACGTGTCACGTTCCTGCGCGATGTTTCGCCCATCCTGAATAAGGTGGGCTGCACCTCGGGCACCTGCCACGGCGCAGCCAAAGGCAAGAACGGCTTTAAACTTTCGTTGCGCGGTTATGACCCGCGATTCGATTACGAGGCGCTGCTCTATGACCTTTCCGGGCGTCGATTCAATCGCGCCGACCCCAGCCGAAGCCTCATGCTCGCGAAGCCGACGCAAGAGGTCGCGCACGGCGGCGGACTGCGCTTCGAGAAGGGCTCCGATTACTACAAAACTATCTACAACTGGATCGCACAGGGCGTTCCGTTCGGCGATCCGGCCAAGGATTCGGTGGCGGATCTGCAGGTCGAGCCACGGGAGATCTTCATGCCGCGGCCCGGCGAGTCGGCGACTGCGAAAATCGTCGCGCGGTTCGCCGACGGCGAAACCCGCGACGTCACGCGCGAAGCCGGAATCGAGTCCAACATCCCCGATGTGGCCAAGGTGAGCGGTGCGGCCCAGGTCAGCGGGGAGCGCATCGGCGAGGCCACACTGCTGATCCGCTACCAGGGCAAGTTTGCCACCATACCCGTAACCGTGCTTAACCCCAAGCCAGGATTTACCTGGAACGCTCCGCCGCAGTACAACTACGTCGACCAGAAGATCGACGCGAAGCTCCAGCGCCTGAGGATTTTACCTTCTCCCGTGGCCGACGACGCCACATTCCTCCGCCGCGTCTCGCTCGATCTCACGGGCCAGGTCCCGACGCCAAATGCGGTGCAGGCGTTTCTTGCCGATCCGACGCCGCAGCGGCAAAAGCGCCAAAAGCTGATCGATCGCCTGATCGGCAGTCCGGCCTATGTGGATCATTGGACCCTCAAATGGGGCGATCTTCTGCAGTCGAACCGCAAGTATCTCGGTGACAAAGGCGTGTACGAGTTCCGCCAGTGGATCCACGATTCGATCGCCGCGAACAAACCGTATGACCGAATGGCGCGGGAACTTCTTACAGCGCGCGGGAGCTCGTACGACAGTCCGGCGGCGAACTATTTCCGGGTGACGCGCGATGCCAAGCCCACCATGGAAAAGACCACCCAAGTCTTCCTCGGCGTCCGCATGGTGTGCGCGCAGTGCCACGACCATCCCTTCGAACGCTGGACACAGAATCAGTATTACGAGATGTCGGCGTTCTTCTCGACGGTCGGGCTGCGCGCCGGCTACGAAGTAGGCGAGGAGATTGTCTTCGATAAGCGCGACGACTACGAGATGCATCATCCCAAGGACAACCGCGTAGTCTCGCCCCAATTCCTGTTGGCCTCCATTGGCAAGGTGCCGGACGATGGGCTCCGCCGCGACACCTTCGCACAGTGGATCACCTCGCACGACAATCCATTCTTCGCCAAAGCCATCGCCAACCGGATCTGGAGCTACTTCTTCGGCAAGGGCATCATCGACCCGGTGGACGATATTCGCGCTTCGAATCCGCCATCCAATTCCGCGCTGCTCGATGCGCTGGCTAAGGACCTGACCGATCACAACTTCGACCTGCAGTACCTCATGCGCATCATTGTCAATTCGCGCGCCTACCAGACTTCCATTGAGACCAACGAATGGAACATGGGAGATCATGACAACTTCTCCCATGCTTTTCCGCGGCGCCTTTCGGCCGAGGAGTTAATGGACGCCGTGGAAGCCGCCGCCGGCGCTCGCCCGCAATTCCCCGAAGTGCCAGAGGATACCGGCGCCGAGCAGCTTGTCGATCCCCATATCGGCCAGGAAGGCTTCCTCGATG
The DNA here is from genome assembly GCA_035578025.1 of Verrucomicrobiia bacterium. Lineage (GTDB taxonomy): Bacteria > Acidobacteriota > Terriglobia > Bryobacterales > Bryobacteraceae > Solibacter. Next base: position 10,216 of record DATJYJ010000588.1, read on the forward strand.
TGTTCGGCCGGCCACCGCGCGAGTCGGCCTGCGAATGCGAGCGCCGCTCCGACTTTAGCCTGCCGCAGGCGCTCAATCTCGTGAACGGCGCTACCATCTCCGACGCGGTCGCCGATCCCAAGGGGCGCGTGGCTGCGCTGGTACTCAGCGGCAAGAACGATTTAGCCATCGTCGACGATCTATATCTGGCCTCGTTAGGACGCATGCCGGCAGCCGACGAGCGGGAGCGCGGCTTGCGCTATCTGGCTGACGGCGCGAAGGCCACGCGCGCCCAGGATCTCCTCTGGGCGCTGCTCAACAGCAAAGGGTTCCTATACATCCACTGAGGGGGCGAAGATGCTGAACATTCCCGGACATCGCGGCTGCACTTGTGAAGGACCGACGCGCCGCGAGCTGATGCGCATCGGCTCTATCGGACTGATGGGCCTGAGCCTGCCGCATTTCCTGCTGTGGCGAAACCAGGCGAAGGCAGCGGAGGCGGTCAATAAGTACGCCGGAGCGCGCGGCTTCGGATCGGCGCAAAGCGTGATTATGGTGTTCCTCCAAGGCGGGCCTTCCCACATTGATATCTGGGACCCCAAGCCCGACGCACCGGCCAACATTCGCGGGGAGTTCAAGCCGATCAAGACGAAGATTCCCGGCACCTGGGTTAGTGAGCACATGCCGATGATGGCGCAGCACCTGGACAAGGCCACGCTCATCCGCTCCATGAGCTACACGCCCAACGGCCTCTTCAACCACACCGCCGCGATCTACCAGATGCTAACGGGCTATCCGCCCGACAAGGTCTCGCCCTCGGGTCAGTTGGAACCGCCCTCCCCGGCTGATTTTCCCACCGCGGGGAGCCACATCGCGAAGATGAAGCCGCTCAAGGAGCCGGTGCTGCCGTTTGTCGAGCTGCCGCGTCCGCTGCAGGAATCGGGCGTTATCGGCAAGGGAGGGTCTGCCGGCTTCCTGGGCAAGGCCTACGACCCTTACCGCATGTATCAAGACCCCGCCAAGCCCATCAAGCTCGAAGACCTGTCGCTGCGCAAAGAGGTCCCGCCCGACCGGCTGAAGGATCGCTTCGAACTTCTGAAGGGAATCAACGGGTCGATGCCGGCGCTCGAAAAAGCTCTAGGTGATTACGCTGTAGACGAATACTATGCCAAGGCGTTCGATCTGGTGCTCTCGGGGAAGGCGCGCGATGCCATGGACCTCGAGAAGGAGACGCCGCAGGTGCGCGAGCGATACGGGCTCCACACGTTCGGCCAGAGCTTGCTGATGGCCCGCCGCCTCATCGAGGCAGGGACGCGGTTCGTGCAGGTGAACTGGCCTTCGGTGGCCAATGGCGATCCCGAAATCTCGGCATGGGATACGCACGCCTCCAACTTCGGCCCGCTCAAGAACCTCCACTGCCCGAAGCTCGACCGAGGTTTCTCGGCGTTACTGGAGGATATGGACCTGCGCGGCCTGCTGAAGGAGACGATCGTCGTCGCAGTTGGAGAATTCGGCCGCAGCCCGCGCCTGGGCGTTTCAACGTCAGGAAACTCCAATTCGCCCGATGGTCGCGATCATTGGCCATACTGTTACAGCGCGGTCGTTGCCGGCGCGGGTATTGCCCGCGGCATGCAGTACGGGGAGTCAGACGCCACGGCCTCATCGCCCAAGGAAAAGCCGGTGCATCCGAACGACCTGTTGGCAACGGTTTACTACTCGTTGGGCATTGACCCAGATATGGAGATCCGCAATCATCTCAACCAACCTCGCGAGTTGGTCAAAGGAAAGCCGCTCGCCGAACTTTGGACTTGAGCGTTTCGCCTGCGGCAAAAAGCATCAGCTCGACCACAACACGGGCGCAGGTACATACCGGAAGCTATTCTCGACAAGCCCTGGGGCCCAATTCTGTCGCAGCAATCTTCGTTTGGGTGAACGTAGTCGACGGTCGCAGCACTACGGACATTTCGTCGCTATTGCCGATCGAGGCTGGTCCGGGCTCGCCGCTTGGCTCCCCGCCAGAGATAGTAGGCGCCAATTCCCGTTCCGATCACGACAAAAGCCATCAGAGAAGGTTCAGGTTCTGTCAGTAATGCGTTCACTATAAATGCGATCGACACGGCAACGAAAATCCACAATGTGTAGGGGTATCCCCACATGCGATACGGACGCACCGCTTCGGGCATCCTGCGCCGCAGGACAAAGACGGCGACGACGGTCATTGTGTAGAAGATCCATGCCGCGACAATTGAGTAGGAGTACAGCGTTTCATAAGAACCGGTCAGCACCAGAATGGAGGTCCAGATTCCGCCCCACACAATTGCGGAGGCGGGTGTCGCAAAGCGTGGATGGATAGCGGCGAAACGGGCAAAGAAAAGCCCGTCGCGCGCTTGGGCGAACGGAATTCGGGCTGCCGTCAGGACACATCCGTTCACGGCGCCCACAATCGAAAGCAAAACCGTGAGCGCTACAAAAGTCCCTCCGGCCCTTCCCAACGTCCTCGTTGCAAGATCCGCGCCGACCCGGCTGCTTAGAGAGATCTCCGAGATGCTCATGACCCTCAGGTAACCGGCATTGGCAAAGATATAAAGTGCGGCAACTACGGCCATTCCGGCTACCAGAGATCGCAGAAGGTTCCGCTGAGGCTCCTTCACTTCGCCGGCCACAAAACTGACGTAGCTCCAGCCGTTATAGGCCATGAGGCAGGCCGCCATCGCCGCGCCGAAATGCATCGTGGAGATCGGTGCCGGCGGCGGGGCGGAAGGAGTGGATACCGGCGCCAGGAATGCGGCACCGATCAGCACCAGTAGCCCTGCTATCTTCAGTCCAGTGAAGATCCGCTGCACCCGCGCGCCCTCTCGCACTCCGGCATAATTCACGGCCGACACCGCCGCAATCAGCGCAACCGCAACTGCCTTGTTCAGAACCGGCGTGAGCGGCGCAAAGTACCCGGCATAGATCGAGAATGTTACTGCGAGCCACGCGCTCCCGCCCGCCATGACCGCCAGCATGAATGTCCAGGCGCTCACAAAGGCCCATAGCGGCCCATATGCCTCGCTCAGGAAAGCGTACTGGCCTCCGGTCCGTGGCATCATGGCTCCCAGTTCGGCATAGGCCAACGCGCCAAAAAAGGACAACACTCCGGAAACGATCCACACCGCAAGAATGGCGCTGGGCGATGGCAGACTACGTGCGATCAGATTGGGCAGCACGAAAATGCCCGACCCGATTACAATTCCGACGACGATTGCGGTGGCATCGATGACGCCGAGGTCTCGGGAAAGATCGCATTGTTCTGCCGGCGCAGGCGTCATACGGTTTACCCTCGCGCCGCGGCGATCCGTCGGCCGGTGTGTCGCTCCACCGCATCCAGGTTGAGCGAGACCCCGAGTCCATTGCCAGCGGGTATTTCGAGCATGCCTTCCCCATCCAATTTCCAGGGGCACTCCACCAGGTCATCGATGAACGGGGAGCCGGTAAGATACTCCACCAGTTCCGTATTTCGGAATGCTGACGCAAGCTGTAGGTCGGCGGCAAGCCCTAGAGCGGTGTTCCAGCCGTGCGGAATAAAACGGATGCCGTTCTCTTCCGCCATCCACGCGATTCGCCGCTCTTCGCTAATGCCCCCGACCTTGGTGACGTCCGGCTGCACGATGTCGAACGCCCGTTGTTGGAGCCATGGAGTGAACGATTGCCGGCGCGTGAATACCTCGCCGCCGGCAATCGGAATGGGCGAACCGTTCCGCAGCAGAACGTAATCGTGCAGGTCGTCCGGTGGCAGGGGCTCCTCAAACCAGTCCACGCCGTAATCGGCGAGCATCCGAGCGGTGCGGACTGCCCACTTGTAATCCTGGCGCCAAAAGGCATCGCTCGCCCCGGCATCGACCATCAGGAGGGATTCTGTTCCGACTGCATCGCGCGCCGCGCGCAGGATCTCCTCGTCTCTCCTTGAGTCCTGTCGCCCGAAGGGCCCCCAACCGATTTTGAATGCCCGGAATCCTCGGGACCGAACCAGCGCCAGATCCTCCGCCAGGGCAGGTGGCTCGCGCATCAGAAGCGAGGCATAGGGGCGTACGCGATTGCGATAGCGGCCGCCCAACAACCGTCCGACCGGCTGTCCCGTAGCCTTGCCCAAAATGTCCCACATCGCGATGTCGATTCCGCTGATCGCATGGGTAATTGATCCGCCGCGTCCCATCCAGAATGTGTTGGCATGGAGCTTCTCGCTCACACGCTCGGGTTCCAGCGGATTCTCGCCCTGGTATAGCGGCTTCAGCACGTGCAGGGCCGCGCGCACCAGTTCATCGTTGGTAAATGCGGATCCCCATCCCGTAATGCCCTCGTCGGTAAAGACGGCGACGAGCGTATGAACGCAGTCTTCGGGACGGATCTCGTTGGCCCAACCACCTTCCGGCGTGCCATGCCGCAATCCCGCCGCCTGGATGTCCGTAATCCTCATCGCTCGAACCTTCACGAGAGTATAATCGGACGCATGTTGCGCCGCAATTTCCTAAGCAGCATGATGGTCGGAACCGCCCTCCCCCGCCTGGTGCGCGGTCAGCAAGCTTCACAACCCTCTGCGGGTCCGGCGGACCCGGCCCCGGACGGTGTTTTCCTCGAACGCCCCGCGACAGGCCAGCCGCATAAGGGCAAAGTGCTGCTCGCGCTGCAGGCCCATTCGGACGACATCCCCCTCTCCGCTTCAGGGACCGTTGCTAAATTGATTGAAGAAGGCTACACGGGCTACCTGGTTCGCGCGACCAATGACGACATGGGCGATGCGGTCGGGCTCGGCACGCCAGGAACCATCGGAGAGAACGCGGCGGGCAACGAACGGGACAATGCCGAACTGGCGCGCGTTCTGGGTTGCGAGCGCCACTTCGATCTGAACTATAGCAACCACCGTATGGCCGACGTCTCCTTGAACGAGGTCATCTCCCGCATCATCTTCCTCATCCGTCTGTTGAAAGTCGATACGGTCGTGTGCTGGGATCCGTGGGCGCACGATGAAGAGAATCCTGACCATTACATGCTGGCTCGTGCTGTGGAAGCGGCATGTTGGATGGCAGGCCGAGCCCATGATTATCCGGAGCAGTTCGCCGCAGGCCTTGCCCCAAAAACCGTGCAGGACAAGTATTATTTTGCGCGGCGTCCGGAGACGACGCGCGTGGTCGACATTAGCAAGCAGATCGAGAAAAAGATAGACGCCAACCGAGCGAACGTGGCCAAAGGCCCGGGCGGTCATCTGGGCTCGCGCCTGCGGGCGGAATTAGCCGGCCGCAACCAGCGGCTACCGTTGTTGGGCGATGACGATGTCACCGCTGACCGCAACTACATCAGGGAGTTTGTGCTGGCGCGCAGCCACGAACTGGGACACCGGTACGGCGTGGAATACGCCGAGGCCTTCCATTACATTCCGCCCGGAGCTTCCGGCGCTGACCGCGATCCGCGCGTGGAAGAATACATCCGGCAGCATGCCGTGCCGATCAGGTAGTGACGCGGCCAACAAAACAGGAGACTCAATGCGCGAAGTGTCGAGACGAAATTTTCTGAGGAAGTCGGCGGCCGGCGCGGCCCTGGCGGGTGCGGCGGCATTGCGCTCTGCCCCTTTGGGGCTGCCGATCGGAAGTCAGACGTATCCTCATCGCCAAAGAATCAAAGATGGAGACCTTGCTGGCTTGTGCCGCGATCTATCTGGCATTGGCGTCGGCAGCATCGAACTGTGCTCGCCAGGCTACCGCGAATTCGCCGTTCTGTCGGATGGCAAAACAACTCGTAGGATCATTGAGGACCATGGTCTCAAATGCCCGTCCGCACATTTCACGCTGTCAGAACTACGGAACCAGTTGGAGCAGTCGATTACCTGGGCCCGCGATGTCGGAATGACTCAGATGGGCACGGCCAGTCTGAATGGGCACGTGGAGAACGGCGCGACCACTATGGATGTCGTCAAGCGAGCGGCAGATGAGTACAACAAGATCGCCGAAACGGTCGCCAAGGCCGGCATGCAGCAGTTCCTCCACGATGAGCGATTCGAAATGTCCAAGGTCGACGACCGTGTGACCTATGAGGTTCTGCTGGAAGTGCTCGATCCGAACTTAGTCAAGATGCAATTCCAGATGTCGGCGATGCCGGCGGTAGGCGACGTAGTGGCGTACTTCAACAAGTACCCCGGTCGCTTCATCTCCATGCACCTGCAAGGCGTAGACCTTCATCCTGCACCGGTGGCGTCGTCCGGCGGTGGCCGCGGAGTACGCAGTCCCGGTGTCGCCGTGGGAAAGGACGGGCTCGACTGGCCCCGGATCTTCGCCGCTGCCAGAACGGGTGGGGTGAAGAACTACTTTGTGGAGCAAGATTGGGACCTCACTCTCCAGAGTGTTGCTTTTTTGAAGACCGTGAAGGCTTAAGCACCTGCCGCGTTACAGGCATTCAGAGTGTCGAGCCATGGTAAGGCCGCTCGGTGGAGAGAACACCTTTAGTGTGTCACAGCCACGCCTAGATCTGAGGCGAGTCTCTTGGTAAACGCTAGCACTCTATCGGAAGTGACGCGGCATTGTGGACATTCATTGGCGTGCCTCGAAATGGAAACTGACGGTTGAATGGCTCTCAATCAGCATTCCATTCAGTTGCGCCGGCTGATACTGCCACTTCTGCACTGCCTGCTTTGCGGCCTGCACGAGGACGGCATGGCCGCTGATCGCCCTGACGTCCTTCACGGAACCGTCTGTCGAGATCGTGATTTCCAACCTCACCTCGCCGCTAAGCGCTAATTGGCGCGCGAGATCGGGCAATTTAGGCGCGGGGGCGCTTAACAGTTTGGCAGGCTCCAACTTGCCGCCGGTCGGAGTGAGTTTCGCCGGTAGCCCCACTTTCTTTTGTGCCGGCGGGGGAGGCGGCGGAGCAATGGTTGTGGGAAAAGGGGGTGCCATACTCTGGACAGGCATCGGGAGCGCCACAACAGGTTCGACTGGAGACAATTCGACGGCCGACGCCGCAGAGGCCTGTGAAGCAGGCGGCGGAACGAAGGACCGCAAGGCGACGTTCGGTTGTACCTGACTCTTCACGTTGCCTGGTGTCGGTGCTGGGCTTGCATGCGCGGGCACAGTTACCGCCAGCGCCGCCGGCACTTTCGGAGTCGGCTCGGACGCAATGACCAAGCGATTGGTCCCGGCCGGAATCAGGCTGGATGATGCAACAGAAGAGCCGGGCCGCAGTGATGTGCCGGTTGCGATTTGATGGGGCCGTCCGAAGACAACCATAGCGATCGCACCTGCGGCTAACGCCGTGAGCGCAATAGCCCGCATGCGCATTCCGGTGGGGCGGGCGCTTGCGGTGCTTTCGACTGCTTCCACTGAAGGGGGGGGCTGAGATTCCGGCTCGTCCTGCTGCGGTTGCAATGGGCCGGGGCTTTCGGCTGCGACGTTCATCGCACCATTGCGCCCGATCCCCACTTCGGCGGCAGCGAGACGCCTGACCAGAATCGGATCCCCGGGAAAGCGTGACAACAGGTGGCGAAGCAACTCGGCGGCCTGCTTATACTCGCCCTCCTCCATGAGTTTCACCGCCCGATTGCGTCCATCGCCGTAAAACTGCTCCTCGGCGCTGAGCGCGCGCGTCGTCCGGATCAATTCGAGCAGCGCGGCGACCTCGGCACGATTGCGGTCGGCGAGGCGCTCCAGGATGCGTTCGGCTTCGTCGAACTGGCGCCTCCCAAACAGGGCTTTCGCTGATCTCCAGTCCTCCTCGTCGATTCTTCGGCTGGCCAGCTCTTCACGGAGAGCTGCGATGTCCGGGACGTCTCCGTTATTTTCGAGCGCTCCTTGCAGAAGCCTTTCGGCTTCCTCGATTTCTCCCTCGGCGAGCAACTGCCGAGCCTCGGCACAAAGGCGTTTGCATTCGGACGTCCGCATCGCTTCCCGCATCTCGGCAAGCTCGCTTCGCAGCCTTGTTTCAGCAGGGAACTCAGCGATCGCGGCCTCCAAAAGAGCGAGGGCGTGAGGCCAGTTCTGCACCTCGATGCTTTGGCGGATCGCCTGAATCCGTCGCTCGAGCTTTCTCCGATGTTCGTGCTCGATGCGGCGACTACATAGCGCGTCGGCAGCCTCGCGCAACTCCGCGGAATCGGGATAGGCCGCCAGAGTTTCTTCGAGGACGGTCAGCGCGGCGGCGAGTTCGTTCAACCGCTCCAGCGCACTTGCGCGAGCAAGCGCGTCCTGAACAGCCCGATGAGCCGTCCAGGCAGGCAAACAAAGGTTGAGTTCCGAAATGCGCGACTGAATCTCGGGCCGATGTTGCAGATCGACGGAACGATCACGGAGCAACTCCAGCGCCAGATCCGGGCGATCATTTTCGATTAGCAGGTCGGCTTCTTCAATAGCTTGCGTGAGGGCGGCATTCGCTTCGCCCCTGAGGATCTGGATAGCATCGATTTGCCCCTGAATCGAGGAGCAATCCGGAAACTCAGACCTCACCTTCTCGAGTGTGGCGAGAGCCTGGTCAAAATCCTGGGCGCCTGTCAACTCGCGCGCTTCTTGCGTCGCGCGCTCGATTACGCGATCGGCCTCGGCGCGAGCAATTGCGGCGCAGACCTTCGCCAACAACTCTGGAGCCTCTTTGCCGCTTGAATCGATCTCTATCGCTTCAAGTAACTTTCCCCTTGCTTCCGTTGGCCGCTCACCGTTAAACAGCCTATGAGCCTCCCGTACCGCGTCCGCATATCGGTGTGCCCGGTCGATCTGTCCTTCCAGGGACGACAGCCGCGTGCCGAGTTCGGCGTTTTCGGGATCGACCTGCAAGGCTGACTGGAGGAGCTGCATGGCACCCTTGAGGTCACCGTTCGCCCTTGCTATCTCGCTTTCGTGACACAGGCTGGCAATGCGCGAAGTGAGCGTCTGTTGATGTAGCCGCGCTCTCAATTCGACCAACAGGCGATTCGCCTCAAGGTTCCCGGAGTCGATTTGCAGCAGATGGGCAAGCGCTTCCTGCGCACGGCTGAGGTGGCAGGCATCCATCGCGGCCCGTATTTCCGGCAGCATCGCGGCAGTGTGAATACGCCTCAACTCGCTCACAGTCGCCGCCGCATCGCACTGCAACTCCTCGAAGTTTTGATATCGCAGTTCGCGTCGCGTCTCCACCGCCTGGCGAACCAGATTTGCCAGCGAATCGGTGCATCCCGCCAATCGGCCAGCTATGGCTCCGCCGCTCTCGCCTAAGGGGCTCCCTGTGAGGAGTTCGTAATAAATAGCTCCGAAGGAGAAAATATCGCTGAGGTAGTCGGAAGTCGTTTCGGCAATCTCCTCTGGCGACTGATAATAGATGTCGTCCACCAGAGGAAGGCGCAGCACGCCAAAATCCGAGATTGTTGCGGACCCGCTCGCTCCGAGGACGACACCGTCAGGACGTATTCTCGTGACGATGCCCGCAGAATGAAGCGCGTTTATGCCGCGGGCGACGTGCCACATGATGGTCGTCTTATGCAGAAGCGTAAATTCCCGCCGCTCACTCATTGCCCGATCGAGTCGTTCACCATCCGGGCACTGCATCACGGCAAATGGCACACCCGCTTCCTCGCCGAAATCGTAAACTGCGGCCACGCAAGTATCCCGCAGTTTAGACACGGCGGCCGCCTCGGAAAGGAACCGCTTCGCAAAGCTGCTATCGGTCCCGCACGTGGCAATTTTCAGCGTGACCAGCCGCCCAATGTCCTTGTCGAATGCACGGAAAACCCGGACGAACGAGCCTCGACGGATTTCACTCTGAATATCGTACCGCTCCAGCTGCTGCGGTAATGTGAGCGTCTCTTCCTGCGAGCGCTCAGCGGAGCCCAAATCCCTTCCGGACCGGCGGCCCCAACGTGACTTGACCGATGGTTTGGCGCGCACAGAGTAATACCATTCCTCAGATCATGTATAGGCGTTTGAGCAGGGCGCGTGGGACCGGAGCGTCAGTAGACAGTCAAGTAAATGTGTTGAACGAGAACGGCTCTCGTCACGCTTGTTCCGCTGCTAGTTATCTTTGGATAGCATTATTAACAGATTGATGTTTGGTTGTCCAATGAAACTGCTGCTGCCGGCAAGGATTTCCACAGTTGTTTGTACTGGGAAATCAGTACCTTTCTGCCGATGGCGGGTGCAAGACCTGTGAAAATTGGGCTGCCAGCTAAGAAGGGGCCCAGCTTCCCGTTTAACCGGACTAGGCTTGCGGAAGCGCAGTCCTGGCAGGTGCAAGCCTGAACGGAAGTGACTAGCTACGGCCCACCCATTCCGTGGGCGACGGAGGTGGTTCGGCCACGCAACACGCTGCCCGCGATCTATCGCTTCAAACAGCACCTCTGCTACCTGCTGCTGAAGAAACATCGGACCGCCAGGCAGTGCCGGCAACCCATTCCCCACCTGCTCACTGCCATTGATCACCTCCGGCAGGCGTATGGCTTCCGGAACTTCGAAAACCACAGACTCAGAGTAAAGGTATTATGTGGTTGATCGTTCTGGATCGGGGCTGCTCCCCCGTCTTTGGCGTAGAGCCGAGCCATTTTATGGTGCGCCCAGAGTGATTCGAACACCCGACCTTCTGGTTCGTAGCCAGACGCTCTATCCAGCTGAGCTATGGGCGCACTTCTAACGGAAGGCTTACTCATTCAATGTACCAGCGCCGCATGCGCTTCTGCAACATCCGCCGCACGTTTGCCACAATACAATCATCGTGACCGAACGCCTTTACTACACCGATTCCTACCTCCACCGCTTCACCGCTCGCATCGTCGACCGCTCCCCCGACGGCCTCACCGTCTACCTCGACCGCACCGCTTTTTACCCCAGCTCCGGGGGCCAGCCTTTCGATACCGGCTCCCTCTCCGGCGTCCCAGTGGTCGACGTGGTCGATGAAGACGACCGCATCGCCCACCGTCTCGCGGCGCCCGCTCCGCCCGTCGCCGAGGTCGATGCCACGGTCGATTGGTCGCGCCGCTTCGATCACATGCAGCAGCACTCCGGCCAGCACCTCCTCTCGGCCGTCTTCGAAGAGCTCCACGCGCTCAAAACCGTCAGCTTCCACCTGGGTGCCGACAGCGCCACCATCGATCTCGAAGGTATCCCGGTCGACGCCCGTGTCCTCGCCGCCGTCGAGCGCCGAGCCAACGAACTCATCTATGAAAACCGGCCTCTCCACGTCGCCTTCGAGCATGCCGCCGAAGTTCAGGGCCTACGAAAACCCTCCGAGCGCGAAGGCACCCTGCGAATCGTCTCCATCGACGGCCTTGACCGCAGCGCGTGCGGCGGCACGCACGTCCGCGCCACCGGCGAGATCGGCATCATCCTGGTACGCAAAACCGAGAAAATCCGCCAGACGACCCGCGTGGAATTTTTGTGCGGCGCCCGCGCCGTCCGCCGCGCCCACGCCGATTACGACGCTCTCGCTAAAGCCGCCCAGCTTTTTTCCACCCCACTGGATGAAGTCCCTTCCGCCATCGCCGCGCAGATCGAATCCCTCCGCGCCGCTGAAAAAGGCCGCAAAAGGTTAGAGCTGGATCTCGCCGCCTATCAGGGCAAGGAACTTTACGACACCACCGCGCCCGGACCCGACGGTTTCCGCCGCATCACCCGCCGCCTCGAAAAAGGCAGCGTAGACGAACTCCGCGCCGTCGCCCAGAATTTCACCGGTCGGGAAAAGTCGGTCTTCCTCGCCGCCCTGAACGACCCTCCCTCGGTCCTCCTGGCCGTCTCCGCCGACGCCGGCATCGACGCCGGCAAAGCCGTCAAAGAAGCCATCATCGCCGCCGGCGGCCGTGGCGGCGGCACCCCGCGCATTGCCCAAGGCAGCGTCCCAAACTCAGAACTGCTGGACGCGATTATGGCGCGATTGACCTAGGCCTTGTTTTTCTCTGCGTTCTCCGCGTCTCTGCGGTGAACTATTTGTGCGCGGTAGTTTTCGAGCCAGCCGTTCCCTTTAGCAGCTGCTCAATCTTGGCCCGGATGTTCGCTTCCTGCTTGTCCTCGCTCATGAACGGATCGTCGCCCTCATACTGCGCCACGATCCTTCCCTGCCGGTCGATAAACATCAGCCCCGGCATGTGCATGATCAACATCACCGAATGTTGCATGAAAGCCTGCGCCGCGTCGAACACGTTGAACCCCACCGGAAACGGCGGGCTGAACTGATCGATGAACCGCGGCAGCATTCCCTCACCGCCCACCTCGACGGTCGACTCCAGCACCTGGAATCCGCGCGCGCCGAACTCCTTCTGCGCCCGCGTCAGGATCTGCGTCGTGTTCTGGCAGTGCGGGCACGTGGTCAGGATGAAAGCCAGCGCCACCACCTTGCCCTGATAGGAGCTCAGCTCGAGCTTCTTCCCCCCCAGCAGGTTGATTGTGAATTCCGGAGCTTTGCGCGGAAGCTCGGCGGCCTGAAGCGTGGCGAACGCCAGTGCGAGCGCGAGAAATCGGGACATCGCCCTAGTGTATCGCAGGGTCCAGGCCTTCCATGCTGGTGACCGTCGTGCCCTTCCGCCGCACCTCGAACCGCCCGTCGTCGCCCGTCCCGGTCAGGACATCGGCGCTCTCGGAAGCCACCGTCATCTTCTTCCACTTCTTCTCCAGCATCACCCGGTACGCCGCGAAGTACTGCCCCGCAGAATCCTCGCTGTCCCACTCCGATGCGTACAGCAGCACAACGCGCCCCGCCTTCTTATTCTCCTGGAGCTCGAAGCTCGACCCCCGCCAGTGTGGCGCCAGTTGCGCCGCCCGCTCCTTGGAAAGGAACTGCTCCAGCAGAATGCCATGTTCCAACTCGCCCAGCGATCCTCCCACCAACCCCTTGTACCCGCGCGGCAGGTGCGCGTCGGGCAACTCGGGGTCGGACGGCTTCACGCCGTCGAAATACTTTTCCGGGTGCAGAATCTGCTGCGTCGAAACCGGTGGTTTGCGGAATACTTCGCCGAATCCTGCCTGCCCGTCCCGCTGGTAGATGGCGTTCTGAAACAACATGCCCTTGGTGTACGGAAACACCAGCGTGAGGCGCTCATAGAGCGGAGCGCTCTCGAATACCGGGAACTGGCCGCCGGCGTTCTCGCTCATACTGCTCATCATCGACACAAGCTCCGGCGAACTCTTCAGCGACTGCCCCATCTTTCGCGCCAGGTATTCGGACATCAGCCACGTGGCCTGTCCTTCCATCACCGCCATCCGCGCCGTCGCGCCGTCATCGCTCTTCCGCCCCTGCCGGATGAACTTCGCCAGGTTGAAATTCTGGTCCGCCAGCGCGTGCGATAGCTCGTGCGCCAGCACAGGCTCCTGCGTGTCCGACGGTGTCGACTCCGTGATGAACAGCTTCTTCTTGTCGTAGTCGTAGAAGGCCGCGGCCTGCTCCGTCAGCAGGTCAACCGTATTCTTCGCCAGGTCGAAATCCGCCGGCGCCAGCCCGAATTTCTTGAGCGTCAGCTCCTCCGCCCGGATCTCATCCGGCTTGGCGACCTCCTTCACCCGTTTCTGCAGGAACTCGTTGATCTTCCCCTTCGAGATGAAATCGCACGGCACGGGATGGTGCAGCTCGAGCCCCGAAATCTGTGTCAACTCCTTGGCGATCGAGTTCGCCTCTGCGCAAACCTTCTTCGCCGCCGGGTCCGTCTGGGCGGCCGCCGCGAAAGACAGGAACAGCAGAATCACCGGAGAGGCGCGGAGACGCAGAGACTTTGAGCCTTTGCATTTCTCTGCTTCTCCGTGTCTCTGCGGTGAATAATGATTCTGTCTAAACTCCAATTGCTCTCCTTCTCTCCGAAACCCCAAACGCCGCCGACGCGGCCATCGCCAGCACGCCGCCGGCCACCACGGCCGTGCGCGCGCCGAACCGGCCCGCGATTGCTCCGGCCGCCAGGCTGCCGAACGGACCCAACCCCACCACGGTCATCGCGTACAGGGCCATCACGCGTCCGCGGTACTCATCCGGAATCAGCGTCTGAATCGTTGTGTTCGCCGAGGCCATCTGGCGCATCACGAAGTACCCGAGAACCGGCATGATCGCCAGCGACAACCAGTAGCTCGGCGAAAGTCCGAAGGCCAGGTACGCGGCGCCCACCACAACGCCGCTCGAGGCGATCACGCGCGGCAGACCGGTCACTTGCGTCCTCCGTGCCAGAACCAGGGTTCCGACCACCGCGCCGCAGCCCATCGCCGCCATCAGAAAACCAAGCCCACGAGAGCCCCGGTGGAAAAGGTCGTCAGCGAAAAACGGAATCAGCACGAAAATCGGCATTCCCGCGAATGTCGCCGCGGCCATCAGCCCCAAAATCCGCCGTAACCCGTGATGCCGCCACGCATAGCGGAAGCCGTCTGCCAGGTGCTGCAACGGAGGTGCCGCCGGCTTGCGGTCTCCGGGCGGCATCCGCATCATGCACAGCGACACAATCACCGCCAGAAAACTCAGCCCGTTGAGCAGAAAGCACACGCCCTCCCCAACGGCGGCGAGCAGCAGCCCCGCTATTCCGGGCCCCAGTACCCGAGCCGTATTGAACACCGCCGAATTCATCGAGATCGCCGGCAGCAGGTCTTCCTTGCTGGCCATATGGATCACCAGCGCCTGCCGCCCCGGCATGTCGAACGCGTTGATCACGCCCAGCACCCCGGAAAGCGCCAGTACATGCCACACCTGCACCCTTCCAGTCAGCGTCAGGGCCGCCAGTGCGAACGCCTGCAGCATCGAAAGTGTTTGCGTCACCACCACCAGGTTGCGCCGCGAAAACCGGTCTGCCGCCAGACCGCCCAGGGGCCCCAGCGCGAATACCGCGATCTGGGAGCAGAACCACGCCGTGCCCAGTAGCATCTCCGAATGGGTCAGCCGGTAAACCAGCCAGCTCTGCGCGACGTTCTGCATCCACGTGCCGACCAGCGACACGATCTGCCCGCCGATGAACAGCCGGAAATTGCGGTGTCGAAGTGCCCGAAAGCTCTGAGCGAACTGCCCGGTCCACGGCAGCACCCGCGCCGGAGCCGCGACCGAGCCCACCCCCGGCAGCGTCCTGTCCCCTGGCTCTTCGATCTGCGGCGCCGCCATCTCTCTACCAGGATAACCTCCCGCTAGTTATGACCCACAATTCATGGCCGGCTCCGCGCTACAATAGAGGGCAATCCATTTCATTTTTCAGGAGAAAACTTTGGCGGACGAAACACTGTTTAAAGCGGAGTATCTGGGCAGCGGCACTTTTGTGATCAGCAAGCCCAAGAGGAAGAAGATCAAAGTTCGGCAGTCGCAATTGAAGAACCCGCGGCGCGGATCTCGCAAGTAGGGGCCGGACACGCCAGTCCGCCCCCCGCGCTATCGCACCGTGCGATTTACTGCCGTGCCCTGCGATCCGGGTCGATGATCCGAAAGAGGCCCTTCAGCGCGGCTTTTTGGATGAGAAATCCGGTAACGAAACTGCAGACCAGCGCCCCTGCAATTACGATGGCTTCCATCGTCTGAAACTCCCTCTAGCAATCTCAAGTGCAATTCAAATGCCATGCGCATAACTGACCTGATTCTGCATCCCATCGCCATCGCAGACCCCCCTTTGCGGAGCTCTTATGGACTGCACGCGCCGTTCGCGCTGCGCACGATTGTAGAGCTGAAGTCCGATTCCGGCCTCACCGGCATTGCCGAGACCTACGGCGGCGATGGGCCGCTGGCCGGCCTCGAAGCGGTGCGGCAACGTGTCACCGGTATGGATCCCTTTCGGCTCGCCGGCCTCTGGCGCGACCTCTCCACCGAAGCCGAGACTGTGTCAGAATTATCAGCCGCACCCGGCGGACGTTCCCAAACTTACCTGGTCCCCGGTGAAAACCCCCTTGATCGGTACGCCCGGACTTACGCCGCCATCGAGATCGCCTGCCTCGACCTCATCGGCAAAGCCGTCGGCAAACCCGTCTGCGACGTCATCGGCGGCCGCGTGCGCGACGCCGTCAGCTTCTCTGCCTACCTCTTCTATAAGCACGGCGGTGGCGGCGGCGTGGGCGACGACGCCCGCGAAGACGAATATGGCGAAGTTCTAGACCCCCAGTCCTGCGTACGCGAGTGCCGTCAGATGATCCGCCAGTACGGTTTCCGCGAAATCAAACTAAAAGGCGGCGTGCTCGACCCCGAAATCGAAATCGCCAGCATCCGCGCCCTGCGCGAAGCCTTCGGCCCGACTTACCCCCTGCGGATTGATCCGAACTGTGCATGGAGCGTGAACACATCGGTTCAGGTCGGCCGCGCCCTCAAGGATGAGCTCTCCGATGGCGGCTACCTCGAAGACCCCTGTGCCTCGCTCGAAGGCATGGCTGAGGTCCGCCGCCGCTTGCTGGCGGAAGATAACCACACGCCCCAGGGCAGCAACGTGGCCGTCACCAGCTTCGGCGACGTTCCCCGCGCCAAAGAGCTCGACGCAGTACAGATCGTCCTCTCCGATCCACACTACTGGGGCGGCATGCGCAACGTCCAGAACCTGTCCCATCTCACTTCGGTCCTGGGCATGGGCTTGTCGATGCATTCCAACAGCCACCTCGGAGTCAGCCTGATGGCCATGACCCACGTAGCGGCCGCCTGCCCGAACCTCACCTACGCCTGCGACACGCACTATCCCTGGCAGACCGAAAAAGACGAAGTGGTTGTCGGCGGCCGCATCCCATTCGAAAACGGCTGTGTGAAGATCCCGGCGAAACCAGGTCTGGGCGTCGACCTCGATTACGACCAGGTCGCCCGCGGCCGTGAACGCTACGCCAAAATCCCGTTCCGCAAGCGCGACGACGAGCTCGAAATGCGCAAGCACGTTGACCCGAACTGGAAGCGCGTTCTGCCGAGGTGGTGAACTGTACTCAGATCCCCGATCCGCGCCGCATACATGACGCGGCTCTGTCAAAAGCTTCGCCAGTGGCCTTGGCCACCGCTCCCTTACGGTCGCGGCTTCCATGAGAAAGCCGGCTGCTGTCAACCACTTTTGGGGGTCGGCTTACCGAAATCCCGGATCGCCGACCAACGGGAGGCGCCTTTCGCCTGCAAGCACCTCCATCGGAGAATGGTTTTAGGTCGTTTCACCCGGATCGTCACCGCCGACCAACGGGAGGCGCTACCCTGCCTTCTCCCTTCTGCTCGAACCGCCGAACCGCCCTGCTTCCATTCGCACTCTTGTTGGAGCCGTCCGGCTCCGGTGCCAGTTGGGGTTCTCAATGCTCCGGGTGCTGCCATCTCTGTGTCGAACTGTCGGGCCTCCTGGCGGAAACCCGCGTCCTGCCGCGACCTCGCAGTCACCCGAACTCGGCGATCCTTCGAGCTTTTTATCCTTACGCCGCCACGGCCTGCTGCCGCAACGGCTCGTATACTTCCCCCGTCACCCACAACCGGTGCAGCAGGATGGCCAGCTTACGCGCCACCGCTACCACCGCACGCTTCTTGGCGTTTTTTCCACCTCGCGCGCACAACTGCAATCCCCACCGCTTCAGGTCCGTGTCCGGGCCTCGCCGGCTCAAAATACATTGCGCCCCCTGCACCAGCAGCTTCCGCAAATACACGTCCCCTTCTTTGCTGATGCGCAACTGCGGATCGCTCTCCCCGGATGCCCCCTGCTTCGGCCGCAATCCCACGTAGCAGCCCACGTCCCGGCTCTTGGCGAATCGCTGCTTGTCTTCGATCGTCAGCACGAACGTCAGAGCGATCAAGGTGCCCACTCCAAACACTTGCTTCAGGAGTGCGGTCTCCGGATATTCGTCCCGGGCGATCTGCTCGATTTGGGCCTCCAGTGCGTCGATCCTCTCCGTTAGCGATGCCACCTCTTCCAACAGCGGTCGCAGCGATTCTTGTAATGCCACGGGCAGAGACGTTGCTTTTGCCATACTCATCTGCTCAGCGTCACACTTGGGCAGCCGCTCTCCCAGCGCCTTGGTCAGCCCCCGTGCCGCATTCACCAGCCCCGTGCGCGCCTCCACCAGGGTTGCCCGTACCCGGATCACCATCAGGTGTTCTTGCGCCTGACGGCTGCGGTGCCGGATGGGGCACAACAATTGCGGATCGACGCGCGCCAGGCGGGCCAGCGTATGCGCGTCCACCCGGTCATTCTTGCGGCTGCTGGCGCTGATCAGCTGCACCCGACGCGGATTGGCCACGATCACTTCGTGCCCGAGCTCGGCTAACAGCCGGCTCACCCATGGCGAGTGCGTTCCCACTTCCAGTGCGACCCGGCAGCGTCCCATCGGGCCAAACATTTTTCGGATCGCCGTCGACGTCGTCGCGACGCCGGATTCCTCCAAAACCTGGCCATCGGCGGACAGCCGACAGAAGCGGCTGTTTCGATCCCCCAGATCCAACCCAATCGTCTGTACGGACGGGTTGCGATCGGATCTGGACCTCTTGGTCCGAGTGCTATTCTTCTTCATGGCCGGTCTCCTTTTGCACTTCGAGTGCGTCTTGGGAGCTTAACGCATCCCGTCGGAGGCCGGCTTTCTCATTCCATCTCTGTTGCGTCGTCTTATCGCCTTTTTGCGCCCATGTGCATCGGCACCGCTCCGCTCATCAGCCCTGCAAGGTTGCCCGAGAGCAGGTTGCTGAACGGCAGGGCTTCCCCGTTGGCCGCGAAGGTGATCTGGTCCTGACCGGCGTACGCCGCCAGCAGCATAGGCTTGATGTTGCCGAGCTGCGCCAGTGGGTTGTTCGCGCCCTGCCGCGCCTGCGGCGGCGCGAACGACCCGAGCAGTCCCGCCAGCGGCGCCAGCGTCGTGCCCAGGTTCTCGAACACGATTGCGGAGTAGTTCGTGAACTGGTCGCGCGGCTGCATCGACATGAACTTCGCCGACCGCGTAATCGACGCGCCGGTCAGCTTGGTCTGCAGCGCCTTGGCAATCAGCGCGCGCGTCGGCCCCGCGATCATGTACCCGTCAGCGAAGGTGTAATGCGCTTCGGTCAGGGGGTTCGGATCGGCGGCGGCCACCATGTAGTAGACCCGCCCATCCACCGTCTCCTCGCCCGTCCGCAGCGGTTTGCCGCCCTGTTTGACCGCGTCCTGGTTGTAGGTGTCGATGATCTGCCGAATGGAGGCCAGCGCCTTTGCCGGATCGTAGACCTCCACTACCAGCTTCCAGGACGGCGGGAAGATCGGGCCGTCGAACGCCACCGCGAACTCGCCGCCGAGCGCCGACGCCAGATCTTTCGGGATTGAGGCGGCCTCCGCCGCGCTTTCCGATTTCACGCCGAACGCCTTGCCTACTCCCGCCACCTGGTCCACGATCGCCTTGGGATCCCGCACCACGAAGCCCGCCACGAAGGTCGCCTCGGGCGAAACGTAGTCGAGCGACCCCATCGCCGCCGGGGCGGCCAGCCATTGCACGATGCTGTTCGCCTGTCCCGAAATCCCCAGCGTGGCCCGCATCTCCTCGTGCTGATCTACATGCTTCTGGCCCGCCACGATGTACTGCAAGCCATGCGTGGAAGCCTGATCCAGATGCGCCAGGTCGGCGCAGAACAGCAGGCCCGCACCCTGTTTGTATGCGTCCGCGATGCGCGTGTAGAACGGGGTGGCCTGGAATGCCTGCGAACTGGCATCGAGCGAAGCGGCCAGCGCTTCGACGGTGGCCGCGTCGGGACCGAACACCGCGAGCCCCGGCTTCGTCACCACTGCCACGCCGGGCAGGTTCTTCTTGAGGAATTCCGGGAAACCGTCGCGCTTCGTCTCCGCGAGGAACACCGGGGCCTGGATTCCGCTGCCTCCGGCCTTTGCAGCCATGACCAGCTCATCGCCCAGGTATTCACTGGCCTCGCGCGCCTTCGCGACAATCGGCTCGACATGCGCCGATTTCGTCGCCCACCACGAACGCAGCTCCGGACTCTGCTCCAGTTCCTTGCCGAAAACCGCCTGCGCCTGCCCCAGATACTCGCCCAGGTTCGGGATGCTCACAAAAACGGCGGTATCTGCCGGCAGCCGCCCCAACAGGTTGCTCTTATACCGCAGCGCCGGACCCTGGATCTGGTGAATCTGATCCCCAACCTTCGCCAATGCCGCCATCAATTTTTCGCGGTTCCGGCTCCAGTCGATTTCCTGCCGCATCGGCTCCGGCTCGATGGCCATGCTGGTCGCCAGCTGATCGCCGGGATGCAAGACCCGCTCCTGGTTCTCCTGCGAAACGTGGACTTCGCCTTCCACTACGGAAACCCGCGATCCCTTCACACCGGAAACCACGCTGAACACCGTGCCTGTGACCGCCACGCGGCAATCCGCCGTCGCGACATAAAGATGTCCCTTGCGCCGCTTGGCCGCCTGAATGATCACGTTGCCCCGGCTCAGCCGGACCGTCAAATCGTTACCGCCCGCTTCGGCCGAAACCGCCGAGCGCTCTCGCACCTCCACCAGCGACCCGTCGCGGAGTTGCAGCATGGCGGTCGAATCCTTGGCCGTCCGGATCTCCGCGCCTTCCGGCAGATCCTGCCCTACCGCCAGAGGATGGAGCGTGCCATCCGCCGCCAGGACGAACAGCGTGCCATTGACCGACTGTACCAGCGCGCGGCCGTTGCCGCCGCCGTACTGCCCGATAGTAAACCAGACCGCCGCTCCTGCGGTCAGCACCACCGCCGCCGCCACTGCCCAGCGGACCTGCGGGTTGCTTCGCCGCGCCGCCATAGGCGCGGGCATCACGGTCACGCGTCCTTCATATACCTTCCGGCAGGCGACGCAGGTATGCAGATGATCCTGTACCAGCGCGGCCCGCGCGTCGGAGAGCTTCCGCGTCCGATAGTCGGGCAGAAGCGCCTGGAAATCGGCGCAGGTGCGAATGTGTTCGGGAGCGTGCGCCGCGGCCAGGCGCGCCCAGACGCGCTGCGCGGCAGCTTCCACTACGGCAGGGTCGACCGTATCGTTTCGGATCTCGGTCATAGCAAGCTCCAGGGCATCGTCCATGGGTGGCATCCCGGAGGGTTCCATTTCAGCGTGATTCATGCCACACCTCCCAACTCCGCGCGATATTGTTTTTCCAGCTTGTCCCGGGTGCGCGACAGCGTCACCGCGACCGTGCCCGGCGTGGTGTTCATGATTCGCGCGATTTCAGGGTTCTCCTTGCCCTCGAAAAACCGCAGGGCGAACATTTCGGCGATGCGGGGGTTCAACCGCGCAAGCGCCGTCCGCAGCCATTCCCGGATCTCTCCGGACGACCGCGCCCGCTCCGGCGAACGATGCGGCGCATCGGCCAGGACCGGCTCCAGGTCATCGAGCGGGATGTTGCGGATGTTCTGGCGGCTGCGCATCAGGTCCAGCGCGGCATTGACCGCGGCCCGGTGCAGAAAGCTCGCCATATTTTCGACCGGCTCGGCCCCCGCGTCCCGTTTCAGGAGGCGGAGGAACACCGTCTGGAGCACGTCTTCCGCGTCCGTCGCGTTCCCCGTAATGCGGTACGCAGCGCGGAACACCAGGGTGTGGTGTTCGCGGAAAATCTGCTCGAGATCCGGCGCCGGAGTTGTTGCCGATTCCACCGTCGCAGCCATTAGCTGTTCCATCCTAGCAGGCTCTTCTTCACACCTGTGGACGGGCGACGGGGCGCGGAATTAGCGGGTTCATGAACGAAAAACCGCGCCAATGGCGCGGTTTTTGGTGCCAAGTAATTGATTTGATTAGACCGATACCGCGCCGGCGGCGCGGTTTTTGCGGCCCTCTTTGCCTAGAATCGGATCCGCGCCGATAGCGCCAGGTGGCGTGCCTGCACCTGCGCGCTCTGGATCGTGCCGAAGGCGGCGTTGGTGTTGGCGCCGTTGGCGAAATTCAAGGTCAGCGAACTATTCGGGTTGCTCGGGTTGAAGTGGTTGAAGGTGTTGAACGACTCGATGCGCAACTCCGTAGTGATCTTTTCCTTGATGTGGTTCGTCTTGGCCAGCGAGAGGTCCAGATTCCACAGCCACGGGCCGTAGAACAGGGTCGGCGGAGTATTGCCGATGCCGAGCGAGTTCGCGCCCGGGAGAGTGAAGTTCGCGGCGTTCAGCGGAACCTGCAAATCGGCGGAAGTCGTCTTGGACGGCAGTTGGCCCGACGGCAGGTAGATGTCGTTCCCCATCTGGCACCGGAATGGGAGATCGGCGGTTGGCGTACCCGTCCAGTACTGCGAAGGCTGTCCTGTTGCACTGCAACCAACGGTGTACGGAGTACCGGCGAAGATGGAGCCGTTCCCGTTCAGATACCAGCCGTCCAGCACCGCCTTGGTGAAGCCGTTGCTCCAGACTTTGCTGCCGCCTGGGATGTCATAAGCGAAATTGAAGTTAACCGCATGACGGCGGTTGGTCACGTTTTTCGTGAGTTGCGCGTTGACCTGCTGCCACACGGTAGTTTGACTGTCATTGTTGTAGACGATAGTCCGGGAGAAGGTGTAATTTGCGCTCCACTGGATCCGGCCGATGCGCCGGTTCAACTGCACCTGCAGCGAGTTGTAGTTGTTGCTGTAGCCTTCCGTGAAGTCGATGATATTGCCGATTCCGGCATAACCGGTCATGGCGCGAATCAGGTTGGTGGAGTAGAAGCCCGGGTTGGTGGGATTGGTGGTCGGGTCGATGAACTGCGTTTGCGGGCAGCCGCCCTGGATCGGGTTGGCGCAGCCCGACGGCTTCCAGGTGGTCAGCAGCGGCACCGCGTTGCTGTCGTAGGTCTCGCCGTAACCGTTCTTGAGCGAATTACCCACATAAGACACGTCCAGGATCAAGCCGCGAGACAGTTCCCGCTGAATCCCGAGGCTCCAGTTGTAGGTGGACTGCGGAATTTCGTTGGGACTGCCTCCGATCAGGTTCTGGGGTGTGTAAACGGCCTGTGCGCCGCTCAGCCCCTGGAAGTTGGTGTAGACGATGGTGGGCGCCAGGAACTTGGGCGGCACCATCAACGGGCCCTGGCCCGCGCTGAGTGCGCCGATGTAGTCCACCGTCCAGTTGCGGCCCGTGATGATGCCGAAGCCACCGCGCAGGGCGGTCTTGCCGTCTCCAAACACGTCCCACGCGAAGCCGATGCGAGGGTCGACCTGAATGGGGGCTACGTTGAAGAAGTGGCTGTCGTAATACTTGATGCCCGAGTACGGCAACGCGTTGGCTGCGTACGACGAGGTGTCAAATGTACCCTGCCGGACGTAGGGGAAGACCGCGCCGGTGTTCGGGTTGATCGCGATCTTGTCCGCCGTGGGGCAGGTGGTGGTGGTGACCGCCACGGAGCAGCCCGGGAAGAGCAACTGACCGACCTGGCTCGGATTGTAGGAGGCGGCATTGAACAGTCCCAGAGTGCCGCCCTTGGAGTTGAGGTCGCCGACCCGGCTGAAGCGCGCGCCGTAGTCGATCGTCAGGCGGCGGCTGACCTTGAACGTGTCCTGCAGGTACCACTCGAGCTGCGAATAGCGCGCGTGGTTCACCAGCTTCGTGTTGTCGTCGCCATAGGCGAACATGCTGCCGAGGATGGCGTTGGAGTACGGGTATCCGGTGTCGAGCGGGTTGGAGCGATCGGAACCGAAATAGTAGGTTCCGGCGGCGTTGTAGACCGAGTACACACTCACGTTGCGAGCCATTCTCTCGTAATAGATACCGGCTTTAAACGTGTGCGCACCTTTGACCCAGGTCACCTTGTCCTGCAGGGTCTGCAACTGGTCGGTTCCGGTGAACGGCCATCGGCTGTCCAGGCTGAACGTCGGAGCGGCTGTGACACCTTGGCCCGAGGACTGGGCGCTGAAGCCGGAGGGAAGACCGAAATTAACGGCCGGCAGCAGGTTCAGAACGTTGCTGGCCTGGTTGATACGCGGCAGCGTCAGCGGGTTGCCGTTGGCGTCCTTGAGCGGCAACAGGCTGTTTTGGTAGGTCCGGGCGCCGCCGGTCGAGGTGTTGGCGCTGGTATCCGTCAAGGGGCCGACGCCCTGCAGACCGCGGTTGATGCCCCAGCTGAATTCGCTAATGAGAGTAGGGCTAACGGTGTAGACCAGCGTACCCAAGGCTCCGACGGACTGGACGTGATAGGTGGATGGGAACTGGCCCCACGCGCCGCCCGGAGGGCCAACGGTGGTGTTGTAGCCGTTCTGCGCCTGATAGTCCTGGAGGAGGCGCACGAAGGTCGTGACTTTCGGAGAGAGGTTGTAGTCGATGCGCAGGATCTTATCATCCAGGGGGCGGGACTGCGGCATGACCGCGCGGAAATTGTACCCGCGATTCCCAGTGGGATCGAGAGCCAGGCCCTGCGGAGCGGGCAAGGGGAACAGGTTGAGCATCGCCTGCCCCTGCGGGCTGATCCGGTTGCTCGGAATGATGTTCCCCGGGAAGGGCGCGCCGGTGGTGGGGTCGGTGATCGGAATCAGGACGCCGGTGGTGGTGACGGTCTGCGAGAAGTTGCCCTGGCGCTCGAGCGCCGTGGGCATGGTGTACGTGTTGTTCGAGACCGTGGTGTTGAACAGCTTGTCGTACGAGAAGAAGAAAAAGAGCTTCTGGCGAGCTTTGTTGAACCGCGTGCCCGGCATGATCAGCGGGCCGCCGATGGTGCCGCCGAAGTTCTGGTAGCGGTAGC
Source organism: Verrucomicrobiia bacterium (assembly GCA_035578025.1). GTDB lineage: Bacteria > Acidobacteriota > Terriglobia > Bryobacterales > Bryobacteraceae > Solibacter. The sequence goes on from DATJYJ010000588.1 coordinate 34,685, forward strand.
GGGGCCTCGTCACGTTGGTGAGATTGTTGAAGAACTCGTTGGCGTTCAAGCTCTCGTCACGGTAGTAGTCGTACGCGCTGCCGTGGAACTGGGTCGTGCCGTTCTTGGTGGTGAGGGTCAACTGCCCCGCGGTGCGACCGCCGTACTCGGCGGTGTAGTTCGAAATCAGTAGTTTGACTTCGCTAATCGAGTCGACCGAGGGGTTGATGTAGCCGGTGTTGAGGTTGCCCGAGTCCTGGCTGGCCGCGCCGTCCATGTTCAGAATGATCTGGCCCTGCTGCCCGCCGTTGACACCGGGAATGCCTCCGCCGTTCCAGCCGCGATAGTCATACGACTGCGCCAACGACTGAACGCCCGGCATCATCATGATGAGGCTCACCGGATTCCGGCCGCGGGTCGGGTCGTCCAGAATCTGCTTCAGGTTCATGGCAACGGAACGGTCCGAACTGTCGGTAGCGACGTGTACGGCATCGGCCTGCACTTCGACGGAGGTTGTCACATCGCCGACTTCCAGGTGGATCTCGTGGAGGTCAACGCGCTCCTGGGCCGCCACGACGAGGCCCTTCTGGTTGAAAACCTTGAAGCCCTTCTGCGTGACGCGCAGGCTATAGGCGCCCGGCACGAGGCCGGTGAAGACGAAGTCGCCGTTCGATTGCGTGTTGAAGGAGTGAGCAGTTTGGGACAGGTCGTGGGTCAACTGAACCAGCGCCCCCGGAACAACGGCGCCGGCCGCATCGACGACGGTCCCGGAGACTTGGCCAGTAACACTTTGGCTGTGCACGCAAGGCACGAGCATCAGCAGGGCAGCAGCCACGGCAAAGTGAGTGCGCGCTTGAAACATCCTAACCTCCACAGACCGCCCGCGGGCGGACGGACCCAACCGGTTGAGATAGAAGCTTACCCCTCAGCGTTTGAAACGTATCAAGGTCACAAACGTGGAATCAGCATATAGCTGAAGCAAGGGGCTGTCAAGCGGATTTCGCTTGCTGGCGTGACGAATCCCGCACCTTCAGCGTGGCATGCAGGCGCAAGGTGACAGGCGCATCGCCGGCTTCCGCGCCTTCAATGCGGTCCAACAGGATTTCCGCCGCGCCGTAGCCAATCTCGTAGGCCGGCTGCACGATGGTGGTGATGGCGGGGAGGAACAGATCGTCGGAGGTCAGCTCGTCGAAGCTGACCAAGCCTATATCGTCGGGTGTGGCCAAGCTGCATACCCGCAAGGCCCGCAGTACACCCAGGCCTGTCGGACCGTTGGTGGCGAAAACCGCTTCCGGCCTCTTCGCCGGGTTTGCCAGGCGCTCCGCGCACATCGCGGCGATGTCGCCGGAGCGCAGATTGCCGGTCCAGATCAGATCTTCGTCGCACGGCATTCCGGCGCGCTCCAGCGCCTGACGGTAGCCGAGAAGCCGCTGGCGTTCATTCTTGAGCGACTGCGGTCCGGTAACCGCCGCGATGCGCCGGTAGCCGCGCGCCAGAAGGTGGTCGACCGCCATAGCGGCTCCCTCCTGGTCCTCCACCGAAACCGAATCCACTGGAACGCGATCCGGAATGCGGTCCACGCAGACGAGATGCACGCCGGCCTCCAATAACCGTGTCAGCCGGTTCACGGGCGTAGGCGCAGCCGCCATCACCAGCAGAATTCCTTCCACGCGCTGCGAGCGCAGAAGGGAGAACAGCTCGCTCTGCCGCTCGCCGTCGTCGTCCGAGTTCACCGCAATCAGCGAGTAGCCGCGCCGCCGGGCCGCGGTTTCCGCACCGCGAATCACCTTCGGGAAGTACGGAATCGTCATGTCCGGGACAATGATTCCGAGCGTGCGGGTTTTGCTGGTCTTGAGGCTGCGGGCGACGTGGTTGGGGTGGTAGTCGAGCTCGCGGATCGCGGCCAGCACCTTGCGGCGCAAGCCTTCACTCACCGGCACCGATCCCGTAATTACGTGCGATACGGTGCCCACTGCCACACCGGCTCGGTCGGCCACCTCCTTGATTGTCGACATTGTCCCTGGGCCGGCTAACGGCCGCTACATCTCCTTGATCCGGATGTTTCGGGCCTCGATCTTCATCGGCCCCGTAGTCTTGTGCAGCTGGATACCGATCAGGCCATCCATCTTGCGCCCGGATTTGTCGTCATCGACGAGCTGGCTCATCACGTGACCATTGATCAGCTGGACGATCGTGTTGCCGCGCGCGATGACCTCGATGTCGTTCCAGTCGTTGATCTTGATGAAGGCCTTCAGCTCTCCATTATCGCCGACGGAGCCGACGTTGCCCGGCTTCTGCCCGTCGCCGATGTAGTTGAACTGGCCGCGCAGCGCCAGGAAGCCGCGGCCGCGCTCCTCGTAAATCTGGCCGGTGTACTGCTGGCGCGAATCGATGTCGGCCTGATAGCCCTTCATGACCCACTTGGCGACTTCCGGCATTTCGACGCTGCGGTATTGCACGCCGCTATTGCCGGTATCGGCGCCGGTGATCTTGTATTGCAGCTTGAGGTCGAAATCCGCCGGCTTGCCGCCGCGCCAGATGCAGAAGATGTTCTGCGGCGGCTGGTGATCGGCAGTCGTTTCGCCGACGATGGCGCCGTCGGTGACGCGCCAGAAGTTCGAGTCGCAATCCCAACCCTCGAGGCTCTTGCCGTCGAACATGGGCTTGAACGCGGCTTCGTCGAGGGTGATGAACATGTTGCCGCGGCCGCCGCCACCGCGGCCCCCACGGCCGGCGGGAGGCGGGCCACCCTGGGGAGGTTGCGCGAAGGCCGATGAAGCGAGCAGGATCAGGCTGAGCATGGACATTGTGGGGCAGCCCTTCCGGGCTGCAATGCCGGGCTTCCGCCCGGCATGCGACGGGCGGAAGCCCGTCGCGCGGCGCGGAAGCGCCGCCCCACAAAACGGCACAGGTGCGGTCAGTTTCATATGGATTCTCCTTTCGCTTGATCTCGAGCAGCCACTTTGACCCACTGCCGGCTTGCAGCAGACGCCAGGACGGCATCGGTCACGTCATCGGTCGCGAGGGCATCGCGGAACGTGGGCGCTGTGCTCCCGGCGCAGAAATCGGCGAACTGGTGAACGAAGGAATGCTCGTAGCCAATCTGCAGCCCCGGCACCCACCACTTGCCCATATATGGGTGCTCGCGGTCAGTGATGTGAATGCTTCGCCAGCCGCGCAGATGGCCCTCGTCGCGGTGGTCGAAGTACTGCAGCCGGTGCAGGTCGTGCAGGTCCCACGCGATGGAGGCGTGCTCTCCGTTGATTTCGAGCGTGTACAGCGCCTTGTGGCCGCGGGCGTAGCGCGTCGCCTCGAAAGTGGCAAGCGAGCCGTTCTGAAAGCGCGCCAGGAAGAGGCTGGCATCGTCGATCCCCACCGGCTCGGTCTTACCCGTCAGGTTGTGCTTGCGGCTCTTGATGAACGTCTCGGTGACGGCGGAGACCTCGTCGATCGGCCCGTTCAGCCACATGGCGGTATCGATGCAGTGGGCCAGCAGGTCGCCGGTGACACCGCTGCCGGCCACGGAGACGTCCAGGCGCCACAAACCTTCTCCGCCCTGGGGCAGGTCAGCCGAGATGGTCCAATCCTGCAGAAACTTGGCTCGGTAGTGGAAGATGCGGCCGAGGCGGCCTTCGTCGATCAGGTTCTTGGCGAGCGTGACCGCCGGAACACGCCGGTAGTTGTACCAGACCATGTTGGGCACGCCGGCGGCCTCCACCGCGGCGACCATGGCTTCGCCCTCGGCCGCGTTGCGGCCGAGCGGCTTCTCGCACATCACCATTTTTCCGGCCCTGGCGGCGGCGATGGCGATCTCGGAGTGGGTGTCGTTGGGGCTGGCGATATCGATCAGGTCGATTTCCGGCGACGACACCAGCTTGCGCCAATCGGCCTCGATGTTTTCGTAGCCCCACTGCGCTGCGAACGCCTTGGCGCGGTCCGGATTGCGCGCGCAGACGGTCTTCAGCACTGGCTGGTACGGCAGGTCGAAAAAGTTCGGCGCCCTGCGGAAGGCGTTGGAATGCGCGCGGCCCATGAAGCCGTAGCCCACGAGGCCAATGTTGAGGTTCTTCATGTCAGTTCCACCCATGGGCGTCGCGCACGGCGATCATTACTCGCAGGACATCGTTCCAGGTCTTGGGATCGAGCATGACGGCGTTCGAGAACATGCAGCCGTCCCAGCAGATGTGCGCGAACCGTTGCGTGGGTTTGCCTTCGTCGTCGCGCATCCAGGCGCCGGCGTCGCGGACGATGTCGAGTTTTCCGTTGGGATCGCACGGAGGGCAATGGCGCCCGGTCTTATCGTGCGAGCCGGCGCCCTTCACGGTGCCGTCGTTCTGCGCGATGTGGAGGTCGATGGTCCAGGGCCGCAGCGCGCTCGCCATCTGGCGATAGGCCTGCGCAAGGCGGCTGCCGTCGATCCAATCGAAATCGGCCGGCAGCAGGGCGTCTTCGGGAGCGTTGTAGCCCATAGTGAAGAGCATGGTGTGGGCCATGTCCGCCTGGAAGCCGAGGGTTTCGGGCCGGCCGACCATTTCCATCAATTGCACGTTGCGGCGCCAGCTATGCATGGCGCCCCAGCAGATTTCACCTTCGGCAGCAAGACGCTCGCCGGCATCCTCGGCAATCAGACAGGCCTCGCGGAAGGTTCCGGCAATGCGGCGAGTGTTGCCCTCGGGGTCGCTCGACCAGTCCGACGGACTGCAGGCGGAATCGATGCGGATGACGCCGTACTGCCGCACCCCCAGATCGCGCAGCTTGCGCCCGATCCGGCAGGCCTTGCGCACTTGAGTGAGGAAGGCCGTGCGATCCGTATCGCTGCCCATGGCGGAGCCGCCGCCCGTGGGAGGCCAGACCGGCGCGACGAGCGAGCCGGCGCGCAGCCCCTTGGAGCGGAGGTTGTCGGCCAGGCGCGCGAGATCGTCATCGGACGAATCGATATCCGTGTGGGGCAGGGAGAGGAACAGATCGACGCCGTCGAACCGCGCGCCATCGACGTTGGCGGCGGCGGTGAGGCGTAGCATGGTTTCGAGATCGATGGGCGGCTCGGAGTCCGGGCCCTTGCCAACCAGTCCCGGCCACATGGCGTTGTGGAGGGCGGGATAGGTGTTGGTCATACGGAGACCTCCAGAGAATTGAAACGTCTCAAGACTCAGAGGCTATATCAGGCATCGGAGCGGTGTCAAACGCCGGGACCGCCCGATTCGGAGCCGCGACCGTAAGGGAGCGGTGGCTCTTTCAATTACCCACAATTTTCGCTCCCAGCAGGAAGCCGAGTTCGATGTCTATGAGCCGTGATAGACCTCGCCAGATGACCATGTTGCCAGGTGGGGTATCGTTTCTCCGCGCCAGATAGCCACCCAATTGGGCAACCTTGGTGAGGTAGCAGGAGAGGGCCGCGACGGGGCGCCGGTTGCCCTGGCTGCCGGGAATGAGCCAATCGAGCAACTGCACCTCGGTTTGCGTCAGTGCAAG
>DATJYJ010000589.1:0-4757 GCA_035578025.1 Verrucomicrobiia bacterium
CCCCCGCGCCTTCGTCCTCAGCCTATACACGGACGTCCGCGCCGTGATGTACAGCGTCCCGTAATCCCCGTCGCCCCAATTCAGATTGGCCGTCGATTCCGGCATCAGAATCGTGCCGATATGATTGCCCTCGGGATCCCACACCCAGATCCCGCCCGGCCCGGTCACGTACACGTTCCCCTTCACATCCACCCGCATCCCGTCCGGCACTCCGCCGCGCCCCTCCTCCTTGCCGAACACGCGGCCATTGCTCAACTCGCCACCCGCCCGCACGTCGTACACCCGGATCTCCCGCAGCTTCGTATCGTCGATGTACAGCCGCTTGCCGTCCGGCGAGAACGCCAGCCCGTTCGGCTCCGACAGATCCTTCGTCAACAGCTTCAACGATCCGTCCACGCCCAGACGGTACACGCCCTGATACGCCAGCTCCTGCTTCTCTCCCTTCGGCAGGTCGAGCGTGGGATCGGTGAAGTACAGCGCTCCGTCCGGCCCCAGAATCACGTCGTTCGGGCTGTTGAACTTCTTGCCTTCGTATTTGTCCGCCAGCACCTTGTACTTCCCGTCTGGGTCCACCTGGATAATCGCGCGCAGCACGCTGGCCGTCGTCACCAGCCGGCCCTGCGCATCCAGCGTGCTCCCGTCGGGATCGCCGATCTCCAGCACCGTCTCCACGCGCCCGTCCGGATACACCCGCGACAGCCGGTTCTTCTCCTCGTCGCTCACGTACAAAAATCCCTTCGGATCCCACACCGGCCCCTCGGTAAAGCCGAAGCCGCCCGCAACTTTCTCCAGCTTCGCGTCCTTGTCGAACAGGTCCCAGAACTTCGGCGATTCCGCGCGTAGCTCGAACCGGCGCGCCGCCGCGGCCTGCGGGGGTGCCGGCGCCGCCTGCGTCTCCGGCAGCGGCGTCAGCGCGAACGCCATGATCGTCGATCCCGCCGCCATCCCGATGTACTGGTTGCCATCCACCAGGTACGTCATCGGGCCGGCCTTCCAGCTCTGCCCCGTGTTGAAGTGCCACAGCAGCTTTCCGTTGGTCGCGTCCGCCGCGACAAACGCGCCGCTGCCGTCGCCGTAGAAGATCAGTCCGCCCGCGGTCGCCATCAGCCCGCTAGCCAGGATGCCGCCGCCGATATCCGGGATCTCCCAAGCCGTCTTCCCCGTCTGGATATCGATCGCCTTCAGAAATTTCCCGCCGCCTTCCTCGGGCGCGCGCCGCGTGCCGCCGCCGTAGAACGACTTTCCCGCCTCCCACCACTGATCGTTCTTGCTGTAGATGTTGCACGATTCTTCCGCGAAGATGTAGAACAGCCCGGTGGCGGGGTTGTATGCGTTCGATGCCCAGTTCGCCGCGCCCGCCACCGCCGGGCAAACCAATTGCCCCTCCGCCGTCGGCTCGTTGCCGGGGAGCAGCACCGGCCTTCCGTCGGCTCCGATGCCGCTGGCCCACGTCAGACGCTTGACGAACGGCTCGGCCGCCAGCACCTTCCCCGTCAGGCGGTCGAGCACGTAGAAGAACCCGTTGCGATTTCCTTGCAGCAGCAGCTTCCGCGGCTCGCCGCGCCACTGCGCGTCCACCAGCACCGGAGTCTCCGTCGCATCCCAATCGTGGACGTCGTGCGGCGTGAACTGGTAATACCAGCGCAGCTTCCCGGTGTCCGGCTCGAGCGCCAGGACCGACGCCGTGTACAGGTTGTCGCCCTTGCGCTCGTCGCCGTTGTAATCCGGGCACGGATTGCCGGTCGGCCAATACAGCAGGCGCGCCTCCGGGTCGTACGTGCCCGTCAGCCACGTCGCGCCGCATCCGTGCTCCAGCGCACGCCCCACCCAAGTCTCAGACCCCGGTTCGCCCGGCGCGGGGATCGTCCAGAAGCGCCACACGCGCTCGCCCGTCGACGCCTTGTACGCGTCCAGAAACCCGCGGATGCCTTCGTCTCCGCCCGAGACTCCGGCCACTACCAGGTCGTTCACCACCAGTGGCGCGCTTGTCGACCCGTAGTTCTGGTGGGAATCCGCCATCTCCACGTCCCAGATGAGCTGGCCCGTGAAGCGGTGAAGCGCGAACAGGTGCGCGTTGTCGGAGACCATGAACACGCGGTCACCCAGCACCGCCACCCCGCGATTGATGCCGCTGGCCGCGTCGCCCGCCATTCCCTGGCTGCGCGGACGGCTGTAATGCCAGATTTCGCGCCCGCTGCGCGGATCCAGCGCCCACGCTTCGTTCACCGTGGTGACGTACATCACGCCGTCCACCACCACCGGCGTCCCCTCGAGCGCGCGCGGAGCGCTCGCAATCGGAAAGATCCACTTCGGCGCGAGGCGATCCACGTTACCCGTGTTGATTTGCGCGAGCACGCTAAACCGGTTGCCGCTTTCATTGCCGTGATACGTGGGCCAGGACCCGGTTTTCGGGTGCGCCACCTCCTCGAAAGTGATTCCCCGCCCCAACTCGCCCATGGCCAAGGTCGCCTTCGCACTCGGATCGCGCGACAGCCGGCTCAGGTACGCGACCAGGTCGCGCATCTCTTCCGCCGGCGCGTCCACTCTCGGCATCAGCGATTTCTCGCGCACAATCTCCGCGATCTGGTCCTTCGACATCAGGCGCAGTGTCCCGTCCATCGCCAGAAGCTGCAGGTCGAAGGCGCTCTCGTTCTTCGCGATTCCGCGGATGGTCTGCCCGCCCCGCAGCCGCACCGTCACCGCCCGGTACGATGGCGCGCCGCCGCGTCCTCCGCGTCCCCCGCCGCGCCCCGCCGGAGCCGCGGGCGCTCCGCCCGGATCGCGCAGCGCCTGCTCGATCTGCGCCGCCGTCCGGTCGCGGCCGATGTTGGAGAGGTCCGGGCCCAGCACCCCGCCCCGCCCGCGCACCATGTGGCAGCTCGCGCAGTTCCCTTTCCCGTTGAAGTAACGTTCGCCCGCCGCCGCGTCGCCCTCTGCCGCGCCGCCCGCCGCCGCGCGGACCGCCGGCTCTTTCAGCGTCATCACGTAGCCCGCGATCGCGTCGGCCTGCTCCGCCGTCATCTTGAACGCCGGCATGCCCGCGTCCGTGATTCCCTTGAGAATCAGGTCGCGCACGGCCTCGCGCGAGGTGCCGCGCGGCCGCCGCACCTCCAAGAACCCGGGCCCGTGTCCGCCGCCCGACCCGTCTTCGCCATGGCAGCCCACACACAAAGCCAGGTACTGCCGTTTGCCGCTATCCGGCGTCTGCGCGGCCGCGCAGACAGCCAAAATCAACGTCATCCCCCCGAACTTCGCAAACACGGAGTTAGTTTATCCGATAACCGCTCCCCCGGTGGCGGATTACCGAATCGTAATCCGGAAGTAATCCCCCCTCGCCGCGGGGCTGCGGTATTATCAACCAGACCAGGAGGTGCTCGTGTTTGACTCCATGAAATCTGTGTTCGGACGCCGCGATCTCTTCCGAAGAGGCGGCTTCCTGGCGGCCGCCCAAGCCCTCCCCGGGCTCTCGCGATCCGCATCCGCGGCCACCCCCGCTACCGCCGGCAAGCTCCAGCTTAGCCCGGACATCTATAAATCCATCGGCGTTCGCCCCCTCATCAACTGCCGCGGCACCCTGACCGTCATCAGCGGCTCGCTCGAGTTGCCCGAAGTGAGAGCAGCCGTCGAAGCCGGCGCTCTGCACCACGTGGCCCTCGACGAACTCATGGAAGCCGCCGCCCGCCGCCTCGCCGAGATCACCGGCGCCGAGTGGGCCCTGGTTTCCGCGGGCTGCGCCGCCGGCATGGCCCATACCACCGCCGCCTGCGTCACCGGCGGCAACCCCGATCTCCACGTCCGCATCCCCGACCTCACCGGCTTCCCCAAAGACGAAGTCGTCATCCCGAAGGCTTCGCGCAACGAGTACGACCAGGCCATCCGCTCCGTCGGCGTCCGCATCATCGAAGTCGCCGACGCCGCCGAGTACGAAGCCGCGCTCGGCCCCAAGGTCGCCATGGTCTACATCATGACCGGCAACCGCATGGAGAACGGCCCGTTGAACTACGACGCCGTCTACAGCATCGCCAAAAAGAAGAACGTCCCGGTGTTCACCGACGCCGCGGCGGAGATGCTGACCGTTCCCAATATCTATCTTCAGAAGGGTTCCACCTTTGTCGGCTACAGCGGCGGCAAGTGCCTGCGCGGTCCGCAGTGCTCGGGCCTGATCCTCGGCCGAAAGGATCTGCTTCAGGCGGCATGGGTCTCCAGCGCGCCGCACCACGGCCACGGCCGCACCATGAAGATCGGCAAGGAAGAGATCCTCGGGCTCCTCGCCGCGGTCGAAATGTGGATCCAGCGCGACCACCAAAAGGAAGACGAAATGTGGACCCAGTGGATGCAGACCATCGCCGACCACGTCACCAAGATCGACGGTGTCACCGCCACCGTGCGCCAGCCGCGCGGCATCAACAACCACAGCCCCGGCCTCTCCATCAATTGGGATCCGGCCAAGCTCGGCATCACCGGTGAAGAGGTCTCTCGCATCCTCTGGACTAGCGAGCCGCGCATCGCCCTCGGCGGCGCGGGCGGCGGTGGCGGCGGGCGCGGCGGACGCTCCGCCAACAGCCAGACCGGCATCTCCATCACCGCCTACATGATGATGCCGGACGACGTGAAGGTCGTCGCCGACCGCATCCACGAGATCCTCGCCGCCAAGCGCGCGCCCTGGAATCTTGAGGTCCCCAAGACTCCCGCCGCCGATCTCACCGGACGCTGGGACGTCCACATCGAGTTCGCCGCCGGCAGCTCCGACCACACCT
>DATJYJ010000590.1:0-6576 GCA_035578025.1 Verrucomicrobiia bacterium
CGAATGAATTTAGTCATAGTGTCGGAAGTTGGGTGGACCGTCGCATTTCGCGGTCCGCCCACGGCACGCAGCGCCGCTAGTGCGGGATGTCCCCGTGCGGCTTCTTCTGCGTGATCTCCTCGTAGGTCTCTTTCACCTGCGCCGGCAGCGATTTTCCCACCCAGTTCTTCACGTTGTCCGGCAGCGTGATGGTCGTGGTGCCGCCGCTCACCAGGGTCTCCAGCGACTTCCCCTGCTTGATCGCATTATCCACCGCCTTGTGCAGCGCCATCATGAACTGGGCCTGGCCTTCGAGCAGTTCCTTGCCGCCGCTCTCGCCGTGGCCCGGCAGCACGTACTGCACCTCCAGCCGCTGAGCGCTCCGGACCACGCTTGGCCAGTTGCCGATGTTGGCATCGGAGGTGTTGTTGTACGGCCCGTTCACGACCGCGTCGCCCGTGCACAGCAGCTTCTCCTTGGGCAGGTACACAAAGCCGTCGCCTCGCGTGTGCGCCCAGCCATAGAAGTAGAAGCGCACTTCGCGCGTGCTGTCCTTCAGCACGAACGGGCTCTTGTCGAATGTCTGCCGCGGCGGCTCGGGTGCGTTCAGCTTCAGCTCGCCCACGTCGGAGCGCTTTTTCGCCGCGGCCTGCCAGCGCGCGGGTTCGTAGCGTTTCAGCTCGTCAACCACCCCGATGTAGGCCAGCGTCGTCGCGCCCGCCTGCGTCCATACAGGATTGCCGTACAGATGGTCGCCGTGATGGTGCGTATCGAAGACGTATTTCACCGGCTTGTCGGAGATGCGCTTGGCCGTCTGTAGCGCCAGCCTGGCGCCGCTCGGATAATTCGCGTCCACGACAATCAGGTAATCTTTCATCTCGATGATGATGTTGTTGCAGTGGCCCTGACCTTCGAGATCTCCTTCGCGGAACCACACGCCGGGGACAATCAGCTTCACCTGGTCCGGCTCCGCGTGAGTACGAGTAACGAGAAACGCCGCGGCAGCCAGGAAGCCGAAGGCCGCGAGCGTGATGACCCGTATCTTCATGGATAGCTTCAGGTGCAGTATACCTCAGGCGTCATGAAATGGTGAAATTTATTACGGTGAGCTCCCTAGCCAGTGCAACGTCTCCAGAGCCAGGCTGTTGAGGCTGTTGGTGATCCGGTCCGTCTCGATGTTCACCAGCGCGTATCGGTCGACGTGCGAATCCCCGCTGTGGATCAGGCGGCTGTGCACCGCGCGCAGGTCGGGAAGGTCCCCGGGTTCGGCGGACGAGCCGCGCAGGTACGCGGAGAGGAAGTACAACGTCGCATCCACCCCGTTGGCAAAATCGCGGAACGCATCGCGCGGCTGCGCGGGCCGGCTGGTGAAAAGGCCGGCCTCCAGAGCCATGGCCGCGTGGATCAAGCGGTGCGAATTCGCCAGGATGATGCCGATGGCAGTCGCACGTGCCGGATCGACCCCCGGTTCGGCGCTCAATCGCGCGGCCGCTGCCTCGAGATTCGTCCGCGCCAGCCGGCCTGCCTGGCGCGCGCGGGAAATGCGTTCGGCAAATTCCTCGCTTTGCTCCAGGCCGGGCCTGAGGAACGCATCGCAAACCGCCTGCAGGTAGCCCCGATACCCGTCGAAGAGCGCCGCCAGCGATTCCGCGATCCGCGTATGCTCCCAGGTGGGCCACAGGCCGTACGCGGTCAGCGCAATCACCCCGCCGGCCACGGTATTGACCGCTCGCGCCGCGATCACCTCGGCGGCGGGGACCCCGCCCAGCGCGAACAGAAAGACCACCAGCCCGCTCAGTGCGGTGACCAGCATTCCGTAGTTCGCCGGGCCGGCCCATCGCATGGCGAAAAAGAACGACGTGATCAGCGCCGCTTGCACGCCTTGCGAGGGCGAGAGCAGGTGTACCAGCGCCGTGGCTACACCCAGCCCGGCGAACGTGCCGGCCAGGCGCTGCACGCCTCGCGTGTACGTGGCGGTGAAATCGGGTTTGAGCACGATGGCCACGGTCATCGCGGCCCAGTAGCCGCGCTGCCAGCCCATCGACCGCGCCAGGAAGTCGGCCAGCGTCACGCATACCGCCAGCCGGATGCCGTGACGGCACGCCGCGGACTGGAACGTGAGATTCGCTTGCAGCGTAGCCAACGCACCCGCCACGCGCAGGCCCCACGGCTTCTCAGCCTCCCTGCGCGCGAAGGCTTCCGCACCGGCCCGTGATACGTGCCCGGTCAGGTCGAGCGCCGAACGAACCTGCCCGGCGATCGCCTCCAGTTGCCAGCTCATGTCGCGGCGCATGGCGGCCAGCGCGGGGTCCTGTGACTCGGGCCATTGCGGAAGTTCCGGAAATTCCGGTTCCCTCTTCGCCACGGTGGTGCGGTCCCTGAGAGAGCGCGCGATCGAGTCGAGCGTTCGCGATGCAATCCGCAGCCACTCCTCCAGGAACCGGGCTTCCGCTTCGCCGCCGGCGTCGCGCGCCACCCGCGTGCGCAAGCGGTGAAGCGTGAGCAGTCCCAGGCGGATCCGTTCCGCCTGGCTGAACAGCGCCGCGTAGCGTTCGGCATCGACCGACCGGTCTCCCGCCAGCCCGGCCAGGGCCTGCCGGGCGATCACGACAGGTTCCGTCGCCGGCGGGGACTCGGAGGCCGGAGTGCTCTCCGCCGCGCTGCGCGCCAGTTCGGCATAGAGCGCGGCCAGCGCCCGGCTCTCCGGGCCGTAGCGGTGAATCGGCCACATGGCCAGCGAGAGCGCGGTCTGCACCGCGCCCCCGGCCAACGCCAGCAGACCCGAGGTGGCCGCCCTGCCAAGCGGCGCCGGCGACGCCGAAAAGACGATCAGCACCACCAGCGTCATACCGGACATGTCCGCCGCGGCCTGGCCGGTCGCGGCCATCAATCCCGCCAGAAGGGCGCACGCGGCCTCCAGCGAAATCGCGAGCGCATGGTCGTGCCCGAAATACCGTCCCGCAAACACAGCCAGCGATACGAAGATCGCGGCTGCCAGCATGCGCCGTCCCCGCTGCACATACGGGTCGTAGCCATCGGAGAACGCCACGTTCAGTGCGCCGGTCGCCGCCAGCGCTCCTCCGGCGGCATCTCCGAAAAGGATACCGGCCGCCAGCGGAATCGCCATCCCGATCGCATTCCGTGCCGCCATCACCGGCGCCAGCTTCCGCCGGTCGAAGCGGACCATGGCATCCCAGAAGGCTTTGCGCGAGCCGGCCATTTCTTCAGGATAGCTTTCAGCCTTCGGCCTTCAGCTATCAGCAAGGCTCAAGCCAGTCGGCGGCGACCTGCTCAACCGGGGGGCGAAACCAAAGGAAACCTACAGGTTCGCGCCGAAGGCCAGCAGGCGGCCATCGCAATCCTTGACCACGAACTCGCGCGAGTGCCATGGCATATTGCCGAGTCCTCGGGTGAACTCTACGTCGCGGCCTGCGTACTCGGCATACAGTGCATCGGCATCTTCAACGAACAGGTACGCGTCCAGCAATTCATCCTGGTATTTGTCCGGATTCGCTGTGGGAGGCTCGGCGCAGCGGAAGTGGATTACCTGCCGATCGCGCGCGACGATGGCATAGACCGGCGGGTCCTGCCACGTCCCCAGACATTCGAATCCCAGCTTGTCTCTGTAGTAGGCGAGCGTAGCCGGAATGTCGATGGTGAAGAACAGCGGCGCAATCTGACGGATCATTCCGCTCACTGGTGGCTTGCAGTGTAATGGGCCTTGAGCAGGTCCATACCGAAATCGTTCTCGTAATCGCGCCACACCGAATGGATGTGATTGCCTCCATCCTGCGTGCAATCCATCTCGATCAGGAAGCCGGGGGTCTGGACGCGGTAATAGTGCAGGCCGCCGCGTTCCACCGGGCCGGTCCAGGCGAAGTAGGTGGCGTCCTTCGGCTGCTTCCGCGCCAGCTCCATGCGCCTTTCCGCCATCGCCTGCGGCACGTTCGAAGCATACAGCTCGACGATGGTCATCAGCTTGTCGTACTGCGCCGCGTTCATCCTGGCAGCGGAAAGGCCGTTCGGAGCGCCGTTGAGAGCAGCTTTGCGCGACGCGCCGCTGATGATGTCTTTCAGCGCCGTCTTGTCCACCACCGCCACGTCCTGCTGGGCCTTGTCGAGCGATTCGATCATGTCGTAGCCGTAGTCGTCTTCGAGCGCCAGAACGCGGAGTCCCTTGCGGGGTCCGATGCGGACTTCGGCCGGATTGGAGCCGAAGAACGACGGCGAGTCCGAAACCCTTCCATCGACGATGGTGTAGTTCTGCGCGAGGTGATGGCCCTCGATGCGGTAGCCCCACGTGCCTTTGGCGGACGGGGTCCCAAAGATGGTGATGAAGTAATTATCGGGGTCGCGGCGATTGACTGGCTTGGCGCCCTCGAGGATCAGCAGGACCTGCTCCAGGCTCATGATCGATTGGGCCTTGATCACACCCTGCTGGCTCAGGCCGGCGGCCAGCAGGGCCGTCGCCAGTTCACGCTGAAAGGGCTGCATCGCGCCAAAGGGCATACCCTTGCGCAGTTCGCGGTCACCCGGCTTGTAATTCGCTCCGGTCGGCACAAAGTGCCAGCTAAGGCGCTCGTCGTCGTCGAAGGGGTAGGACGCCTTTGCCTTCTGGTCGGGCCAGAGCGAATTCAGAAACGCGTTGGCGGCGTCGGCCATAACGGAAGAAGGCTCGGCGCGCTTGTATGCGGCGGTCAACAGGAGGGCGGCAGCGCCAAGGGCGGCCGCGCGGAACCAGACAGCATTCATGGAGGAATTTTACACCAGGAGTCGTGGCGGTGCGGCCGTCCGGTCCATTCCGGCTTTCGACTACTACGCCAGAATCTCCTGCACGACGTTCCCCGAAACGTCCGTCAGCCGGAAATCCCGTCCGCTGTAGCGGTATGTCAGCCGGGTGTGATCGATCCCCATGATGTGCAGAATCGTGGCATGCAGGTCGTGCACGTGTACCGGACGGTCCACTGCCTTGAACCCGAAATCGTCGGTGGCGCCGTAGATGGTCCCGCCTTTCACCGCGCCGCCCGCCAGCCACATCGTGAAGCCGAACGGATTGTGGTCGCGGCCGTTGGCTCCTCCCATCGCCGCGCTTCCCGTCTCGACGACTGGCGTGCGCCCGAATTCGGAGCCGCACACCACCAGGGTGTCCTTCCAGAGCCCGCGCGATTTCAGATCCTTCAACA
This sequence comes from Verrucomicrobiia bacterium, assembly GCA_035578025.1. Classification (GTDB taxonomy): domain Bacteria; phylum Acidobacteriota; class Terriglobia; order Bryobacterales; family Bryobacteraceae; genus Solibacter. The sequence goes on from DATJYJ010000590.1 coordinate 5,163, forward strand.
CCGCGGCGAACGGCTGGTCCGAATCCCGGGCGTTCTTCCGATGCTGGTTGATATCGGTATGCGCGTCCCAGGGATCGCCCTTGGCATAGTAGACCTGCACGATCCGCACGCCCTTCTCCACCAGCCGCACGGCCAGCAGGCAGCCGCGCGCGGTGCTTCCCGGGCCGTACAGCTTCTGGTTCGCCGCCGATTCCTTGCGGATATCGAACACATCCGGCGCCTCGGTCTGCATGCGGTACGCCGTCTCCATCGACTGAATGGTCGCCTCCAGTTGCGGATCCTTCGCCTTCTCCCGAGCGGTCTGCAACTGGGCCAGCTTCTCCACCAGGTCGAGCTCGCGCCGCTGCTCGGGCGCGGCGAACTTCTCGTTGTAGATGAACCGGATCATCTTCTTGGGGTCGAAATCCGGCTCGACCAGCAGGTCCGCGGTCTGCCGGTCGCCCGGCTTGTCGCTGATGTAGGAGCCCTGCGTCGTCGCCGGCAGGAACGCGCTGCTCCACAACGGCGGTCCCACCGTGGTCGGCACATCGGGACACAGCACCACGAATCCGGGCAGGTTCTTGTTCTCCGTGCCCAGCCCGTACGTCAGCCACGACCCGAGCGACGGCCGCCCCGCCTGGCTGAACCCCGTGTTCATCATCAGCATAGAGGGTTCGTGATTCGGGATGTCCGTGTACATCGACCGGATCCAGCAGATGTCGTCAGCCATCTCGCCCACGTTGGGAAACAGCTCGCTCACCTCCATGCCGCAGTTGCCGTACTTCTTGAATTGGAACGGGGAGCGCAGCAGTGAGCCCGTCTTGCGTTCCGTGGCGATGGTCCCGCTCGGCAGCGGCTGGCCGTGGTATTTGTCCAGCATCGGCTTGGGGTCGAAGCTGTCCACCTGGGAGAGGCCGCCGTTCATGAACAGGAAGATGATGTGTTTGGCGCGCGCGCCGTGGTGCAGGCCGCCGTTGGCGAAGCTCCCGGCGCCGGTCTGCTGCTGCGCCCGCGCCAGCGACTCGCTCACCAGCCCTGCGAACGCCGTCATGCCGAATCCCCCGCCGATGCGGCACAGCGCTTCGCGCCGCGTGAATGGCCGGATTGTCCCGTGCGGTCTCATGTGTTCCTCAATCGATGTAGATGAATTCCGTCGAGCTCAGCAGCACTTTGGCATACCGTCCCCAGGTCGTGACCGGCAGCAGCGGTTTTTTGCGGCTCTCCGTCTTGCCCGCGGTCGCGACACCGGCCATCATGCCGTCAGGATCCATCCCCGGCTCCGCCTCGGCGGATCCCTTCTTCTCCGGGGGCGGCAGCTTCTCGCCCTTGTCTCTGGCTTCTTTCTCTTTGGCCGCCGCGGCCGCCTTGCGCTCTTCGTACGCTTTCAGCGGCTCCTGGTTCAGATACTCCAGGCCGGCCCGGATTTCCTCGGCCG
>DATJYJ010000591.1:0-8153 GCA_035578025.1 Verrucomicrobiia bacterium
GGGATCCAACGCGGAGCACGGCTCGTCGAGCAGCAGAACCTCGGGATCCACCGCCAGCGCGCGGGCAATGCACAGGCGCTGCTGCTGGCCGCCCGAGAGGGCGTAAGCCGAGTCATGCAGCTTGTCTTTCACTTCCTCCCAAAGGGCCGCTCGCTTCAGACTGTGCTCCACTTTGTCCTTGAGATCACCCCGCGACGCCATGCCGTTGATGCGCAATCCGTATGCAATATTGTCGAAGATCGATTTGGGAAACGGGTTGGGGCGCTGGAATACCATGCCCACCCGCCGCCGAAGAGCCGTCACATCGAGATCGGACACATTTTCATTGTCGAGAAGGATCTCGCCTTCCATGCGGCCATTGCGGATGGTGTCGTTGATGCGATTGAGGTTTCGCAGGAAGGTGGATTTGCCGCAACCCGAGGGACCGATGAGCGCCGTGATGCGGTGGGTCTTCATCTCTAGCGAGATGCTGTGCAAAGCTTGAAACGACCCGTAGAAGAAGTTGACGTTGTCGGCACGCAATTTGATATCAGTGGAATCTCGCTGAAGATCGGGCATGCGGCTCGGGCTCGCTTTGGAAACTGTGGTGAAATTCGGTGCGGTACTCATATGATTGGGTCCCTCTTACCCCCGCGGAACGGAAACACCTCGTGCCAGGACGATTCGCGCCGCGATGTTGGAAACCAGCACGAGCGCGATCAGCACCAGCCCGGCGGCCCACGCCTGACGGTGCCAGTCGTCATAAGGAGAGGTGGCGCGCATATAAATCTGAACCGGCAGTGTGGCCACGGGCTGTCTGAGACTGTCGGTCCAAAACTGGTTGTTGAATGCCGTGAAAAGCAGAGGAGCGGTCTCGCCGGCCACGCGGGCGATGCCGAGGATCATCCCGGTGAGCACACCTTTGCTGCCGGCGGGCACGACTACGGTGGCGATCATCCTCCACTTGTGCGCACCCAGGGCCAGGGCCCCCTCGCGCAGGGAGTTGGGCACCTCGCGCAGAAACTGTTCGGTCTGGCGCGTGACGATGGGGATCAGCATGATCGCGAGGCCGACGGCACCGGCCAGCGCCGAGAAGCTCCTCATCGGCACCACGACCAAGGTCCAGGCCACGATACCGATGACGATGGAGGGGACGCCGTTCAACAGGTCGGCCACGTAGCGAACCACGCTGGCGAAGGCCTTACTCTCGTATTCCGAGAGATAGACGCCCGCCAGAAATCCGACCGGAATTCCGATCAACGCCGCCAGGCCAACGATGAGGGCCGAGCCGACGATGGCGTTGGCCATGCCTCCTCCCTCTTCTCCGGGCGAGAGCGGCAGTTTCGTGAAGAAGTTCCAATCCAGCGATTTGCCGCCGTTGAACAGCAGGTAACCGAGAATGACGAAGAGGCTGGAAACCGTGATCACGGTAAAGATCCCGGTGAGGGTCAGCATCACGTTGTTGACGGCTTTACGGAAGCCCCGGCTCTTCATGCTCTCCTGGACCCCTTTCCGGTGGTGGCCAGAATCATCAGGCGCGCCAGCCCGTTCAAAATGATGGTGAGGCAGAAAAGAACGAGGCCGAGCTCGATCAGGACCCCTTTGTAAACATCTCCGGTTGCTTCGGCGAATTCGTTGGCGATTACCGCAGCGATGGTATGACCTGGAGCGAACAGGGAGGCGTGAATCGCCGAGGAATTGCCGATGACCATGGTGACGGCCATGGTTTCACCGAGAGCGCGGGCCAGTCCGAGGAAGATCGATCCCATGATGCCTAGGCGCGCGTAAGGCACCACTACCTTCCACGTGGTTTCCCAACTGGTTGCGCCCAGCGCCAGGGCGGCCTCTCTTTGCTCGCGCGGCACGGCCAGAAGCGATTCGCGCGAGACCGAGATGATGAAGGGGAGCGTCATGATCGCCAGGATGACCCCTGCGGTGAGATAGCCCACGCCATACGCCAGCCCCTGGAACAACGGCAGGGATCCCAGCGTGGAGCGCAGGAACGGTTCAATATACACACGCATCAGGGGAACCAACGTGAAGATTGCGAGCAGGCCGTAAATCACGCTGGGGATGGCGGCCAGCAACTCGATCAGAAATGTGAGCGCGCTCGAAATGCGCGGCGGCGCCAGCTCCGAAAGAAAGATCGCCGAGCCGAGCCCGAGCGGAACGGAAATCAGCAGCGCCAGCACCGACGTGACCACGGTGCCGTAGATGAACGGGAGTCCCCCGAACTGCTCGGTAACCGGATTCCACTGGCTGGAAATGAGAAAGCCCCAGCCCAGCTTGTCGCGCGCCGCGGCCGAGTCCTTCCACAGCACGGAGACAATCAGCACGGCCGCCAGCACAATAGTGGACGCGAAGATCAAGGTGATCAGGCGGGCGATGGTGTCGCCCACCTGGTCCAACGGCTTTACGCGATGGTCTACCTGGACTCCCGTTGCCATGCTATTTGGCGACCTTGATTTGGTCGATCTGCTTCTCCTCTCTATCCACCACCGCTTTGGGAAGCGGGGCGTAGGCGAGGTTGGGTGCCTGCTTCTGCCCTTCCGTCAGCATCCACTTCAGGAATTCGACCATCACCTTCTCCTTGGCGGGGTCGGAGAACTGCGACGGGATCAAAAGCCAGGTAAAGCTCGAGATGGGATACGCGCTCTTCCCGGGAGCATTGGTGATGGAGACCCGGAAATCGGCGGGCATCGATTTGGCAGCTCCGGCGGCCGCTTCGGTCACGCTCTCCAGGCTGGGCTTGATCCACTCTCCGGCGGAGTTCTTCACCAGGCCGTAGCTCATCTTGTTCTGGATGGCGTAAATCAGCTCCACGTACCCGATGGAGCTGGGGGTCTGTTTGATATACCCTGCCACGCCGGGATTTCCGTTGCCGTTCAAGCCTTCCACCGGCCAGGCTACCTTGGCGTCCGCGCCTACTTTGCTCTTCCAGGCGCTGCTGACCTTGGAAAGATAGTCGGTAAACACAAATGTCGTGCCGCTGGCATCGGCGCGGTGAACCGGGATGATCTCTTCCGCCGGAAGCTTGACACCCGGATTGTCCTTGGCCAGCTTGGGATCGTTCCACTTCTTGATGTTCCCCATGAAGATGTCCACAATCACCTCGGGCGCAAACTTCAGTTCCGCGGTCACGCCCGGGATGTTGTAGGTAAGCACGACGGCTCCCATCACGGTGGGGAAATGCAGGGGCTTCACCTTCATGGCGGCGATCTGGGCATCCTTCATAGGCATGTCCGACGCCCCGAAATCGACCGTACCGTTGGCGAGCTGGCTGATTCCTGCTCCGGAGCCGCCGCCACCATAGTTAATCTGCACGGAAGAATGCAAGGTGTGATAATCCTGGAACCACTTCTGATAAATCGGCATCGGGAACGTGGCCCCCGCCGCGTTGATCTGTTGCGCACCGGCAACCGCGACGCTGGCAATTCCAAGCATTCCCAAAACCATCGTATTTTTCATTCGCATCTGGATACACCTCGATTTTGGCATTCGATTGTTACAATCCTGTTACCGACGGGGCCGCGCTATTTGGCGGGAGGCGCAGACCCGGGCAGCGTATAACGCAAATCCAAGTAGATGGCGTTGTCGTGAGCGGACTTAGGCTGCCCCGTGGCAACGTACCAGGGATTGCGGGTGAGGTACTCGTATTGGCCGATGAAGCTCAGCGCTCCGTATTTGGCGTCCTTCCAGAACGTCTGCGTAAAGCCGATCGTGCCTTCGTTGATGTTGCGGTTCTGCCCGCCCGACGAGCCGGTATAACCGTAGCCGACAGGCTTTCCGTTGGTATCGATGACGACGTTTTTCCCAATGTAGATGAGGCCGTAGTAGCCCCACAGTTGAAACTTGGGGGTGAGCTGAGCCTCAAAACCCTGCACCATTCCGCCGGCGTGAATTGCACTCAGGCTGCCATCGGTACGGATGACGGCATCCGGAGCTTCGCCAAACAGGTAGCGGCCCACGCCATCGCTCCAGAAGTTGTTGGTGATGAGCCGGATGCCCTTCGCGACCTCGAAATTGCCGTTGACCGAACCGCCGCCCGCGGCCTTGGTGTACTTGTTGAAAGTCGTGGGATTGACGGTCCTGAAGGTCCTCTCGATGCCGGCGACTTCGAAGTGGACGTGCGCGTTCGGATCGAATGCGACTTTGCCGATGATGTCCGGAGCCACGTCGGGCGTACTCAGGAATGAGGCGGTGCCGTTGTCGAGCTGCGTGCCCAGCATGGAGGTCAACGCGGCCGGCGGCACAATCTGGCCGGCGCCTCCGTATCCGCCGCCGTACTGGTTCGGATTCTCGAGCGAGATGCCCATGGTCACCTTGTTGTCAGGGTGGTACAGGAAACGCACGCCAGGCTGGCGGGTCCAGGTGAGGCCCGCCACGTAGTTCACGTCCATCACCTGGCTGTAGAACAGGTCTGCCGGCAGCGCCGAAATGCCTTTGCGGTTGGGAGTCAGCATGCTCCAGCTTTGTCCCGCCAGGAACTCGAACTTGTCCTTCCGCACATCGATCCAGTACAAGCGCAGCCGGGGCACGAAGGCGCCGTTGACGATGCCGATGTTATTGGCCCCGCTGGTGCCCAGAAAGTCGAATTCGTTGTAGCCGATGAAGTGCGCGCCTTTCCAATCGCCGTCCACGCGGAAACCAAGACGCGAGTTCTGCGGGCTGAAACGGAATTCGGTGAGTTGTCCCGCGGCCGTATTGTAATAGGGCACCGAGCCGAAATTGCTGCCGATACCCGAGCCGGCGTTCTTGTCGCGCCACACCGCCGTGAGGTCCATGAAACCGACCGGAGTGATGCCGACATCGCCGATGCGGATCTGTAGGGGCGAGGTCACGGGGACGGCCGCCTGCGCTTGAGGCGCTGCCGGCGGCAGGGCCGGGTCGACTCTGGGAGCGGGGGCAGGAGTGGCTGGTACCGGCGGTAATACGGGGGTGGTGGAAGCAACCAGGCCCGCGGCAGGAGTGGTGTGCCGAGGCGCGGCGGCCTGGGTGGAGGCGCCGATCCCTGCCTGCTCCAACATCTTTTTCTGTTCTTCAATCGCCACGCGCAGTTGCTCGATCATCTTCTGTTGCTCGTCGAGCTGCGCTTTTAATTTTGCGATCTCCGCCGGCGGCACGGAGGCGGGCGGGGGATCGGCGGCCCAGGACGTATTCAAAAGGCCGGCCGCCATGCAGAGGAGTGCTGCGATCTTTCTGGTCGAATGAATCATTTGCCTATCCTTGTGAAGTGAAGCCGAAGTGCGGTTAGAGACACGAATTTGAGCTACACGAATCTGCAAATCCAGAACCGGATCTTGAGCCTATCGGACGCCGGTTACATTACGATGACCGGTCCGTTAAGATTGATTACGGCGTACCGTTTCGAGGCAGCGTGACGATAAACGACGAACCAACTCCCAGCTCGCTTTCCACGGCGACCGTGCCATCCATCTGTTCGATGGCGTGCTTGACGATAGAGAGCCCGAGGCCGGTTCCTCCGACCTGGCGCGAGCGCGCTTTGTCGACGCGGTAGAACCGCTCGAAGATTCGAGAGAGAGCCTCGGCGGGAATTCCGATTCCGGTATCGGAGATTCGGATCTCGACCGGATTGCCGGGCCGGTCGTTCACGCACACGGTCACGCGCCCGCTGGGCTTATTGAATTTGACCGCGTTGTCGAGCAGATTGACCAGGGCCTGCTCCAGCCGGATTCCGTAGCCCATGAGGTGCAGATCGGGGCAGGGCTCGGCCGTGACCTGCACCTCCATAAGCCTGGCGGCGGGCTCTACGGCGCGTAGGGCGCTGCACAGAACGTCGCGCAGCGAGATGGGACCGGGCTGCGCGCCATGGCCGCCGGACTCGAGCTCCGAAAGCGTGAGCAGGTCGGCCGCGATGTTGTTCAGGCGGATGCTGTTGGCCTGGATGATCTCGACGAACTTGCGGCGGTTTTCGCGGTCCTCCAGCCCGCCTTCCAACAGGGTCTCGGCATAACCGCGGATGGTGGCCAGCGGCGTGCGCATCTCGTGCGACACGTTGGCGATGAAATCCCGTTTCACGCGCTCCAGCCGCTCGCTGGGAGTGACGTCGTGCAGAATCGCGATGGCTCCTTTGCTGGAGCCGCAAGCCAACGGCACCGCGGTTACATCGTAGGACCGCATGTCCGCCGTCGACAGCTGGAGCCGGCGCCGGGCCGTCTCGCCGGACTCCAGCACCTGGGTGAGAATCCCGTGAATGACCGGATCGCGGACGACGCGGACGAGCGGCATGCCCTCGGCGGCGCGGTGGCCCCCCACGAGCAAGATAAACGCTTCGTTACAGAAGGTAATATTGAGGCGCGCATCCACTGCCAGCACGGCGTCGGTCATGCTGGCGAGGATGGCTTCGCGGCGCATCAGCTCGATGCCCAGGCGGTCGACCAGTTCTTCGATCTGCGGAGCGACGCACGCCAGCGAGCGCGCCAGCAGGCCCAGCTCGTCGTCACTGGCCTTCAGAAGCGGCTGGGGAAGGCCCTGGCTAAGCAGGCGGTCGACAAATTCGGTGAGGCGGTTGATGCGGCCGGCGAAGGATCGGCCGGCCAGCCAGCAAACCAGTGCGAAGACCGTTCCGGCCAGCAGCGAGGACAGACGGATCACGGGGTTCACCGTCGTAAGCTGAATCACGATGATAGGCGGGGCGGCGGCAGCAATCCCGATCAGCACAGCCTTACGGGTGAGCGAATCCGCCATAGAACTCTGCCCAATCTTAGCATGCAAGGCGCGATGCACCGCGCGTGCGCGGCGCTACCGGGCCGCGATGGCCGACTTCTCTTCGACGAGAAGGGTCTTGGCGTACTGCGCGAGCTCGGCGGGAGAGAGAGTAATCAGGTCCTTTTCCATGTCCTCGCCCGTTTCGACCAGGTGAAGCAGGTGCAGGGCGGCGATTCGCGAGCACCACGGATCGTCGAACGGGCGGCCGACTTCCTGGCTCACGCTGCGCAGGTCGGCGTGCGGAACGGCGATGGTCTTTTCCGCGGGGGCGCCGTCTTCGTCGATGAGGACGAACTTGACGTCAACGGTGTCGGCGTGGCGCAGCGAGATCGCGGTTTGCAGCCACTTGAACAGCACCTGGTACTTGCGGCCGAAGGGATCGGGGCCGGCCGGGAAGTCGCGGAAATTGATCATCGCACCCATTTTACAATGAGGGTTAACCACCCGCTCTTATGCTTGTCGCTCAACTCGTGGCACCGCGCGAATTCCGCCTGACGGAGTTGCCGATCGAAGATCCCGGACCCGGCGAGGTCCAGGTACAGGTGGGCGCCGTCGGCGTCTGCGGAAGCGATCTGCATTCCTACACCGAGGGAGGCGTCGGCGACACGCCGTGCGAGTATCCCATGGTGCTGGGCCACGAGCCTGCGGGAACCGTGGTCAAGACCGGCGCGGGCGTTTCCGGATGGTCGGCGGGAGACCGCGCGGCTCTGGAGCCGGCGCTGTACTGCTACCACTGCGAATATTGCATGAGCGGGCGGCACAACATTTGCGCCAATATTCGTTTTCTGAGCACGCCCGGCAATCCGGGATTTTTCCGGGAGCGGGTGAACCTGCCGGTGTCGAACCTAGTGGCGATTCCGCCGGATCTTTCGCTGGAAGCGGCGACGCTGGTGGAGCCGCTGGCGATCGCGCTGCACTCGCTGAAATTCGTCGAGGCGCAGCCCGGGGACAGCGTCGCCGTGTTCGGCGCCGGTCCCATCGGGCTGGTGACCATCGCCGCGCTGAAGGCCGCCGGCGCGGGCCGCATCCTGGCGGTCGAACCGGTAGCGCACCGGCGGGAGATGGCGTGCGAGATGGGCGCGCACGAGGCGATGGACCCGAACCAGGTGGACGCGGCGCGCGAGATCGTCGCGGACACGGGCGGGCGCGGCGTGGATTGCGCGATCGACTGCGCGGCCAAGGAGCACACGACGAACCAGGCGATCCGCGCGGCCCGCAACGGCGGACGCGTGGTGCTGACGGGGATCCACTCGGATGTGTTCGTGCCGTTCGAAGTCTCGCCCATGCGCCGCAAGGAGCTGGCCATCTTCAACGTGCGCCGCTCCAACCACGAAACGCACCGGGCGCTGGAGATGCTGGTGCACCGGCTGGAGTGGTTCGCTCCGCTGGTGACCCACAAGCGCCCGCTCACGCAGATCGCGGAGGCGTTCCGGATTACGGAGCAG
>DATJYJ010000592.1:0-5825 GCA_035578025.1 Verrucomicrobiia bacterium
TGCGGGCGAGCGAAAGGCCGTTACGAGCGTCGGGTTCTGGTTGGAAGGTAGCAAGCGGCGAGTCTTGAGGCGTTAATCCGGTTACCGGGGAAAGCGGTGATTGGGGAGCTGAGAGGCGAAGCGCCCGGCACTTTCGACTACGGTGCTCAGAGCCGAGCATGTCGGCGGTGGGCAGGATTGGGAATCGGATCACTTGGAACCATTTCTTTTTTGAGCTCAGGGCACCCAGGTGCGAAGGAAGCGCGCCGGTGCGTGGGCACGCACTCCTGGCTGGGGCCCCTGATCCTCGAGGAGCCAAACTTCGCCCGCTCGCACGCGCTCAGACCCGATGCGGGCATCGCCAGCGATGCAAATCCAAAGTTGGCATCGGTGTGCATCCGGCGCGAAACTGCCGCCTGCCGGAAGATCGACCAGTTCCGTAACGAAGTGCTTCGACCGCACCAGTTCTTCGCGCCCCTTCCCCAGGTCCACCGGCGACACGGGCCCCGGATGCACTCCAACCTCGCAAATCGGGACTGCCTTTTCGACGTGAAGCTCCCGCGGGCGGCCGTAATCCCACAGCCGGTACGTGATGTCGGAGTTCTGCTGGATTTCGCAGAGCACGATGCCCCCACCGATGGCGTGTACCGTGTGGGCAGGCGTGAAATAGGTCTCTCCGGCCTTCACGGGCATCCAGTTCAGAAGCCGTTCGATCTCTCCGGTGCGCGCGGCCTCGCGCAGCCGCTCACGCGTAATCGGCTCCTTGAAACCGAGAGCGATGGTCGCGCCGGGCTCGGCTTCCAGGATGTGCCACATCTCGGTTTTGCCGCGCGGCCCGTCTTCGCCGTCATCGGGATGGACCTGCACGCTCAGCCGGTCGCTGGTGAAGATCAGCTTGACCAGCAGCGGAAGCTCGTGATCCGCCAGGAACCATGCCTCGCCGATCGGCTCGGGCGCATCGGGATACCAGGGTGCCAGGCACCTGCGGCCCCAGACGCGGTACCGCAGCGAGGACGTCAGGCGAACCGGCTCAGGCATTCTTGACGATGAACTGGTGGATGCGGTCGAGCCCGCGCTCGAGTTCCTTCATCGAAGTGGCGTACGAGATGCGCACATGCTGGCTCGTTCCGAACGCCTCGCCGGGCACCACGGCCACGTGCGCTTCGGAAAGCATGCGCTCGGCGAGCGTAAGCGTATCCGTGATTCCGTTCTTGCCGATGGCCACCCCAAGATTCGGATAGGCGTAGAACGCGCCCTGCGGCTCGGCGCATTTCACGCCCGGGATGGCGTTGAGGCGCGCCAGCACGAAGTCGCGGCGCTTATGATACTCGGCGAGCATCACGCCGACCGATTCCTGCGGGCCTCGCAGCGCCTCCACCGCAGCCTTCTGCGAGATCGAAGTCGGGTTGGAGGTGCTGTGACTCTGCAACTTCGTCATGGCGCCGATGATCGCCGGCGGCACCAGCGCGAAGCCGATGCGCCAGCCGGTCATGGCGTAGGTCTTGGAGAGCGATCCCGCCACCAGCACCGTCTCCTTGGCGCCGCGCAGAGACGCGATGGAGAAAGGCTCGCTGCCGTAGAGGAACTTGCAGTAGCACTCATCGGTCAGCAGGTAGATGCCGCGCGTGCTCGTCAGGTGGAAGATCTTCTCGAACTCGCTGCGATCCATCACGGCGCCGCTCGGGTTAGAGGGCGAATTGATGATCACCATGCGCGTGCGCGAGGTGAGGTACGGCTCGATCATGGCCGAAGTCAACGTGAATCCCGCGGCTTCGTCGGTGTCGACGTAGATGCACTTTCCGCCGGCGTAATGGACCACGTCCTTGTACGTGACCCAGAACGGCACCGGGATAACGACTTCGTCGCCGGGATTCACCAGCGCCTGAACCAGGTTGAAGATGGCGTGCTTGCCGCCGACCGTGATCAGGCACTCGGACGACTGGTAGCTGGTGCCGAAATCGGCCGCGTGGCGCTCGCAGACTGCCTTTTTCAATTCAGCCGTTCCGCCCGCCGCCGTGTACTTAGTGAAGTTGGCGTCCAGCGCGCGAATGGCGGCCTGCTTGATGTTGTCGGGCGTCGGGAAGTCGGGTTCCCCCGCCCCGAAATCGACGACGTCAACGCCCTCGGAGCGCAGGCGTTCGGCGTCGGCAGACACCTTCATGGTGGACGAAACGCTGATTGTGGATATACGTTCGGCAATCGGATTGACTACGGCTTGCATAATTACTGATTCACATCCCTCTGTGTGATTTGGATTTCGCCAGGCGTGCGCTGAGACGGGTTTCCACGACCGGCGGCACCAGGCCCGAGATACTCCCCCCCAGTGAAAAGACTTCCTTCACCATCCGCGAGCTGATGAACGAGTAGGTTTCGCTCGCCATCATGAAAACGGTTTCGATATCCGGCGCCAGCCGCCGGTTCATGAGCGCCATCTGCAGTTCGTACTCATAGTCCGAGATGGCGCGGATACCGCGCAGAAGCACGGTGGCGTGCTGCGCCGACGCGTGATCGACCAGCAGGCCGTCGAACGAATCGACATCGACGTTGGGATAGACGTGCAGCACTTCGCGGAGCATCTCCATCCGCTCTTCGACGCTGAAGAGCGCCTGTTTGGCGTCGTTGCGCAGAATGGAGACGATCAACCGGTCGAACATCCGCGAGCCACGCTGGATCAGGTCGAGATGCCCGTTGGTAATCGGGTCGAACGATCCCGGGTATATGGCAATCACGTGCGGCGGTTTTCGCGACAACTCGGTCAGTTCACTTTCTTCAGACGCAGCAACGGTTCCTTTGATTCTACCGGAAAAACGGCGGGTTATCCGGGATGGTCCGGCGCGGTGTGGGATAATCGAATTTCAGAGCATTTCCCCACAGCGCATGGACCGTAATTTCATCCGCAATTTCTCTATCATTGCGCACATCGATCACGGCAAGAGCACGCTCGCAGACCGCCTGCTGGAGGTGACGGGCGCGCTCTCGCAGCGCGAAATGATGGAGCAGGTGTTGGATTCGATGGAGCTGGAGCGCGAGCGCGGCATCACCATCAAAGCCCACGCCGTGCGCTTGAACTACAGGGCGGACGACGGCAATCTGTACCAGCTCAACCTGATCGATACGCCCGGCCACGTAGACTTCTCGTACGAGGTTTCGCGCTCCCTGCAAGCCTGCGAAGGCGCTCTGCTGGTGGTCGACGCCAGCCAGGGCGTGGAAGCGCAGACCCTCGCCAATACCTACCTGGCGCTGCATCACAACCTGGAAATCATCCCGGTGATCAACAAGATCGACCTGCCGGCGGCGGAGCCCGAGCGCATCCGCGAGCAGATCGAGACCGTCATCGGGCTGGACGCTTCCGGCGCCGTCCTGGCCAGCGCCAAGCAGGGCACGGGCGTGCACGAGATCCTGGAATCGATCGTGCACCTGGTGCCGCGGCCCAAGGGCGATCCCGAGGCGCCGCTGCGCGCGCTGATCTTCGATTCCTGGTTCGACACCTACCGCGGTGTCATCATCCTGACACGCGTGGTGGATGGGCGCCTGCGGCTGGGCGAAAAGATCCGGCTCTGGTCGAACGGGCAGCAATACGAAGTGGAAGGCCTCGGGTATCAGTCGCCGAAAGCCGTGCCCTGCGATGAGCTGTCCGCCGGCGAGGTTGGGTTTCTTTTCGCGAATATCAAGACGGTCAGCGACGCCAAGATCGGCGACACCATCACCGACGCCGACACGCCCGCCGCCGAACCTCTCCCGGGCTTCGAAGAGATCAAGCCCATGGTGTTCGCCGGACTGTATCCGGTGGAGAGCCACGAGCACGGCCTGTTGCGCGACGCCCTGGAAAAACTCCGGCTCAACGACAGCGCCTTCAACTTCGAGCCCGAAAATTCGGTTGCGCTGGGTTTCGGTTTCCGCTGCGGCTTCCTCGGACTGCTGCACCTGGAGATCGTCCAGGAGCGGCTCGAGCGCGAATTCAACATCGACCTGATCACGACCGCACCCGGCGTGCGCTATCGCATCACCACCACCACCGGCGAAATTCTCGAGGTCGACAACCCGACCAAGTTCCCGGACCCTTCCACGATCAAGCAGATCGAAGAGCCGATCATCGACGCCACCGTGATCACGCGCGAAGAGTACCTGGGCGGGATTCTCAAATTGCTCGAAGAGAAGCGCGGCAACCAGAAGAAGTTCGAATACATCGGCGGGGGCCGCGTGATGCTGACCTACGAGCTTCCACTGAACGAGATCGTGCTGGATTTTTACGATCGGCTAAAGGGCGCCTCGCGCGGGTATGCTTCGCTCGATTACCACCTGGCGGGGTATCGCGTCTCGCCGATGGTACGGCTGGATGTGCTGGTGGCAGGCGATCCCGTGGACGCGCTGTCGATCATCGTGCACCGCGATTTCGCGTTCGAGCGCGGCAAGGAGCTGATCGGCCGGCTGCGCAAGCTGATCCCGCGCCAGATGTTCGAGGTGGCGCTGCAGGCGGCCATCGGCAACAAGATCGTGGCGCGCGAGACCATCAGCGCGCTCCGCAAGAACGTGCTTGCCAAGTGCTACGGCGGCGACATCAGCCGCAAGCGCAAGCTGCTCGAAAAACAGAAGGAAGGCAAGCGGCGCATGAAGCGTGTGGGCCGGGTGGAAATCCCGCAGGAAGCCTTTCTCAGCGTCCTCAGGGTCGGGCAGGAAGAGCAGGAGTAGCGTCTACCGGAGCCACCGGTCGCGGTTGGCGGCCACGAACTCGTCATCCGTCAGTTGAGGATAAGCCGCAAGCACGCGGTCGATCTCCTCCATTTGTCCGGGCGAGAGATCTTCGTTAGGATCCAGGCACCAGCGCCCGGCGAGCAGACCCTGGCGGCGAAGCACCTCGTGGAGGCCCGCGATGCACCCAGCGAAGCTGTTGCGAACATCGAACAGCGCGGCGTTGGCGTCGGTAAGGGCGGCCGAGCCCGCCAAAATATCGGAGGCGCCGCGGCCGCCTTCCGCGCGGCATCGCTCGACGGCCTCCAGCAGCTCCACGGCGCGGCGCGTCCAGACCGCCCATTGTCCCAGGAGTCCGCCGCGGAAGGATGCACAGCCGGCCGGGAAGCGGAATTCTGTGAGCAGGTCGGGAATGATGTTGTCGTCGTTTCCGGTGTAGAGCGCGATCTCGCGCCCGCTCTCGGCGACTGCCCGCACGACATCGAGCGTCTGGTACCGGTTGAACGGCGCCACCTTGATCGCCGCCACCGCCGGGATTTCGCAGAAGCGCCGCCAGAACTCGTAGGAAAGCAATCGGCCGCCAACCGAAGGCTGTAGATAGAAGCCGAACAGCGGGATCTCCGCACCCACGGCCCGGCAGTGCGCCAGAAGTTCGTGGTCGCCGGCCTGCTGAAGCGCCGCCAGGCTGAGCAGGCCGAAGTCGTATCCGGCGGAATGGGCGAAGCGCGCCTCGCGAACCGCCTGGGGAGTCTGGCCGCAGACGCCTGCCACCTTGAGAACGCGCCTGCCGGAGTCGCGCTCGAACTTGCGGACCACGTCGATGGCCAGCCGCAGCACCGGCTCGAACAGCGCCACCTGCGGATCGCGGATGGCGAATTGCGTGGTGTGCACGCCGACGGCGACTCCGCCGGCTCCGGCTTCGCAGTAGTAGCGCGTGAGGGCCGCCTGGCGGCGCTCGTCGAGCTTGCGGCCGGCCGTAAGCGCGAGGGGATGCGCCGGAATGACCATGTTCAAAACCTCCCGTCGGCAACTTCAAAGTGTGTCGGCTTGTCGAGCGTGGCGCCGCCGGCAGCCACCCACGCGGCGACCATCTCCATCAGTTGCTCCGACGAAACCGATGGCGGGCCCATCAGGCTGAAGCACGCGCCGGCATCGCT
>DATJYJ010000593.1:0-24754 GCA_035578025.1 Verrucomicrobiia bacterium
CGCAGTCTCGCGGTAACGCGAGGAATTCCATGTCAAAAAATGATGGTGGGAATATTTTCGATGCTCGCGCAAGTTTTTGAGCCAGGGGAGACCACTTCCTCTCCGTCATTGAGAGGTCACAGAACCGCCTCACGCCCTCCATGCCCGCCTCGAAAAACTCATTTACCTCTTTTACCGGTGATAGGATGCCAGCTTCCTTTGCGGCAATCAGCTCCGAGCCTGCGTCGTTGGTGAAAGCGCCGTACTCTTCCAACCGTCTGAACCCATAGTTCTGGCCGGCTGTCAGATTCTTGCTCCTGGTCCGCAACTTCTTCATCAACGGGCCAAACCGGGCGTTTCTATCCGGCACGCCTACGATCGTCAGGCTACTGACGCGGTCTGCGTAAAGCGCGCATGTCCTAAGAGTGCGCATGAACTCAGCGCCGGTGTCGGGAAACAGCAGCAGGTCTCTGCCGAGCATCCCCATAAGTTTAGCGAACGCGGCAAGAATCTGGCTGTCCGGCGTGACGTTGATGGAAAACGCCTAGTCGTGGATTGGAGGCTCCAACGTCAAGGGAACGACATGTGGCGTTACCGGAAAATGGCCCTCCTGCCACTTGGCTGGAAAACGCCCATCCCACTGATCTGCCTGCTATTCTGTCGCTCTCTGCGGGTTACTCCCACCAACGCCCATGTCGAAGGTTTCACGGCCGGAATCGCGCGGATTGCTGACGGCTCGTCGGATCCTTTTGTTAGTCCGGCATGCGCAGCGGTATCACTTTGTTGCCATGGCGACGATAGATTCGGAAATCGCTATCCAGCGTGAGCACCTCGGCGCCGGTGTGTATTTCAGCTAGCCTGACGAGGCAGGCGTCCGCCAGTGACATCGGCCGGTTGCGGTAGCGCCGCATGAGCGCCCGCACGTCCGCCTGCTGTGCTTGAAGAGCCAGGCCGATCCGGATGACGCCTCGCTCCAATAACGCAAACAGGACATCCGTATCGCGCCCCTCCCGTTTCAGCAGGAACGCTGCTTCCGTAAGGACAGCCTCACACGTGAGCAGCGGAGGGCGCAGGCGTTTCCATTCCTGAACGGCCCATTCGTGATGCTCCAATCCGGAAGCCAGAAAGCTCACGAGCGGTCCGGTATCCAGCAGACTTACCGGTTCCCTCACTCGCCGAATCCTTCCATGTATTTCGGATTGCCGGCGAGGTCGCGAGGCAGACCCTTGACGCTACCCGCAAGATCGCGCGCCAGGTCATAGCAGGAGGCGGCGCCTGGGCGTGACCGGCGCCGCAGTGCGGTCTCCACGCTTTCGCGCACCAGAGCGGACTTGCTAACACGCCTCGCTTTCGCCTCGCGCTCGAGGTCGGCAAGAAGATCCTCCGGCAATTTCAAGGAAATCGTCCGCATACGCTTTTATGGTAATACCCATCAATCTGGTGCGCAATACCGCGGTCCGTGCCGCGGGCCCGGCGACTACCCGCAGCGTGCCGAATGGGCTCGCGTTCTCCGAGTTCAGGGGATACGAAGACTGGCAGTCTGTCGGCCCGCGTCAGACCGACGCCCAAAACGTGATGAGACTCATTACATTTTCACGGCATACGCCAAGAGGTGAAGCCCAATTGCGTGCGTTCCAGGTTGGGTGAGGGCGTCTTCGGTGCCTTCGGGGAGGGCGGCTACGTCCCGGGCGCCGCTTCAGGCCCCGCCGCGGCGCTCCGCCCCCGGCAAATCCGCGTATCCTGAACACATGGTCCGAACCCTCCGCACTCTGCCGCTGGCTTTCTGCGCCTTGCTGTCGGCGCAATCGCGCAAACCCGCCGTCGCTCCCGCCGACTACGGCAAGTGGGAAAACCTCGGCCAGCCCGTACTCTCGCACGACGGCAAGTGGCTCGCCGCGCCCATCCGCCGCAACGACGGAACCTCCGAGCTTCGTATCTACGAAATCGCGAATCCCGCGCCCCGCGTCGCGCCCTCCGGCGCCGAGCCCGCCTTCTCCTCCGACAGCCACTGGATCGCCTACGCCATCGGCCATTCCGAGGCCGAAGAGGACAAGCTCAAGAAGGCCAAAAAGCCCGTCCAGAACAAGCTCGGCATTCTCGATCTCACCAACGGCGCGGCCGTCTCCATCGACGACGTCTCCAGCTTCGCTTTCTGCGATCAGGGCGCGTGGATCGCCTTCCGCCGCTACCCGCCTACGCGCACGCCGCCCGCCGGTCCCGCCGCCGACAGCGCCGCCTCCACTCCGCCGCCCGATCCCGCAGGCGCTCCGCTCACCGTGCGCGATCTCAAGACCGGCGCCGACACCACCTTCGGCAACGTCACCGGCTACGCCTGGCAGGACAAAGGCACGCACCTCGCCATGACCATCGGCGTCGAAGGCCGCGAAGGCAACGCCGTTCAGCTCTACGATCCCGCCACCGGCGCCCTCCGCGTCCTCGATTCCGGCAACGCGGTCTTCGGCGATCTGGTGTGGCGCAAGGATTCCTCCGACCTGGCCGCGCTCCGCTCCGTCAAGAACAAGGACTACGAGGGTGAATCGAACCTGGTGCTCGCGTGGAAGAATCTCGCCTCCAGGCGCGCCGGGGAAGTGGCCGCGCCCAAGCGCATCGTCGGTTCGCGCGCGCCGCAGTGGAGCGAAGACGGCGCCATCGTTTTCGTCGGCATCGCCGATTGGGACAAAAAGATCGAGCCCGTCAAAAGCGACGAAGAGCCCAGCAACGTCGAAGTCTGGCACCCGCGCGACGTCAACGTGATCTCCGAGCAGAAGCTGCGCCTCGCGCGCGACCGCGACCGCCACGTCGTCGCGGCCTGGCACGTGGAGACCAATCGCATCGTGCCGCTCGGCGCCAATCTCAAGGAGACGTTCCAGCTCCCGCGCTCCGGCGGCCGGGCCGTCGCCATCGACGACACACCCTACGACAGCCTCGTCATGTTCGGCCGCCGCTTCGCCGACCCCTACAGCGTCGATCTCGCGAGCGGCGCGCGCACGAAGCTCGGCGCCAAACTCGCGCCGCCGTTCTGGCCCAGCCCCGGCGGCAAGTACCTGCTCAACTTCAAGGACGGCGAATACTGGATCTACGACCTCGCCTCCGGCGCCTCGAAGAACGTGAGCAAGGCGGCCGGCGTCTCGTTCATCAATCGCGAAGACGATCATCCCAATCCCACCCGGCCCGCATGGGGCGTCGCCGGTTGGACGAAGAACGATGCCAGTGTGATGGTTTACGACGAGTTCGATCTCTGGGAGCTGTACCCCGACGCCTCCAAACCGCGCCGCCTGACCAACGGCGCCGCCGACCAGGTGCGCCATCGCTATGTCGATCCCGAAGCCGCGCGCCGTGGCGGACGTGGCGGGCGCGGGGGCTTCAACGCCGACGCCGAGCCCATCGATCTTTCCAAGCCAGTCTACCTGAGCGTCTACGGCGTCTGGACCAAGAAGACCGGCTTCGCGCGCCTGGTCGATGGCAAGGTCGAGCGCCCCGTGTGGCTGGATCGCGGCACCAGCGGCCTCACCAAAGCTAAAGACGCCGGCGTCTACGTCTACTCCGCCGAAGCCTTCGACGTGCCGCCCAACTACTTCGCGGCTGCCGCGGACCTGTCGAACCCCCGCCAGGTTACCGACTCCAATTCGTTCGCCGGGAACTACGCCTGGGGCAAGGCCGAGCTGATCGAGTACAAAAGCCCCAAGGGCGAGCGCCTCCAGGGCGCGCTGTTCGCGCCCGCCAATTACGACCCCGCGAAGAAGTACCCGCTCATCGTCCATATCTACGAGCGCGAGAGCCAGTACCTGCACCGCTATTTTCCCGTCACGGACCGCTCGCCCTACACCGAAGCCATTTGGACCGCGAACGGATATTTCGTGCTCATGCCCGATATCGTGTTCCGCGCGCGCGACCCCGGCATGAGCGTCCTCGAATGCGTCACCGCGGCCACGAAGAAGGTGCTCGAGAGCGGCCGCATCGACCCCAAGCGCGTCGGCCTCATCGGCCACTCGTGGGGCGGCTTCGGCACCAGCTTCGTCATGACCCAGAGCGATCTCTTCACCGCCGGTGTCGCCGGCGGGCCGCTCACCGATCTCGTTTCCAGCTACGGCGAGATCTACTGGAACAGCGGCACTCCGGAAACCGACCACGCCGAAGTCGGCCAGGAGCGCATGGAGGTCCCGCTCTGGGAAGACCCGCAGGCATTCGAGCGCAACTCCGCCGTCTTCCACGTCAACAATATGAGAGGAGCGCTCCTTCTGAGCGTCGGCGACAAAGACGGCGCCAGCGACTGGCACCAGGATATCGAGATGTACAACCTCGCGCGCCGTGCCGGCAAACAGTGCATCATGCTGGTCTATCCCGGCGAGAACCACGGGCTCGCGGTCAAGGCCAACCAAGTCGATTACCACCGCCGCATTCTCGACTGGTTCGATCACTACCTCAAGGACCAGGCTCCCAAGCCCTGGATCGAAAAAGGCGTGAGCGTGGTGGATCGCGAAAAAGAGCTGAAGCGCATCAAGAAGGACGCAACCCCGCAGTGAGACCTCGCCGCTTCATTCCCGCCGGAATTCTCCTGTTGGCCGCCGGGGCCGTGGCCCAGCGCTTCGGGGGCGGTTTCGGCGGCGGCATCCGGCACAGCGACATGCCCCCGCCCTCATTCCCCAAGGAAGGCGAATACCATTTCGTCCGCGTCGAATACACGGACCTTCCGCAATACCATCGCCGCTGGGGCTTCGCGTCGCGCAACGCCACGGGCGACGGCTGGTGGATGGTCGATTGGCCCGATTCCGACGAGCACTTCTCCATGGGCGTGCGCCGCCTCACCCGCGTCGAAACCGGCGAGCCGCACCACTTCCGCCTCACCGACGACCAGCTTTGGGACCACCCCTGGATCTACGCCACCCAGACCGGCTGGTGGGGTCTCTCCGACAAAGAGATGAAGCGCCTCGGCGAGTACCTCCTGCGCGGCGGCTATCTCGTCACCGACGATTTCTGGGGTCCCGAGCAATGGGAGGTCTTCCGCCTCACCATGGATCGCGTCCTGCCCGGACGTCCCATCACGGAGATCGCCCCGAGCGATAACGTGATGCACGTCTGTTTCGACATCGAAGAGAAGGACCTCACCTGGATCCCCGGCACGCGCCACCTCCGCCGCGGCCCCAACGGTACCGAGGTCTACCAGCCGCCGGGCACGTCTCCCGCCTGGCGCGCCATCCACGACGACAAAGGCCACATGGTGGTGGCCATCAACTTCAACACCGACGTCGGCGACGCCTGGGAATACGCCGACTCGCCGGATTACCCCGAAGCCATGACCACCCTCGCCTACCGTTATGGCATCAACTACCTGGTCTACGCCATGACCCACTGAGCTCCCAAGTGGCCCAGACCTGCAAAGGGTAAGATAGTTCTGTGCTTCACCGTTTCGTGCTACACAATGACCAGATTCAGTTAGCTTCCGACCTCTCGCTGGCTCCCGGGCAGGTTGGCCTGCTCGCCGGTTGGGGCGTGTTCTCCACGCTCCGTGTCTCGGACGGCGTCCTGTTCGCGTGGGAGCGCCACTGGGCGCGGATCACGCGCGATGCCAGGGCGTTCCATGTACCTCTCCCGGAAGACAGCGAGCAGGTGCGCCGCAAGCTGGTCGAGCTGGTGGAAGCCAACCAGGCGCCGAATTGCACGCTGCGCCTGGTGATTGTCCGCAACGGCGGCGGCTTGTGGGCAGGGCCCTCCAACGGCCGGCCGAGCGACGTCATCGCGCTCACCGCGGATTCCAAAGAGTGGGGCGACAGCGTCAAGCTCTCGTACGTGCGCCAGGCGCGCCATGCCGCGTGCGAGTTCGCCGGCACCAAGATCACCTCGTGGGCGATGAACCTCACGTGGCTGGAGCGGGCTCAGGAGCGCGGGTTCGACGAAGTGATCCTGCTCAACGAGCGGGGAGAGGTCGCCGAATGCACGTCGGCGAACATCTTCATCGCCCACGGCAGCGAGGTGTGGACGCCGCCGCTCAGCTCGGGATGCCTGCCCGGGATCACGCGCCAGGTCATCCTCGAGGAGATCCGCGTGCCCGGGATCCGCGTGATCGAAAAGACCGTAATGCCCGGCGACCTGGAGAATGCGGACGAGATCTTCATCACCTCCACCACGCGCAGCCTGCTGCCGGTACGGCAGGTGGAGGACAAATCGGTCGGGCGTAACGACCGCGCACGCAAGGCGCTGTCAGAAGCGTTCACGGCCTGCGTGCGAACGTACGTTCTCGGGCACAAGGAAGTGGCCGCCTGACTGGCGGCTGTCAACGCAAAATAGAGATGTCCTATTCCCTGCAAAGTAGAAATGTCCGGTTCTGACCGCTCAGGACGAGGGTGCATGGTAGTGTGGGCATGCCGGTGAAGCGGAGACGGGCAATGCTGGCGAGCAACCCGATCGAGGAATAGCCGGTCGGAACTCATCGCGGACGATGAGCAGAGCGCGCTCCTTCCGTCGCGTTCTTTACTGGGGCCCGGGGGCCGACCAACGGGAGGCGGCACCCCACCCCCAGGTCTTTGGTTTTGATTTTGGGTTTGGAACTCTATCGGACCGATAGATTCCGCATGCCTCCGAAAACGCATTCCGGAAGCCCTCTGGATTTTCGGAAGCCTCGGCCACGGAGTGGCGGGGAAGGGATCGGCGCAAGCTCTCTTGGGACGATAACAATCCGGCCCATGTCGCACCCGGTCGTCTGGAGAGCTTCCCGGTACAGGGCGCCTTTCGACTTCGCGCCATCTCCTTGGTCGAGTCATTGGGTTTCCTCGCGCTGGTCTGCGAACGCTCGCATCGGCCCGGGCTTCTTCAGTCTGAAGTTCCGCATCCAGTCGCTCCGCTTCGCCGGTTTGCGCGGCGGTTTCGATATCGCTGGTTTCGCCGACTCCACCTTCATCCGAACCTCGCACCGTTGCACGTGGAGGTAACGATCTCCAAACCGAACTGCGACTGAACCGTCCCGCCGTTGCTCGACTCGTACATACGAGCCGCGCAGCCCGGCGCAGATGTCCTGCCGTACGATCCGATAGGTCTTTGCGTCCAGGGGGAAGCTGTAGTCGTTATTGACCCGCCGCTTCTCGACATGGCTGAGAATGGCGGCTAATTCGTGATGCTTTTCCAGCGGCCGATGCGCATCATCGGGGCTGGCCGGCGCCACGGCCAGAGTGCCATTCACCCACGGTAGGAACTCCATCTCTAGAAAGCGATTAGCCTCTTCCAAGGTCTTTACCCCCGCTACCCGCATCTCCTTTACCAGCCGATCCTGTGCGGTTCGGAATCCTCGCTCCACCCGCCCTTTGGCCTGCGGACTGTGGGCGGCAATCCACGGGATTCCCAACTCCTGCAACGCCCGCCCAATCTGGGTCGGAGGCAGTTCCTCCTGTTTCTTCCCTTTCCGGCTCCCGTCTCGCTTGGTTTTCTCCGTGGTCTGAAACAGCGATGCCTTATCGGTGTAGAACCCCAGTGGTCGCCCATGCTTTTTCAGGTACCGCTCCAGATGGTTCATGTTCTCTATGGTCGAGTCGCTCCGCACGAAGCGGGCGAACCACCGGCTGGTTGCGTCGTCGATCATGTTGATCAGCAGAATCTCTTCACCCCGCCCTTCCAACCAGTCATGGTCACTGGTGTCCCACTGCACCAACTCGCCGAACCGGCTCCGTCGCGGCCGCCACTCGTGCACTTTCTCGATGTGCTGCTTGCGTGCCCGCCACAGCTTCGCCTTCGTCATCCACTGCCGCACCGTTTCCCGGCTCACCTGAATACCGTGCTTCTTATCGAGGTGCTCGGCTGCCAGTGTCGGCCCAAAGCCTCGGTAAACCGGATCCGCAAGAATCCCGATTGCCTTTTGTTCGGTGTCGGCACTGATCTTGCGATTGGACGGCAAACCTCGCAGCGCATGCACCACGATCTTGTCCCCTCGCCGCTTCAGCGCTCGCAGCAGCCGTCTCACGTGTCTCTCCGTGATCCCCAGCTCTTCGGCTGCCTGCTTCTGTGTGATCAGCTTCTTTTGCGCCTTCTTCAGGGCCACCAGGCGGTCCCGTTCGGCTTGCGTCATCAGGAGTTGTCCTTCTTGCACCTCCCCAGCGTGGGCGGCGTCAATAGGACATTTCTACTTTGCGCAAATAGGACATTATCATTTTGCGGCGACACGCCTGACTGGCGGCTTGCCTGGTTCAATCCAACCCACTAGAATGGAAGCCCTAAGGTATAAAGCAGCACAGCAGTACAACGCTCATTCCCGTGAAGCTCGCCCTCATCCTAGCGTTGGCGCTGGCGCCACCTTTGGTGGCTCAGGTCACGATTACCAGTGGCACTCCGCTGCCCGCGGGCGTGGCGACCGTACCTTACTCTTATGGCTTTGTGGCAAACGGCGGTACGACTCCGTACACCTGGCAAGTGACCGGGGCCGTCCCGCTGCCCGCCGGCTTGAATCTCTCATCAGACGGAACTCTCTCCGGCACCGTGAATGTGTCCACTGTCGCGACCTTCACGGTCAAAGTCACCGATAACTCGTCGACTCCGCTCTCGGCCACCAAAGACTTCTCGCTCACCATCGCGCCCGACATCGGCACCACGAGCCTGCAGTCGTGGACCGTGAACCGGCCGTACCCGAATACCTCACTCACCGTGACGGGACTTGCGGGCACGGCCTCCTGGTCGGCGTCCGGCCTGCCGGCCGGCATGTCCATCAGTCCGGCGGGCGTCCTGGGCGGGACGCCCTTGGTCTCCGGCAGCGTCACCCCCACGTTCTCGGTGACGGACTCGGGAAGCGGCGCGACGGGCACGGCGACCATTCCGCTGACGATCAATGCGCCCCCCACCATCACCGATTCGAGCCCCTTGCCTTCGGGCATTGTGGCCGACCTCTACAACTACCAGTTCGGATCGGTCTCGGTCTTTCCGGTCTCCGGCGGAACGCCGCCGTACTCCTGGTCCACTCCGAACACACTCCCGCCGCTGCTCACCCTGAGCTCGTCCGGCCTGCTCAGCGGCACGCCCACCCAGCCGGGGCTGTTCTCGTTTGCCATCCAGGTGCTGGACAACGCGGGAGCCGCCAGCTCCAGGACGTTCGGAATCGTCATGGGGACCAAGCCGGTGCAGGTCACGAAACTGAACAACCCACCCACGAGCACGGTGGGCGTTCCGTATCCGCCGCCACCTCCCGCCGCGCAGCCGCCATACTTTCAAGCCACACACGGCACCGGCGCCTATGCGTGGACGGCCTCGGGCCTGCCCCCGGGACTTGGGATCACCCCCCCGGCGAGCGGCGCCAAGGCCGGGATCTCAGGCACGCCGACGGCTTCCGGCACCTTCCCGGCAAGCGTCACGGCGACCGACCCTTTGAACGAGAGCGACACCGCGAGTTTCACCCTGACCATCAACCCCGCTCCGGCGATCAACACCAGTCCGCTACAGGCCTGTACGGTCGGCCAATTGTGCAGCCGCACGCTCAGCGTGACCGGAGGGACGCCGGGGTTCATCTGGACGTTAGTCGGCGGCGCCGTGCCGGGGGGCATGTCATTCAGCAACACGGGCGTCATCAGCGGCACGCCGACGACCGCGGGAACCGCGACTTTCACGGTGAAAGCCACCGACAGCGTGACGGCCAGCGACACGCAGCCCTTGTCCCTGACGGTGAATCCCGCGATCGTGATCTCGCCGGCCACGCTGCCGCCCACCACGTCCGGAATCTCCTACTCGCAGACCCTGACGGTGACAGGCGGAACGGGCATAGTCACCCTGACGATAACCGGGTTGCCTAATTGGCTCTCCTTCACCGGCACCGCTCTGAGCGGCACCGCTCCCGTGGTCACGGTGCCGACCCCGTATCCGTTCTCCGTGAAGGCGACGGATGCCAACAGTGCGTCCACGACCAATGCGTATTCGCTGGTCGTGAATCCTCTGCCTTCCATCACGACGGCAACGCCGCTGCCGCCATGGACCGTCAACCAGCCGTACTCGCAGACGATCACTGCGAGCGGCGGCACGGGAACGCTGGTCTTCGCCGACAACGGAAGCACGCTGCCAACCGGGCTCACGATCAGCAGCACCGGAGTCTTGAGCGGCACGCCGACGGCCACCGGGGTCTTCCCGTCGATCACGCTCACGGTGACCGACGCGGTGGGAGCGATAGGCACGAAGACATTCTCGCTGACCATCAACCCGCCGCCCTCGGTGTCAACCACCACGCTGCCGGCGACCACCTCGGGGATTGCCTACAGCCAGGCACTCGCGGCGTCGGGCGGCACAGCGCCGCTCACGTGGCAACCCCCGGCGCCGCTGCCGTGGCTGGCGCTCTCCGCCTCGGGCACGCTCGCCGGCACCGCGCCGGTGGTCAGTACTCCCACCACGTCTCCGGCGTTCTCCGTCACGGTGAAGGACGCAGCGGGAGCGGTCAGCGCGCCTCAGGCCCTCTCGGTGACCGTCAATCCGGCAGTGCAGATTACGACTACCAGCCCCCTGCCTCCCACCACCAGCGGCGCCGCCTATTCGCAGCAGTTCACGGCAAGCGGAGGGACCGGCACGATTACGTTTGCGAGTCCGGACCTGCCCACATGGCTGGTGCCGCTCTCGGCCGCGGGCGCCATGAGCGGTATCGCACCGGTGGTCACCGTTCCGACTCCGTACCACTTCACCGTGGTCGCGTCCGACAGCGTGCTTTCGAAGGCCAGCGTGTTGTTCACCCTGACCGTGAACCCAGCGCCCGCGATCACCACGGCCTCGCCTCTGCCTTCGTGGACCGTCGGGCAGCCATATTCGCAGACGATCATCGCCACCGGCGGCACGGGGACGCTGGTGTTCAGCGACAACGGCACGCTGACGAACGGCCTGACCATCAGCCCTGCGGGATTGTTGAGCGGAACTCCGGCCGCCGCCGGCACGATGACTTTCAGCCTGCGGGTGACCGATAGCCTCGGCATTTCCACCGCCAGGCCGTTCACGCTGACCATCAATCCGCTGCCGGTGGTGACCACCACATCGCTTCCACCGGCCGCGTCGGGCGCGAGCTACAGTCAGACCCTGGCCGAAACTGGCGGGACACCGTCGTTCACCTGGCAAGCCTCGGGCCTGCCCGGCTGGCTGACGCTGTCCGCCGCCGGCGTACTCACGGGCACCGCGCCGGTAGTCACCACGCCGACGACCTCGCCCTCGTTCTCGGTGACGGTGAAGGACGCGGCGGGAGCGGTCAGCGCGCCGCAGAGCCTCACGATTACGGTGAACCCGGGGTTGCAAATCACCACGCCGAGCCCGCTGCCGCCGACGGAATCGGGCCTGAGTTATTCGCAGAAATTGACCGTCGTTGGCGCCGTGGGATCCGTTGCCTGGTCGAGCACGACTCTGCCGCAGTGGCTCAGCTTGTCCACGGCGGGAGTTCTCACGGGAACAGCGCCGGCGGTGACCGTCGCGACTCCGGCCGGCTTCACCGTAACCGTGACGGACAGCGTGCTGGGTCCCGTGAGCAAGCCCCTCAGCCTCACCGTGTATCCGGCGGTGACGATTGCCACGGCGTCGCCGCTGCCCCAGTGGACGGTAGGCCGCCCGTATGCGCAGACCATCACGGCCACGGGCGGACTCGGCCCTTACTTCTTTGCGGACGCCGGCAGCACACTGCCGCCGTGGCTGAGCATCGCCGGCGGCGGTGCGCTCACCGGTACTCCGACGGCAAGCGGACTCGTCCCTCCGTTCTCGATCAAAGTCACCGACAGCCTTGGGGGCACCTACACCAAACCATTTTCGCTGACCATCAATCCCATTCCGTCGGTCACCACGACTTCGCTGCCCGCTACTACCTCGGGCAGGCCGTACAGCCAGGTGCTGACCGCTACCGGCGGCACTCCCGGGCTGACGTTCGCGCTGCAGAATCCGCCGTCGTGGCTTACGCTGAGCGGTGCGACCCTCACGGGAACCGCGCCCCTGGTGGCCTCCTCGACGCCATTCACCTTCACGGCGACCGTCACCGACAGCACGGGAGCGGTCAGCCTGCCGCTCAGCCTGACGGTGACGGTCAACCCGCCGGTGCAGATCACCACCGCGAATCCGTTGCCGGCGGCCAGCTCGAACACGTTCTACTCAGTGACCTTTACGGTTTTCGGCGGCACGGGCACGATTAACTGGAGCTACTCCAGTCTTCCCTCGTGGCTGTCGCCGAGCGGCCCGACGGTGAGCGGAACCGCGCCCGTGGTCACTCTGCCGACGCCCTTCAGTTTCGGCGTGACGGCCACCGACACTGTCCTGTCTTCGAACTCGCGGACCTACACCGTGACGGTGAATCCGGGCGTGGTGATCACGAACAGCCTTTCGCTCGGCCCCTGGACGGCGACGCGCTTTTTCTCGGTCACCCTCACGGCCGCGGGAGGCACGGGGCCTTACACGTTCAGAGACGCCGGGACGACGCTGCCTTCGTGGCTGCCTCTGACCGGGAACGTGCTCAGCGGCACTCCGCCTGCAGCCGGCACGTTCCAGTTCACCATCATCGCCACGGACTCGCAAGGAGTACAAAGCCCGGCCACGACGTTCACGCTGACCATCAACCCGGTGCCGTCGGTGACCACCACGTCGTTGCCGCAGACGACTTCGGGGGCGACGTATTCACAGGTCCTGTCGGCGACCGGCGGCACTCCGCCGCTTACCTGGAGCGGCACCGACCTTGGTTGGCTGACCTTGAGTGGGCCCACTCTGACGGGCACCGCCCCCCTGGTGTCATCGCCGACGCCGTACCCGTTCACCGTTACGGTGACAGACACGCCAGGAGCGAGCAGCGTTCCGCGAGCGCTGTCGGTGACCGTGAACCCGCCGGTGACGATTACCACCGTGCCGCCGCTGCCGCAGGCAATCGTGGGGACGCCGTACAGCGTCACGTTCACGGCGACGGGCGGAACGGGAACCCTCGTCTGGAGCTTTTCGGGACTGCCCGGGTGGCTGAGTCAGACGGGAAGCACGGTCAGCGGCACTCCGCCCGCCGGCTCCGGCGGGACTGCGGTGCCCATTACGGTTCGCGCCACCGATTCGGTGGGGATTTTCGATTCCCGAGGATACCTGATCAATGTGGTTGCTGCTGGCCCGGCGATCACCGGCAACCTGCCCGCGTGGACCGTGAATCGCCCATACGCGGGAGGCTTCACGGCGACGGGCGGCACATCGCCGTATTCGAGCTGGACGATCGCGAGCGGCGCGCTGCCCGGAGGCCTCACGTTGGACCCGGTCTCCGGCGCGGTCACCGGCACCCCGACAAGCGTTGGGACGGCATCTTTCACGGTGTCCGTCAAAGACAGCACCGGGCAGCCTGGTTCGGCTCCCTTCAGCCTGACGATCAACCCGGCACCGGTCATTCCGCCGCAGAGTCTCCCGGCCGCCGCGCCGGGCGTGCCGTACTCGCAGCCGGTGAGCGAAACCGGCGGCACGGCGCCATTCCACTGGAGCGCAACCGGACTGGACAATACGGGACTGGCGTTGAACGCCGCGGGGACGCTGGCCGGCGCGGCTACCGTGACGCCGCCGGCGACGATCGGTTTCACCGCGAGCCTTCTGGATGCGGCGGGCGCCCCGGCGTCGGGCGCTGTTTCGCTGACGGTCGGCCCCGGCGTCACGATCACCACTGCCGCGCTGCCGGCCACCACGTCGACGGCGCACTACACGGCAACGCTGGCGGCAGCGGGCGGAACGGGCACGATCACGTTTTCGTCGGGCAGCCTGCCGGTGTGGCTGTCGCTCAGCCCGGCGGGAGGGCTTACCGGCACTGCCCCGATCGTGCCTGTGCCGACGGACTTCATCTTCTCTGCGACGGCGACGGATACCTTGGGGATCGCAGCAACCAAGGTCTTCACCATTAAGGTGAACCCAGTGCCGAAGGTGCTCACCACCGCCCTGCCGGCGGGGACAATCGGAGCTCCGTATTGGTTCCCGCTTTCCGGCATCTGGGGCACGGGCGGGCTGACATGGTCGGCGCCGGGGCTGCCGGGTTGGGCCAGCCTGAACAGCGCGACCGGTGTGATCTCGGGGACGCCGACGGCAGCAGGAACTGCAACGGTGTTGGCGACGGCGACCGACAGCCTGGGGATCGCTTCGCCCGCGGTCTCCCTGGCATTGGTAATCAACTCGGCGGGCGGAACTCCGGTGATCACGACACTGTGCCCGTTGCCAACCACGACGGCGGGTCTGTCGGTCAGCCAAACGGCTACCGCTACGGGCGGATTCCCGCCATATTCATGGTCGGCTGGGGGCCTGCCGACGTGGCTGGCATTGAGCGCAGGCGGGACCTTGTCGGGGACCGCGGTTGCAGGAACTGCGGCATTCACGCTTCAGGCGACGGATTCGCATAACCAGACTGCCTCCACGGGCTGCGGGATCGCGGTGAATCCGGTGCCCGCGGTCATTTCGACGAGCCTGGCGCCGGGCACGGCCGGAACGCCCTACGTGCAGAGCTTGAGCGCGGCGGGCGGAACCGGAACGTTGACCTGGTCGGCGTCCGTATTGCCGGACTGGCTGTCGATCGAGCCGCTGACGGGAATCCTCAGGGGCACGCCGGCAGTCGGCGGCACCTATGGACTGACCGTGCTGGTGACGGACTCTCTGGGGGCCACGTCGGCCGCAGCGTCCTTCACGATTTCGGTGACCGGTCCGGGCGGTGTGCCGGTAATCACGGCGTGCCCTCTGCCCTCGGGTTCGGTGGGATCCTCGGCCGGGTTCCTGTTGACGGCGGCGCTTGGATCGCCGCCGTACCAGTGGTCGGTGTCGGGACTGCCGGGTGGGCTGACCGCGAGCACGGCCGGCGTGGTCAGCGGCACTCCGTCGGCGGCGGGAGCATTCAGTGTGAGCATGCTGGTGACCGACTCGGCGAGCTTCACGGCGAGCGCGTCGTGCACGATGAACGTCTTCCCGAGCTTGACCATCACCACCACGAGCCTACCGGGCGGAACAGTGAGCGCTCCGTACGCGCAGCCGCTCGCGGCCAGCGGAGGCGTGGGCGCGCTGCGGTGGTCGGGGTCGGGCATCCCGGCCTGGCTGGGCTTGGATCCGGTCACGGGTATTTTGAGCGGCACTCCAGCGGCGGCGGGCTCCTATCCGTTCTCGGTGCAGGTGAGCGATTCGCAAGGCAGCACATCGGCGGCGAGCCTCAGCGTCAACGTGACGTCGGGAGGCGTTTTCAGCATCAGCACCGTCTGCCCGCTGCCGGATATTACGGAGAGCCTGCTGCTGGCAGCGACCTTTACCGCGACCGGAGGCACTCCTGCATACTCCTGGACGGCGTCAGGACTTCCGCCGGGGATCTCGTTCAGCCCAACGGGTGCGCTGAGCGGTGCGCCGTCCGCGGGTACGATCAGTTTCACGGTGCAGGCCACGGACCAACTGCGGCAGACGGCATCGAAGGGCTGCTCAGTCAAGGTGAATCCCAAGCCGCAGATCACGACTCCGTCGCTGCCCGACGCAGTGGCGGGCACTCCATACAGCGCGAGTGTGGGCGCGACCGGCGGGACAGGAAGGTTGGCGTGGGCCGGCGGCTTGCCTTACTGGCTGTCGATCGATCCGGCAGGCGGATCGCTGAGCGGGACGCCGCCTTCGGCCGGCGGTGCGGGCGCGCTCGTGCGCGTAGCGGACGTCCTGGGAGTATCGAACGCGAAGACTTATTCGTTCAACGTCGCGGCGCCGGGGACATCGGGCGGTACCTCGGGCGGAACCTCGCCGACACCGGCCCTGACGTCGGCATGCCCGCTGCCGGGGGCTACCGCGGGCGTGGCCTATTCGCAGGCACAGACGGCGGCGGGCGGCGCTCCTCCGTATCAGTACTTTGTTTCGGGACTGCCGGCGGGAATGAGTTACACGAGCGGCGGAAGCATCACCGGAACCGCACAGGCCGGCGGAACGGCGCAGGTCGTGGTGCAGGTGATCGACTCGAAGGGCGACTCGTCGGTCGCGACGTGCAGCCTGCCAATCGCGCCTCCCCTGCCGCTGCAAGTCTCGGGCACCACTCCGGACGGGAAAGTCGGCCAGAGTTATTCGGGCGGGTTCGCAGCGACGGGCGGTGTCCCGCCGTTCACCTGGTCGGTGAGCAGCGGTTCGCTGCCGCCCGGCGTGACTCTCGCCTCCACGACCGGGGTGCTGGGCGGCACGCCTCTGGCAGCGGGCACCTATACGTTCCAGGTGACGGTGACCGATCTGAATCAATCGAGCGCCAACGTGCAGGGCACGATCAACATCGCGCCTACGCTGGTGATCAGCACGCCGGCGGCGCTGCCCGACGCGGTCGGCGGAATGCCGTACCGGCAGCAGCTCACGGTCACAAGCGCGGTGGGAGCGGTGACGTGGTCGGTGGCGGCGGGCGCCCTGGCGAACGGATTGAGCCTGGATTCCGCTTCCGGCGTGATCGCCGGGGCGGCCACTCAGGCGGGCCCATTCCAGTTCACGGTGCAGGCGGTGGATGCATCGGGGCAACTGGCACAGCAGAAGTTCACGCTGAACGTAACGCTGGCGGCGCTGCCGCAGTTGACCATCAGCGGGCTCACGAACCCGGCGAGTCCCAACCAGCAGGTCACCGCGGGGGTGACCATATCGGCAGGCTATCCGCTGGACATCGTGGGACAACTCAACCTGACCATGACTGCGGACCCGTCGATCGGCGTGGTCGACCCGGCGGTGCAGTTTGCGTCCGGCGGCGGCTCGGTCTCTTTCCGAATCCCGGCGAATTCCACGCAGTCCACGTTTGCGCAGACGCCCGCGTTCCAGACCGGCACGGTGGCGGGGACACTGAAGCTCGACGTGGCGCTGCAAGCGGGCGGCGTGAATGCCACGCTGCCATCGAGCGCGGCGGTCACGGCGCAGATTCCGAAGCTCGCGCCGGCGATCGTGGGCACTCCCACGGTCACGCGCAACTCGGGCGCGATTCAGGTGACGATTATCGGCTTTGCGACTTCGCGGGAGATTACCTCGGCGACGTTCCATTTCGGCGGCACGAACGTGCAGAACGCGGACGTGACGGTTCCGCTGAGCAGCCTGCTTGGCGGGTGGTACAGCGATCCTCAGTCGGTGGCCTTCGGGAGCACGTTCAAGCTGGTGCAGCAGTTCACGGTGCAGGGCGCCGCCACGCAGGTGACGAGTGTGACCATCACGCTAACGAACAGTGTGGGAAGTTCGACCGCGGTTACTGTCTCGTTTTAGCGAGCCGGACGCGCGAGCAGGCCAGCAGGGCTACACCGCAACCGACCAGCAGGAGGGTAGCTGGTTCCGGGCCATCGACGGGAGTGTTGCCGGTTCCGAAGAGCTGAAAGGCGAGGGTGCTCTCGCCGCTGGTAGCCCAGAAGATACCGGATTGATCCGGTCCTCCGACCGTATCCGCGATATCCAGAAAATAGCTTTGCGGAGAAGGGGACGGGTTGATATTCAGGCTGGGGATGGTGAAATCGTTCTGGTATTCTGTGAGTGAAATTCCGCCTACGGTAACCGGCTGGATCAAGGTTTGCGTAAGGGTGAAGGTGCCGGAGCCGAGGAGCGATCCGTGCGATCCCCCGTTGTCGGCAAAGATGTGCCAGGCGAGGGTTCCACCCTGGTACACACCGTCTAACTGGAATGTCCAGAAGGTGGCGGAGGTGAGGACCGTGTTGGAAACCAGGCTGAAGAGCCCCTCGCCGGTGATTTCGGTCAAATCGGGGCAGCCGCCAAAACAATTCGCTATCCCGTCGGAGACAGGCGGTTGGCCGTTGTCATAGACCAAGCCCGCGCGGGCGGTAAACGAGCAACAGACTAGAATGGCGAGTCCGAAGATTGTACGACCGCGCATGGCTGGATTCCTCTAGAGGAGGTTACCAGATTTTTGGCCGATTGGAATGAGAAGTTCCGCCCACAGGTTATAGTACAGACGGAAAAAAATGAGGCTTGAACCATAGTCTTGCCAGTTTGGAACCATAGCTTGCCGCTGCAGTGGCGGCCGGGCGTTGATTTCTCGCCATCCGAGCCCTTTCCCATACCCGTCCTTGAACGATAGTTTTGCCAAAGGCTCCACGTGGAAGGATAGTCCTGCCGATTGCATCTCTCCAAAAAGCCGCCGCCGAAGCAAAATCGTTGACTTTTGTTTGTATACATGCATAATGGCACATATAAGACCATGGCGGATGACAAGAACCCTTCAGACGTCCAGCGGTGGTTCACAGAAGCCGTCGGCGGGATCTGGCCGGTTGCCACGGGGTCGCTCTCTCTGAGGAAGGGTCCCTGTATCCGCAAAAACTGCCCGGCGTGCGCCGCCGGGAAGGGACATAGCAGCTATGCGCTGTACGTGCGCCGGGGCCCTCGCCGTTTCTCGATCTATGTCCCCGAAAGGCTGGTGCCCGAGGTTCGGAAGGCCATCGAAAATGGCCGTTTGCTCCAAGATTTGATCAACGAGGCCGGAGTGCGATATGTGAGCGCGCTGAAGAACGAAGAGCCGTCCACGTCGCGAAAGTAAACCGGCAGCGAACACAGGTTTCGAGGAGGCTACCAATGCGGAGTTCGGAAGCCTTGGAAGCTTGGTGCACCCTGGTCGGCGTCTCGCCACACGGCCGAGCGTTGATTGATCGCATTCGTGCATCTGATCCGGCTCGTCGAGTAGGCGGTGGCCGGTCCAACGTCAGCGGCCGCTACCCCAGCCGGAAGATGGGTGTCACGATCCAGTTCGAGAGTCATCGGGTCGAACTTGCCGGCATCTACGAGATGGAGCATGACCCTGACGTCCTCGAGTTTTACGATCAGCCCATACAGATCAAGTTGGATTACGAGGCGGCGGGCGGAAAGCACTTGGGCGTCCTTCATACGCCGGACTTCTTCGTCATTCGCAGGACTACTGCCGGCTGGGAGGAATGGAAAACCGAAGAGGAACTCCTGCGCCTCGCCGAACGGAGCCCCAACCGGTATCGCGCCGGCGAAGACGGTCAGTGGCACTGCCCGCCGGGCGAGGTGTACGCCAGAGATTTTGGCTTCTATTACCGCGTCCGATCTTCTCGGGAGATTAACTGGATATACCAGCGAAATATTCAGTTCCTGGAGGATTACCTCCGGTCCGATTCGCCAATCCAACCCGAATCCCTGGAACAAGTGCGCCCACGCGTTTCTGCCAATGCTGAGATCCGGCTGAGCGACCTCTTTCGGGAAACAGCAGGCCTCCTGACGCGTGACGACATTTTTGCGATGGTCGCGGTCGGCACTCTCGACGTCGACCTCGCCGCGGCTCCTCTGACAGAACCGGACAAGGTTCACGTCCGCCTGAACCGTCCGAGCGTAGACGTCACAGAAAGCAGCCCTCACGCCGTCGCCCCGGCCGCCGGAGGGCTCCTGCCGCAAATGGGTCCAACTCAGGTGGCGGAAGCGAATCGCCGAATGAAACTGATCCAGGCTTATCAGGCGGGGGAACCCTTGGCTGACACGGTTTCGGTGCGGACAGTCCGCCACTGGCTCCAGCGGTATCGTCAGGCAGAGGCGCTGCAGGGTGACGGTTATCTCGGCCTTCTGCCCAGATTTCAGGATTGCGGAAATCGCAAAAGCAAACTTCCGGAGAAGACCTCGGCGCTGATGTTGAAAATCATCGAAACGGACTACGAGACCCTCAAACAAAAACGGAAGTTCCACGCGTATGGCGCGCTGATCCGAGCCTGCGAATCGGAAGGAACCGTGGCACCAAGCTACAAGACGTTCTCTCTGGCGATCAATCAGCGTTTACAGGCAGACCTTGTTCTCAAGCGCCGTGGTCGCCGAGCCACATATCAGATGGAAACACCCTACCTCGAACTGCAGTTCACCACACCGCGCCACGGCGACCGGCCCTTTCACATCTGCCATATCGATCACACCGAACTTGACGTTGAGATCGTGTGCTCCAGCACCGGGCGAAACCTCGGAAGACCATGGCTGACCATCTTCATGGACGCATTTTCCCGACGCATGCTGGCGCTCTTTCTGTCGTTCGACCCGCCGTCCTATCGGTCCTGCATGATGGTTCTGCGGGAGTGTGTTCGCCGGCACGGGCGGCTTCCGCAGATCCTGGTCGTTGATGGTGGGAAAGAGTTCGACAGCGTCTACTTCGAGACACTGCTGGCACGCTACGAATGCACCAAGAAGACCCGGCCTCCGGCGAAGCCGCGGTTTGGGTCCGTCTGCGAACGGCTCTTTGGAACCAGCACCCAACTGATCTACAGTTTGGCGGGGAATACGCAGATCACGAAGAATGTGCGCCAAGTGACCACCAGCGTTGACCCGAAGAATCTCGCCGTCTGGACGCTGGAATCGCTTCACAGCCGGCTATGCGAGTGGGCTTACGAGTTCTATGACACGACGATGCATCCCGCCATTGGACAATCTCCCAGAGATTGTTTCGAACTCGGGTTGGCACGTTCTGGGAATCGCCCTCACCGGCACATCCAGTACGACGAAACATTCCGGATGATGACCTTGCCGACCACGGCCAGGGGATCTGCTCTGGTCGACGCGGGAAAGGGCGTCAAGATCAATCACCTGCACTACTGGTCTACTGTTTTCCGCGACCCCGCCATCGAGCGGACCAGGGTTCCCGTCCGGTACGACCCACATGATGCGGGCACCGCTTATGCCTATGTTGGCAACCGCTGGATCAGTTGTTATTCCGAACATTTCTCATCGTTTCGCGGACGTTCGGAACGGGAGATGATGATCGCAACCGCCGAACTGCGTAAGCGATCGCAGGATCATTCCCGCGAGTTCAAAGTGACGGCCAGGAGGCTCGCCGACTTTGTCGCTTCGGTTGAGGCGGAGGAGTCGCTTCTCATTCAGCGCCTGCAGGATGCGGCAGCGCGGAAATTGCGCCTCGTTGACGATGATCCCGGTGCTCGGCCAGAGCAACCCATCGCGGCGCCAGCCGTTGGGCCGCCCCTGAAACGGGTAACCGAACCTCTCTCCGTAGCGCAGCCTGAACTGTACGAGGAGTATTGAGAGCATGCCCGACTACGCGTTTCCCCAAGATCTGCTGGGCCAACCGCCGGAAGCACGGCTCGACTACTTCAAGTCTTTCACGATTGCGCACCCTCTCCTGAAGGAAGCCGATACCGCTTTGAAGCAAGCCATTAATGAACCTGCCGGCTGGTCCCTGATTTTCGTGTACGGCCCCACGGGAGTTGGGAAGACGACATTGCGGCGCCGAGTGGAGAAGTACCTGAAGGAATCCATGATGGAGGCCCTTCGTGAGAATCCCGGACTGGTGCCGGTGGTCAGCATGGAAGCGGCCGCTCCGGATTCCAACCAGTTCAGTTGGAAGGATTACTATCGGCGGGCGCTGCTCGCCCTCGACGAACCCATGATCGACCGGAAACTGACATGCCATGCGCGCAGTTCATTCCAGGATCTTCGCGACACTTTCGGCCGAAAGCTTACCGATCCGCGTGCGTCAGGGATCGAGATCCGGTTAGCTCTGGAGAGCGCGCTGATTCATCGTCGGCCGTCGGCGTTCTTTATAGACGAGGCCCAGCATCTGGCGAAGATGAAGAGCGGCCGGAAACTGCAAGATCAGCTGGACTCGATCAAATCGCTTGCCAGCCTCACGAATACAGTCCATATCCTGGTGGGCACCTACGAGTTGCTCCCCTTCCGCAATCTCAGCGCTCAACTGAGCCGGCGCAGTATTGACATCCACTTCCCGCGGTACCGCGCCGAAAGAATCGAGGATTACACCGCCTTCCGGAACGTGGTCTTCACCTTGCAGCGCCACCTGCCGCTGACGGGTGAGTCCGACCTGCTGCCTCACCTGGAATACTGCTATGAGCGTTCCGTTGGCTGCGTCGGCCTGGTCAAAGATTGGCTGACGCGAGCCTTGGCCCTCGCCATAAATCAGGGCGCAGATGCTGTGAACCGTAAGATCCTGGAAAAAACGGCATGGTCGCTGGATCAGTCCGAAAGAATGGCCCGAGAGACGGTCGACGGCGAGAATGACGTTTCCGAAAAAGAAGAAAAACGCGATCGCCTGAGACACCTTCTCCGGCTGGAGACGACCAGCCCTGCGACCGCACCAGCAGCGGCCCAGGTGCATCCGCGCGTTGGCCAGCGCAAACCCGTTCGGGATCTTGTTGGAATCGCCAAGGAGGCCTAAATGAACAATGACGGTCTTGCAACCTATGAAGCGTGGGACATGACGGCCCCTGTAGTGCCGCCTCGCAGCCGGCTGTTTCATCTCAACCCGGTCGGGCTCGGAACACCGTTGGTGGAGTGCCTGACAAGCTATTTTTCGCGAGTTGCGGAGGCCCACTCTGTTTCTCCTGGCGCTCTTCAACATTACGAAGTGCCGAAGTACGGCGCGCACCGGCAAAATATCTTTAGCTGCGGGATCAAGTCCCGTGCGCGCTCCTTCACTGCCGGTATCAATGCCACCGGCGCGCTGGCAGCCGACATCGTTTCAGCCATCGGTAAGCTGACCGCCAGAGACGATCTCCAATACCTCACGATGATCCCCTGGAAATCGCTATTCCCATCGCCGATGTTGATGCGTGGTGTGGCCGCATGGTGCCCCATTTGCCTGGCCAGTTGGGAGAAGACCGGTACAACAGTCTATGTGCCCTTGCTGTGGACGCTGGAAGCCGTCAAGTTTTGTCCATGCCACCGGTGCGCCTTGCGCCTAACCTGCCCGCATTGCTCCCTTCCACAACCGTTGCTTGGTCAGCGCTCGTGGGTGGGGTTCTGTACGCGATGCAAACGCTGGCTCGGATCAGATTCGGGCACCGACAATCCAGACCTCCATTCGACCACCCTCCACAAGGACGCGCCGGAGTGGGAAATCTGGGCGGCGAGCCAGCTTGCGGATTTAATCCAAGCTGGGTACCACAATCCTTCGTTAGTAACCCGGGAGCAGTTAGCAGAACTGGTTCGGATCGGAGGTGATTTGGAGGGGCTTTCCGGTTTTGCCCGGATATTGGGAGTCAGCTCAACATCGATATGTGATTGGCGACGGGGCGCCAGACATCCAACTTTGCCGGTCTACCTGCGCCTGGCCCGGGCATTTAACGTGACGTTGGTAAATTTGCTCACAGGAAGAGTCTCGCCGGGCGAACTTCAATCGCTGAACTTCGAAGGCGTACCGCACTGGCGCAACCTCTGCGTCCGGCGAAGCAAGCGCTTTAATAAGGCTGAGGCCGCACGCCAAATGGACAAAGCATTGCGGGAATCGCCGCCGCCTTCCCTGGGGGCCGTCGAAAGACGAGGCGGTTACCACAAGGCAACCCTTCAAAAACATTTTCCGGATCAATGTATGGCAATCCAAAAACGGTTTTGGGAGTTTGATGCGGCTTCCATTCAAGAGCGGCACGATAAAAAGATCGCGGAGTTCCGACAGGTGGCTTATCAACTCCATCAGCAAGGGACGGAGCTATTCGTGAATACCGTGCTCAAGCGAATGTCCCCACCCAGGAGTCTGGATTACCGCATCGCCCGCGAGACTCTGGCCGAGATCAGACGCGAGATCCTGGTGAATCAGCAAGACCGAGGCGATGCTTTCACTGCGGAGCGTCTCTCAAGTCGAGCCACATCCGAATCAAAATCTGGAAAGGAGGATCTGCAATGAAGCGCGTCTTGCGCTTTGTTGCTGCCGCCCTGGCAGGTTTTGCCGTCACCGCCATAACTGTGAGGATATCTTTCGCTCTCTGGCCCGTGATGTGGCGTCAGAGCGACAACGTCATTGCGACAATCGAGGCTACGCTTCCGTTTGCTGTTCTGCTAGGACTCATCGCTGCGGCGTGGCCCTCATCATGGACAGATAGGAAGTCCCGAGTGGTCGTCGCGGTCCTAATCGGCGGCGGCCTCGCTCTGTTGTACCCGTTCGCGGCGTTTCGCTTCGGACCACTGTTCGGCTGCTGTTGGCTCGGATTGCTTCCGCAAATCCTAACGTGCTGGGTGGCAGCAGGCGTTTCCGCGATGCTGGCGATTACGCTGACCGGCCGGCTTACTAAGGCGGTCTCCATTGTGGCCATTTGCTCGGCAGCTATTCTGCTTCCGAGGCCAGTGTTCAACCGGATCACCCACAACCAGGAGTTGACGGTGGCATTCGTTATCCGCTCATCAGGAACGGACGAATCGGGGCCACCGAGGGTAGTTCGGATCCCCGAGACGGAGGTGCCCGCAATCAGTATGCGAGTACTGAACAACGTCCACGCCATGGGCGGTCTTGAGGGCAACTACCGCTTGGCGTGTCTTTGGAGGGTCGGCGAAGGTCGGAAGGCATTAGCCATCGTTGTTCTGCAGGACCACGTCAAACAGGAGGTTATTCTAAACGAGCCGGACGGTTCGACGGTCGTTTATGTCCAAGGGCAACCGTCGTGGGGCAAATTCCCCCCAACCGCACGGACCCTGACACGACACATTCGCATATGGCCACCGACAAGCCCTCGCGAGTTAACATCTTTTGAGATAGCCGAGGCAGACGGCCTAACGTACCTGGGCGGCGTAGAATGAACAGCCCACTATACGTGGGTGAAACCGGCGCTGCCCGTTGTTCGAATCTGAGCAA
This sequence comes from Verrucomicrobiia bacterium, assembly GCA_035578025.1. Taxonomy (GTDB): domain Bacteria; phylum Acidobacteriota; class Terriglobia; order Bryobacterales; family Bryobacteraceae; genus Solibacter. The sequence goes on from DATJYJ010000593.1 coordinate 24,458, forward strand.
GGACGTCAGCCGTCCGCGGCAAGACTATGCTTCCAATCCGGCAAAACTATGGGTGAAGTGACACAGGTTATAGTACAGACGGAAAAAAAAAGAAATGGTTCCAAGTGATCCGATTCCCAATCCTGCCCACCGCCGACATGCTCGGCTCTGAGCACTGTAGTCGAAAGTGCCGGGCGCTTCGCCTCTCAGCTCCCCAATCACCGCTTTCCCCGGTAACCGGATTAACGCCTCAAGACTCGCCGCTTGCTACCTTCCAACCAGAACCCGACGCTCGTAACGGCCTTTCGCTCGCCCGCA
>DATJYJ010000594.1:0-7689 GCA_035578025.1 Verrucomicrobiia bacterium
GGCCGCTCGACCGGCAGCAGCCGGAGCATCACCGCGTGGAACAGGGAGAAGATCGCCGTGTTGGCCCCGATGCCCAGCGCCAGCGAGATCACGGCCGCCGCTGTGAATCCCGGATTCCGCCGCAGCCCGCGAAGCCCGTAGTGGATGTCGCGCCCCAGAGCTTCCAGCCAGGGCAGGCCCCTGCGCTGGCGATAGTCCTCCATGGCTTGAGCAACGCCGCCGAACTCGCGCAGCGCGGCGGCACGCGCTGCCGCGGTATCCAGTCCCTGGGCGCGAAACTCCGCCTCCTGCATTTCCAGGTGCGCCTCGATCTCGGCGCTCAGCTCGGCTTCCATCCGGCGGCCACGGAGGAAAGCCAGGATGCGCTGCCACAGCGTGCGCATCGCATGCTCCTATTCGGCGGGTCGCAGAAACCGCGCCATGATCTCCACCGTGCGTGCCCAGTCTTCGGTTTCGCGCTCTACCTGCCGGCGTCCGGCGCGCGTCAGCTCATAGAACTTGGCCTTGCGGTTGGCCTCGCTGGTGCCCCACTTCGACGAGATCCAGCCGCGCTGCTCCAGCCGCAGCAGCGCGGGATACAGCGTGCCCTGGTTGAGATCCAGCGCGCCGCCGGAGATCTGCTGGATGCGCCTGGCGAGCCCGAATCCGTGCTGGGGGCCCAAGGTCTGCAAGGTCCGCAGCACCATCAGGTCGAGCGTGCCTTGCAGAATGTTGACTTCTCTTGTAGACATCCAAGAGAAGCGTAGCTCCCTTTCTTTTGGATGTCAACAGAAGCAAATCTCGGCCCTGGACCCCGTGTCCCGGGTGCGTGACAATATTAGATTCGGAGGCATCCCATGAGCCCTGTTCCGTCGGCGGCGTTGCAGACGTTCCGGCCTCGCCTTCTCCAAAGACGCGGCCGCCTGGAATCGGCGCTGAAATCCATCTCCGCGCCGGACATCGAGCAGCTCATCGCGGAAGTCGACGCCGCTCTCGCGCGAATCGACAACGGATCTTTCGGCTTGTGCGAGACCTGCCACGACACTATCGAAGCCGACCGTCTGGCGCAGGACCCCCTGGTCCGCTTCTGCCTGGACCACCTCAGCGAGCCGGAGCTGCGGGCTCATGAACAGGACCTCGAGTTGGCGATGCAGATCCAGTCCAGGCTGCTGCCGCGGAGGGGCATCGAGCTGGCGCAATGGGACACGCACTACCGCTACCAGCCGAGGGGCGCGGTAGGCGGAGATTACTGCGATCTCATCGTGTCGAATGACGGCGCGTCGCTGTTCTTCGCGGTGGGCGACGTCGCGGGCAAGGGAGTGGCCGCGTCCCTGCTGATGACGCATCTCAGCGCCATTTTTCGCAGCCTCCTGTCGCTTGATTTGCCGCTCGCCGAGGTGATTTCGCGCGCCAACCGGCTGTTCTGCGAGAGCACCACCGACACGCAGTACGCCACCCTGGCCTGCGGGCGCGTAACCGCGGACGGAGTGGAAGTCTCTAACGCCGGCCACTGCCCGCCGCTGCTGCTCCGCCGGCAGGCGACCGAGCGCCTGGAGGCCACCGGGCTCCCGCTCGGCTTGTTCTGCGGCAGCCAGTACGCCGTGCGGCGCGCCGCGCTCGACGCGGGCGAGAGTCTGGTCTTATATACCGACGGGATCACGGAGGCACAGGATCCGGCCGGCGACGACTACGGGGAACAACGACTGCTCGGCTGCCTTCGGGGCTGCTTCGACTCCGAAGCGGCAGCCATCGCGGACGGCGTTCTGGCCGACGTCGCGCGCTTCCGCGGCACTCGCCCGCCGGCGGACGATCTGACCCTGCTGATCATCCGCCGCCGGCGCTAGTGCGACTGCACCACGTCCGGCAGCCGCGATTCCCGCTTCATCCGTCCGCTGAGGCCCTCATCCAGGGTAATGCCGTTCCTCTCCAGCGTCTCCCCGAGCACCTGGTCGAGCGAGATGCGGGCACGCGCGTAGCTCGCCAGCGCGTTCACTTCGGAAAGCTGCGCGGCGAACAGCGCCCGCTGGTCGGCCATGACCACGTTCAGCGTCGCGATACCGGCGGCGCGCTTCTGCTCCGCCTCCAGCAACTGCTCCTGCAGGATGCGCGTGTTCCTTGCCGTCGTGTACCGCGAACGGGCCTGCCGCAGAGCGTTCGCCTGGCTCGAGATATCCACCAGGATCTGGTTGTCGTCCTTCTGCCCCTGAACCTGCTGCTGGCGATACTGCAACTGGTCGATTCCATAGTCCCCCTGCGCCTGCCGGTTGCGAAGCATGGCCGAAAAGGAAACGCTCACCTGGTTGTTCGGAAAATTACGGCGGAAGATCTGCTTGAGCGCAGTCCCGTAGCCGCCGTAAAAGTATGGGTCGGCGTCACCGCTCTGCGGAGTGCCGGCGAGGCCGCGATTGTAGGTCTGCGCCACTACCTGCAGGCTGGGCAGCAAAGGATTGGTGGTGCCCGCCAGGTTGATCTCCGAGGTCTCGTCGCGCATTTTCGAGACCGCTACGTCCGGGCGCTTCTCCAGTGCGCTCTTCAGCAGGTCGCGAACGGGGGCCAGTTCTTCGGTTTCAGGCACCTCCATGTGATCCAGCGGGATGATCTCGGCGGCTTCCAGCAGCGGGTCCGCCGTGTGGCTCAAGGCTTCCTTCAGCAGGTCGGAGCGCTGCCGCAAGTTCACCCGGGCGATGGTCAGGTCTTGCTTGCGCGTGGCCTCTTCGGCTTCCGCGCGCGAGATCTCCACCGCGGGAATCGCGCCGATGGAAATCTCGTAGCGCGTGTCGGCGACGAACTTGCGCGTGATATCCAGCACGCGCTCCTGCACCCGGAGCTGATCGCGGGCGCTCACCAGGTCCCAGTACATGTTGAGGACGCTGACCGAGAGGTCGAAGAGCTGCGAGCGGAATACCTCGCGCGCGCCCGTGACGTTGATCTGCGCGATGCGGATGCCGCGGTTATTCAACTTGATGCCGAAGTTCTGCAGCAGGTCGTGGCGGATCAGCAGGTCCATGTGCGGGGCCGCGACCGGATTGATCAGGTCGGGCCCGTTCTCGCTCAAATACTGCTGGTAACTGCGGAACTGGACCACGCCGCCGCTGAGCAGCCCCTCCTGGAAGACGTTGTTGTATGTGCGAATGCTCTGCACCAGGGCATTGGTCTGGCTGAGCACGGTGTTGGCCTGCGGCTGCGTCAGATGAGAAAAGGTGCTGGTGCTCTGCCAACTGGGGTCGAGCACGCGTGTCACGGCGCCCACCTGCTGGATCACCGCGCCGCCGGTCGAACCGCTGCCGCCGCTGGAAAAGTTCCCGCTGCTCACGCCCGCGCTGGCCGCCGCGCCGTTCACACCGACGCCGCTGTTCACGCTCGACACCTGAGCGCTGGCGCTGGGAACGCCGCGAATCGGACCGCCGGCCTTGGCGCGCTCCAAAGCGGAATCCGCCAGCAGCGGGCCGTAGCGGTCGACCTCCAGGTTCAGGTTGTTTTCGATCGCCAGCGCCAGCGCGTCCTGCACCGATAGGTAGAGGTTGCCTCCGCGGATCAGCGCATGCAGGCGCTCCGAATTCGTAAGCCTGACGGTTGGCACGGTCTGAGGCGCATACGAGCGGAACGGAATCGGGAGAGAAGGCCGTTGGATCTGGTAAGGCTGGTCCTGCGCCAGGCACCAGTTGGTCATCAACAGCGCAAGCAAGACCCTCTTCACTTCGATACCCCCTTTCCCGCCGCGGGCGGCACGTTCGGCGGCAGCACCGATTCGCGCTGCACGCGGCCCGACAGCGCCTCCTCCATCACGATGTGATTGGTTTCCAACGTGCGCCCCAGGGCCATATCGAAGGCGATACGCGCGTGCGTGTAGTTAGCCGTGGCCTGCACTTCGGCATCCTGGTTGGTGCTGAGGTCACGCTGTGCCTGAATGACCAGCGCCACCGTGGACACGCCTGATTGAAAGCGCTTCTGCTCCGCCACCAGGCTCTTTTCCGCGAGCACCCGCGCGTCCACCGCGGTCTGGTAGCGCGCGCGCGCCTGCTCGAGACCGATCAGTGCCGTCTTCACGTCCACCCGCACCTGGTTGAGCACCCGCTGCAACTGGAGCTCGCTTTGGCGGAGCTGGAGCTGGTCGGTGACGAAGTCCGCTTGCGCCGCCCGGTTGCGGAACGGGATGTTCAGGGAGACGCCGGCGGAGTAATCCGGAAAATTGCGATGGAAAAGCTGGGTGAGGACCGTCCCCAGTCCGCCGACAAAGAACGGATCGGCGACCACCCCGGGCTGGAGCGCGTTTGGCGGTCCCGCCAGGCCGTGATTGGTGAATTCCGCGAACGCGGAGAGAGACGGCAGCAAACCGTTCTTCGTACCCTGGAGCAGGATCTTCTGGCTGTCCACGTTGATCTTCTTGGTCTCCACCTCGACGCGGTTCTCGATGGCGTCGTTGACCAGATCCTGCACGGGCCGCACCTCGTCCGTTTGGGGAACTTCAATGTGATCCAGCGGAATGATGTGTACCTCGTCGAGCCACGGCGTTTCAATTCCGTTGCGGCTGATGGCGTTCTTGAGCACGATTTCCTGCTGCGCCACATTCGTCTGCGCGATGAGCAGATCTTCTTTGCTGGACGAAACCTCGGCTGCGGCACGCGTCACTTCGATGGCTGGAAGCGCGCCGATCTCCACCTGTTTGCGGTTGCCCTCGTACAGGCTCTGCGCCGTCCCCAGTGCCTGCTCCTTGATGCGCACCGCCTCGTTGAAGCTCACCAGGTCCCAATACAGATTGAGCGCTGCCGATACCGTAGTGGCCACTTGCAACTTCACCTGAAGGTTGCTGACCTTCATGTTGTTCTTGGCGACGCGAATGTTTCGGTTATTCACTCCGATATTCAAGCCCTGTAGCAGGCTCTGGTTTACGGTGAGATCGAAGTATCCGGAGAGGGCAGGATTGAGCAGCGGTGAACTGCTGTTTAGGTAGTTCCGGCCGCTGGCCCACGAAAACGCCGCGCTGGTACCGGTAATGAATTGCTGCGAATACTGAAAATAGAAAGATCGGTAATCCTGCGTGAGCGACGTCGTGTTGGTGAGCAGCGTGATGGTCTGCGGCTGCGTGAGGTGACCCGCCTGAAGGTTGATAAACAGGTTCGGATCGAGAGTGGGTGGGACCGGCCCGATCTGGCTCACAATTCCACCCCCGCCGCCGATCCCCGATCCGCCGGCGAGTCCGTTGCTCGCCGTGTTGATGCCCGCCGTGCTCACGCTCGTCGGTCCCGCGACCACCGGGGTGTCAACCTGCCGCAGGAAGCCGCCGCCTTCGGCGCGCCGCAACACTTCGCGCGCCAGCAGCGGGCTGTAGCGCTGCACCGCGATGTCCAAGTTGTTCTCCAGCACGAGCGCAATCACGTCCTGCGCCGAAAGGTACAGGTTGCCGCCGCGCACCAGCGATTCGAGCCGCGCCGTGTTCGCCAGCCTGACCGGGGGCACTACCCGCTTTTCCAGATGGAAGGGTTTGAGAACCGGGCCGAAATACTTGTTCGGTCTCGGCGTCTGGATCGCCGCCTCGGAGGCGGTGAACGACTGAGCGAACATCGCGCCCGCCGACACCACGAAAAGGGTCACAATTTGTCGCATAGAGTAACCAGCCCGGAGGTGCAATTCCGTTTCCACCAATCTCTCTGGAAACGAAGGTCTTGAGGCTTCCGGGTGTCCGCTTTTGAGACGCGCTGTCCGCTTGTGGGGCAGGTTTCCGACCTGCCCCGTGTTCTTTCAACAGGCAAACCCGCGTTTTCCGTCGCGGCAACTCGATTGCACATTCGACTCTTGCTCCGGAGGCCATTCCGATGAATCCGAGCCTCAGTCCGCTCAAACAAGTCTTCCGCCGTCTTGTGAAGTCGCCAGTGTTCACTGGCCTCACGCTCCTCACGCTAGCTATCGGCATCGGCGCCAACACCGCGATCTTCAGCGTGGTGAACGGCGTTCTCCTCAAGCCCCTGGCGTTTCCCGACGCCGCCAACCTCGTCTCGGTGCGGCTCAGCGCGTTGGGTGTCGGCCTTAAGGATATCCCGCAATCGCCGGCCACGTACTTCACCATCCGCGAAGAAGCGCGCGCTTTCGAAGACATCGGCATCTGGGCCCCGCGATCCGTCAACATCACGGGAATCGGCGATCCCGAGCGCGTGCCCGTTGTCGTCATGACCGATGGCGTGCTGCCCACTTTGGGCGTGCGCCCTGTTCTAGGCCACTGGTTCACTCGCGAAGAAGATGCGCCGCGCGCGCCGCAAAAGGCCCTTCTGAGCTGGGGATATTGGCAGCGGCGATTCGGCGGCGAAGCGTCGGTGATCGGCCGCAATATCGTGGTGGACGCGCGCCCGTGCGAGATCGTCGGCGTGATGCCGCGCGATTTCCGTTTCCTCGACACGGATGCGGCCATGTTTGTCCCGCTCCAGCTCGACCGTGCCACCGCGTTCGTCGGCAACTTCTCGTGGGATGCGGTGGCACGGCTCAAGCCCGGCATCAGCCTGGCCTCGGCCAATACCGATGTGGCGCGCGTGCTGCCGCTGACGCTCTCGAAGTTTCCGCCCGCGCCCGGAATGAGCGCGCGCGTGTTTGCGGACTCGCGCATGGCGCCGCGCGTGATCCCGCTCAAAGACGACGTGGTGGGCGATACCGGCAAGGTGCTCTGGGTCCTGATGGGCAGCGTCGGGCTGGTGCTCTTCATCGCGTCGGCCAACGTGGCCAATTTGCTGCTGGTCCGGGCCGAAGGGCGGCAGCACGAACTTGCTATCCGCGCCGCTTTGGGCGCGGGCCGCCGGCGCATCGCCGCCGATCTTCTTACGGAAAGCGTGACCCTGGCGCTTCTCGGCGGCACGCTGGGAGCCTTGCTGGCCGATTCGGCGGTGCGCGCCCTGGTGGCTTACGGCCCGGCAAACCTGCCGCGCCTGCACGATTTGACCGTCGACCTTCCCGTCCTCCTGTTCGCATTCGCGGTGTCGCTGGTGTGCGGTCTGCTGTTCGGACTGGTTCCGGTGTGGAAGTACGCCGGGCCGCGGATCGCCGGCTCCCTGCGCGACGGCGGCAGGAGTGCCAGTGAGGGACGCGAACGGCATCGCGCGCGCAGTGTTCTGGTGTCGGCCCAGGTGGCGCTGGCGCTGGTGCTGCTGGTCGGTTCGGGACTCATGATCCGCACGTTCGTGGCAATGCGCCACGTGTCTCCCGGTTTTACGAGCCCCGAGGAGATCCTCACTCTGCGGATCTCCATCCCCGAGGCGCAGGTTTCCAGCGCGCTCGACGCTATCCGCATGGAGGCCGAAATCAAGCGCCGGATCGAGGCCCTGCCGCAGGTGGCTTCAGCAGCGCTCACCAATTCGGTGACCATGGACGGGAACTACGATAACGACCCGATTTTCGCTGAGGGCCGCGTCTATTCGGAAGGAGAGCTGCCCACGCTCCGCCGCTACAAGTCCGTCTCGCCGGACTACCTGAAGACCATGGGTAACCCGATCCTGGCGGGGCGCGATCTGAGCTGGACGGACATCTTCGAAGCGCGGAAGGTCGTGCTGGTAAGCGAAAACCTGGCCCGCGAGCTGTGGGGATCGCCCGCCGCCGCATTGGGCAAGCGCGTGCGCGAGAATCCCAAGGGCGTGTGGCGCGAGATCGTCGGCGTCACCGGAAACGATCGCGACGACGGCGTGGACCGGCCGGCGTCCAAGGTGGTCTACTGGCCTCTCTACCGCACCA
>DATJYJ010000595.1:0-7225 GCA_035578025.1 Verrucomicrobiia bacterium
ATATTTGGATAAACCACGAGAGTTCGAGGGCGTTTGTCCAATTGCTCGGATAGCCGCCCGGGCGATCGACGTCACCGGCCGGTCGCCTTTACCCGCAAATATGGCGGGACGCGAGAACACGAAGTGGCGCCCGTACAGGTAGACTCGACCACCGGCGGATGCCCTTTTTCAGCGCTTCTTGTTTGCAGCTTTCTTGCGTCGAACAGAATGATCTTCGTAATGCAGCGGGAGCTTGAACGTATCGCGCAGAAATTCAAGGTATGCCTGCGCTTGCTTTGTGATCTTCTTCTGGCCGACTACGATCAACTTATCAGCGATGTCCTTTTTTGTTCCCCAATAGGCGTATTCGAGCAACTGCGGTAGCGCCTGCCGAATGCAGGCCTTCACGCTCACGGCCGTTTGGATTTCGTAGAAGTAGCAGTACTCTGCGGTCTGAACCACGACGTCAATCGAAGTCGATGCGCCGGTCGAGTTCTCGGTGCCAACGAAATCTGCCCCGTGCTCTTTGACGAGTTTATCGAACAGAGCGTTTTGCATTTCGTTATGTAGCAGGTCCATCGTAGTGAGCTCTTTGGATGGCTTCGATGTGACCGAACCAGTTTTCTTCGGGTTGTGCCCTGCCTTGAACACGAAGTCCCCTGCCGGAGTGTCGTCATCCGCATCCGAAAAGAATTCCTCGTCTCCCCTTGGAAGCGCCGGCTTCATCCGGCCCACAACCGGCCCGTCGCCACCATCACACAATTTGCCTCATAGCTGCCGTTCCAAGACGCCGCTATGCGTGGCTCCAAGTGCGGACCCACACGCGCTGACTACAGCGCGAATGCCGGAGTCTGCGCCCGACTCCCGAGGCGGCCTCGGGCGTTGACGCGGAGCTAACCTGCGAATATCGTGGGCGCGCGAATAGTCTTTCGGGGGCAATCAGTGCTGCCGATAAACGTTGCGTGTTGTGGCCGCCTTGCAGCGATTTGCTTGGTAGCTTCACTTTCCCTTTCCTCGATCGCGAGGTCATCATGAAACGCGCACTGCCGATCTTGTTGCCTATCGCCATGTTGGCGCCGCCGGCGCATGGCGCCGACAGCGCCGCCGGCAAGAAGCTCTACGACGCAAACTGCGTGCAATGCCACAACACCAGTGTCCACACGCGGCCCGACCACAAGATCAAGTCGCTGGCGGCGCTCGACAAGCAGTTGACGGGATGCAGCGCGGGGGCGCACATGAACCTGAGCGACGCGGACCGGGCGAACGTGGAGCAGTACCTGAATGAGCAGTTCTATAAGTTCCAGTGATCGCAGCGGATTGCGCAATTCACTTGGGCTGATGCCTGCCTTGTTGATGAGCGCCGGCTACTGCGGAAAGGTCCTACAGAGCAGACTCGTACATCAACGGCCACGCAATGACCGGCGGTAGAGAACGAATCTAACTCTCTCCGCCACCAGCATATTCAGCGTCCGTTCGCGGACTTCCGAGAACGGCCATTTGCGTTCATCCACCGATATTGCCATTAACGGTCATTCGATAAAGCTGGGAAGCCTGCGGTTAGCCTAGCTCGAGGACAGGCGAAAGACCGGTTTTATCGACAGCGAACGCCAGTAATCGATGCCGACTATCGGTTGCCCGAACGAGAAGACGGATTTCGCCGCAGCATCCGCAATGCGGTGACACAAGACGAACCGACGGTTCGGGCGGCGGAACGTCGATCGAGAAAAAAAAGGACGCCGAAATCTCACGGCGTCCGTTTGGAGGTAACCTGAAGCGCGTTGCCGTCGGCCCTTTGCGAAACCCGCACTTGACCGATGCGCTACCCGGTAGTGGACCGGTGATCAGGTGGACCGGCCCTGTCAATTAATAGATGCAAGCCTCGGTTATCCCACGTTCGGGAGCGCAGGACCTTGGCTCGGCCTCGCGCTGCACCCCGTCCTCTGCGTTGGCGGAACGCCTCACCTCTTCCGTCACGCGGGGCTTGTCTTGCGCGTCGGCGGGTGGGCGTGTGAACCGCCCCGGATTTGCCGGAGGCTCCATTCCTTGAGAGGATGGAGCAATGAGCAGACCTTCGAAGTTTTCACCTGAGGTACGGGAACGGGCGATCCGGATGGTTGTGGAGAGCAGCGCCGAGCATGGTTCGCAATGGGCGGCAATCAAATCGGTCGCGGCGAAGTTGGGCTGCACCACGGAGACCCTACGGCGCTGGGTTCGGCAGGCCGAGATTGACCAGGGCAAGCGCGCTGGCGTGACGTCTTCGGATGCGGAGCGGATCACGCAACTGGAGCGTGAGAACCGCGAGTTGCGCAAAGCGAACGAAATCCTCAAGGTAGCGAGCGCGTTTTTCGCCCAGGCGGAGCTCGACCGCCGCACCAAGTCCTGATGGACTTCATTGATCAGCATCGCGGCCGCTTCGGGGTCGAGTCGATCTGCAAGGTGTTGCCGATCGCCCCGTCGACGTACTTTGCGCATGCGGCTCGTCGTCGCAATCCGGACCTGCGTAGCGACCGTGCCAAGCGCGATGCCGCGTTGACTCCGGAAGTGGAGCGCGTGCATCGCGAGAACTTCGGGGTGTACGGTGCTCGCAAGGTCTGGCGTCAACTGCTGCGCGAAGACTTCGACGTGGCACGCTGCACGGTCGAGCGGCTGATGGCACGACTTGGCCTGCAGGGTGTCATCCGGGGCAAAGCGGTGCGCACCACCATTGCCGATCCGACGGCAGCGTGTCCGTTGGACCACGTCAATCGTCAGTTCAAGGCGACGCGGCCGAACGAGTTGTGGGTATCCGATTTCACCTATGTATCGACTTGGCAAGGCTTCGTCTACGTCGCCTTCATCATCGACGTGTTCGCGCGGCGTATCGTCGGGTGGAAGGCGTCGGCGAGCCCGCAGACGGATTTCGTGCTCGATGCGTTGGAACAAGCGCTCTACGCGCGGCGACCGCGGGTCGGACGTCGCCTCGTGGCGCATTCGGACCGCGGAAGTCAATACACGAGTATTCGCTACACCGAGCGCTTGGCAGAAGCGGGGATCGAGCCGTCGGTGGGCAGCGTCGGTGACTCCTACGACAATGCCTTGGCCGAAACGATCAACGGGCTGTACAAGGCCGAGGTGATTCACCGGCGGCGTTGGCCAAGTCGCGCGGCGGTGGAGATGGCGACACTGGCATGGGTCGATTGGTACAACCATCGACGACTCCTGGAGCCGATTGGTGACATCCCACCGGCGGAAGCTGAAGCTAACTACTATCGTCAACTTTCGGAGTTACCCAAGGCGGCGTAACTCACACAACGGAGCCTCCGAGATTCCCGGAGCGGTTCAAAGGTCCCTCCGCAACTACCAAGCACTCGCAGGGGGACTATTTTGCTAATCCAGTTGATCCCCGCAATACCTGTTCCGTTGTTGGACATCGCGCCAATCGTTCCAGCCACATGCGTGCCATGCCATGAGCTTGATTGGGCAGGGCTGCCCGCGCCACACTCATTTGCATCTCTCCAGTCTCCGGGGTCCGTCGGATCGGAATCTCGCCCGTCGCCATCGTTTGCGGAGATGACCGAAGTGATGAAGTCATATCCTCCGACATATCGGCCAACCAGGTCAGGATGCGGCAGGATTCCAGTGTCGATGACGGCGATATAGATCAACGGCGATCCGCGCGTGAAGTCCCATGCTGCGGGAGCGTTTATCCCTCCGGGTTCAGACGGGGCCGCCATCAGGTCCCACTGACTACCAAACAGAGCGTCGTTCGGTACCGAAGCTGGGTAGACACCTGGGCCGACCCACTTACGCACGGTCGGCACGCTAACGCCGTGCGCGGCGGCGGCGCCGGCGTAGGTCAGCCTGCGCTGGAGGACGTCCTGGACCATTTCCAGTCGACGAGCGATGGTGAGTCGGGCATTCTGGTGAATGTTCATTCGGCTGAGTCCCTGAAAGGTCTGGGTTGGGTCGCACCTCCCAGTCTCTCAAACTCAGTCCGAATGAACAGTAACAACCTCTTGGCGCATCACAGCTAGCGGACGTAGCCAACTCGGGCGCGCGGGATATGCGCATCACGAAACATACGCGCAGAAGAAAGCGGCATGACTGGCGATGGGGCCGCGCGGTGTCGCCGAGATCCCGACGAGCGATCTCATGTCGTCAGTCGTTCGGAAGCGATTTTGAACAGTCTCCGCCTCTGAGTAATTCGAAAGAAGGCGAGAATATTTCGGGAACTCCGAAGGCCCTACCTCACTCGAACTTGGCTGGCACCGAGAACGGCTTGGTCGCGTCCACCACGAACATGATCAGGGCATTCAGATCGGTCTTGCCCGCGTTGAAGACTTCCATGGTCGTTCCGGAGGGATGTCCATTCATGGTGTGACCAGCATCGACGTAGCTGATGCCATCCGGAGTCTTTTGGCCCAGCCGACCGCTGATCACGTAGAAGGATTCGGAGCCCGGATGGGAGTGCACCGGCGTTTTGGACCCGGCCGGTCCGGAGCCATAGTTGAGACGCAGCAGATACTCCGACGCAGTAATCGGAGGCAGCGGGCCGATCTCGGCGACCTTGGTGCCGCCGGGCGTTGAGGCGCCCTTCGGGCCGAGGGTGGCCACCCAAATCTTGTCGGCGACTTCGGCGATCAGCGACGTCGTCGTCTCATACCGTACCGAAGCCGGATTCCAGCCGTCGGGGCCGACCGCGGCCTTGGCGTCGATCAGCGTGGGGAATGTCTCGACCCGCCAGTACAATGGGCCGGCCGGCAGTTCCTTGATTTTCTTCTCGGCGACCGGCTTGACGACATACTTCTGATCCGGCGCCGCCAGGGCCGGGGGTGACGACAACAATCCGCATGCCAGCACCACGATCATTCCGACATACATAAGAAGCCGTTTCACAAGTGCACCTCCATTGGGGTCGCGCGTTTGCCGAATTGTTTCCCGCCTCGAGGCCTGCGGCCGCTCTCAGGAGCGGGTCGCGCCGCGGATGCCGTATGTTTACTTCCCGAACGGGGTGAATTTCCCAACGGAACGCCTAAGCTTTACTGATGAAAATGCTATCGTAGCCAGATCAATGGGGTAGGTTGGTGGTCCGGGAGGTCTCCGGGATGTTGAATCAGGTTTTCAGGACCGGTGTGATGACCCCGGCGCAGATCCAGATCGGCGAGTGGCGTGCCAATCACACGACCAACGAACTCGGCCGCGCAGACGATACGGTGCGCATCGAACCCAAGGTGATGGAGGTCCTGATGGTGCTCGCCGACCGCGCCGGTGAGGTCGTGAGTCGAGATGACCTTCTCGCGGCGGTGTGGCCAGGCGTGGTGGTCGGCGACGACGCACTCACGCAAAGCATCATCAAGCTGCGCAAAGCGCTGGGCGACAGCCCTCGTTCGCCGTCCTACATCGAGACTATTGCAAAGCGCGGCTACCGCCTGATCGCGCCGGTGGTGAGAGGTCATGCCGTGCCGGCGACACACGATGAGCGGGGGCCCGCGCCACAGCAATCGCCGGCTCCCACTCGTCGTAGTCGTCGTCGGTTCGGGATGGCTGCGAGCATTGCGTTGGTTTTGGTGACGGCCAATTTCTATCTGTTCGGTTCACGATCGCAGCTGCTTCCGGTTCAGCAAACTGTCGCCGATGCCGCCGACGAGGACAAGGCCGGATTGCTGACCGTGACGGTGCTGCCTTTCGAGACGGTGGGCGTCGGCGCCGAGCAAGGTTATCTGGCACGGGGGATCAGCAGCGACTTGATGACCGATCTGTCCCGCCTTTCCGGATTGCGGTTGATCAGCGCGTCGGGCACGACCGCAAGCGGCCACGCGGCCAGTACCGCTCGCTATGTCGTCTCGGGCAGCGTGCAGCGCGACGGCGCGACCCTGCGGGTCAATGTCCGGCTGACCGACTCGCGGACCAACGAGCAGCTCTGGTCGCAGCGATTCGAGCGGCCGTTCGGCGATCTTCTCGCCATCCAGAACGACGTCAGCCGCGGCCTAATGGCGCAGTTGCCGGGCAAAATCAGCGATGCCGAGCTCCGGCAGGCGGCGAAGCGTTACACCAGCAACCCGGAGGCGTACGAGTATTTCTTGCGTGCTCAGGCGCTGTTCCTCGCTCGACGCCCCGAGGAGAACGACCGGGCCCGCGTGCTCTTTCAAAAGGCGCTCGATCTGGATCCGCAATTTACGCGCGCCTATGCGGGCCTCGCGATGACCTACGCGATGGATTATCGCTACCAGAGGTCCGCCGAACCGTCCGCCACGCTTGGCAGGGCCTTGGAACTGGCTGAAACCGCGCGAACGATCGACCCCGATATTCCGGAAGTCTACTGGGCGCTCGGTTTCATTCACGCGCAGGCCCGACGCTACGACCAGGCAATCGAGTCGCTGCAGAAAGCGATCGAGCTGAATCGATCGTACGCCGACGCCTATGCGCTCCTCGGTGGCATCTACACCTATGTCGGACAGCCGGCACGTTCCATTCCCTTACTGCGCACGGCGCTGCGGCTCAATCCTGACGGCGGATACCTGTACTTCCTGCTCCTCGGCCGCGCATACTTGTTCGAGAACGATATCGAACAGGCGCTCATCAATCTGCGCGAAGCGGTGCGGCGTAATCCAGACGACCTGGAAGCCCATATCTACCTCGCCGCGGCACTGGTGGCGGATGGCAATCGCTCCGCGGCCGAATGGGAGGGCGCCGAAATCCGCGCCCGCGACGGCGATTTCTCGATGCGTCGCTGGCTTGAGACTTACCCTCTGACCAGTGAACGCTACAAACAACGACTGCTGGAGTTGACCGCGAAGGTGCAGTTGTAGGCAATGTCTGACCGGTCGCTGAGGCCCCGGGGGCGTTGTGGTCGGTCAAACCATCAACGGCTGCTTACCGGAAAATGTCACGGCGACATCGACTGGCCGGAACTGGCCGGTCAGACACCCTCGCCTTGCCGATGCGGCCGACCGCTGCTTGACATACAGCATTCATCCGAGCGCAAACGGGCGGTGTGATCCGTCGCGCCGCCGTTCGGCGCGGTGGGGCGGTGGACCGGACCCGCCCCGTTCCTGCCAGCGGCGACTTTCTCGGTGAACGATCGGTCTACTTTGGACCTTGACCTTCGTAAGCACCGCCAGACAATGGCGAGATAGCGAGAGCGGTCGTTCGCGGAGACCGTCCGACAGACTCGACAATTGCTTGGCGGCGGCAATCGTGGCCGGCCCTGCCACCACGCTGACTGCATCCATCGAGCAACAGCGACGCGGGGCATCTTTCTTCACTC
>DATJYJ010000596.1:0-9119 GCA_035578025.1 Verrucomicrobiia bacterium
GCGGTTTGCGGCGGACGCCCTGGCGCTCGGCGATGGCCCGGAGGAGACCGGTGAGGGCGCGCTGGTACTGGCGTCCGGCGGCGTCCAGGCGGCGGCAGATTTTGTCGAGGATGCGGGGGCCTTCGGCGTCCTGCATGAAGACCTGGGTGAGGGCGTCTTCGGGGTCGGTGCCTTCGGGTAGGGCGGCGACGCGGGCCTGGTAGAACTGGGCCTCGATGCGGCGGTAGCGGCGCTGGAGCCAGTCGGCGAAGACTAGCTGATCGAGGAAGAGCTGTTCGATGGGGGTTTGGGGGTGGAAACGCTCGGTGTAATCGCGAGAGAGGGCGAGGAGCTGTTCGGGATCTTCGCCGGGGAGGAGGAGGGTCTGGGCGTAGAGCCCGAGCTTGAGCGCGTTTTTGGAAGAGGCGGCCTTGCCCTCGACGGAGCGGGGGCCGGTAGAGTGCTGCGCGTTGGCAAGGGCAGCGTTGATCTGAGCTGAAGAAGCCATGAGTAGGTCCTTTCGGGGCAGGTTGTACCTGTCCCGATTGCACGGTAGCAGGGGCGGCGGGGCGGGTTGGAGCGAAAAAGCGGTAAGTGGTTGGTGGCGGGGAGAAAGAAAAAGTTCAAAGTCCTGTGAACTTTGGTCGCAGCATCGGGTTCCAGGAGGCGCGGGCGATGCCTTGTTCCATGATTGCTGCCGATTTGAACCGCGATCGCCGAAGCCCTTGCCCATCCCGGCGAGTCTTCTCAACTCGACTGACATGTCGGCCAGGCGCGACCAAACGGGATCACGGAGTGGCTGCGCGGATCAGATCAAGTTGGGGACGGTATGAGACGCAGCGTTATTCGATGCGCTGAACCCATTGGCTCCGCCAGGCTGGGGCCTCGAAGGGATCGGCGAAATACTGTGTCTCGTGCACGACCTTGCCGTTGCGGAATTCCATGATACTTACTGTGTAAGCCGGCCGCCCCTGATAAGTGATGGTATATTCGCTGACCCACAGATCACCTTTTCCGAGAATACGCTTGATGGTAAAGCCGGACGGTTTGCCGGGATGATGACTCCGCAAGGCCTGCAAATTGCTTCGCCCGAGGATTCGTTCGCCCGATTGAGGATAATCACAAATGGCATCGTCAGCGTAGATATCGTGTTCGGCCTGGGCATCGCCGGCTGCCGAGGCACTCCAGTGCGTATTCAGGGCTTCCCGTATTTGTCTCTCTTGCAGGGACTGCTCCGGGTGTGGTGCGGCATTCATATTCACCTACCTTGTGGAATGAACCCCGGACTACCGGTCTTGACGACTTCATTCAGTCTCTGTCTGGTCTGAATGCGATTGATTTCGTCAAGCGCGTCGTCCGGAAAAGGGGAGACATTGAAGTTTTCCCGGGCGCGAGCCGCTGTCCGGGGAGTCGTGAGCAAAGCCGTGCCACGCTGAACCGCCCAGGCCAACAGCACCTGTGCCGGCGTCTTTCCAACCCGAGCGGCAATTGCGGAAATGACTGGATCTTCGAGCGGCGATGATTGGAGTTCCACAGCTTTGTGGTGACAAAGATATCGTCACGTCCGGCTTGCAGCGCGTCCCTGGTGGCACTTATCGTCGCTGCCGCCTCCGGAATCAGGGTGCCGAAGCCGAGTACGGGCATACGGTCTACTCCGTGGCCGAGCGCGATCCTGGCAGTGCGAAAATCAGGGGGCTCGATCATGAGGACCCTTCGTAGTATGTCGCATACGGCAACGACCGGCGGTTCCGTGCCGTTCAAAACAGCACTCTCACGGGAGCGCTTCCGCGAGTTATCGCACGGAACTGCAGCGGGCTTCAGCCACGATTCAGGCAAGCTTCAGCCAAGCTTCAGCCGGCTGGAATCGAAGGCGCTGGACCACGGGTATTCTTCCCCGGATCGGGCGAGGCCAGCCCGGACCGGGTTCTGAAGAATGTAGTTTTCGATGCGCGCGAACTCTCCCTGGCCGCGGACGAGGTGATCGTAGCTCTCATCCTGCCAGAAGGGCTGTCCGGTCAGACCAAGAAGATTGTTGGCCTCCCGAGCCGATGCGCCCTTGAGCCCTCGCAGTATCACCGAAGGGTCGATGTTGGGCGTGAGCAACAGGTGTACATGGTTCGGCATCACTACCCAGGTGTGCAAGAGGTAATCATCGGTGCGCCCTTGCGGATCGCGGCAATTACCAACTGCGCAATTCGAGGCACGCGCAGATACGCCGGGCCAGTACGCTCTTCATCCAGCAGCCGATCCATACACACGAATGCCTTTCCAGAGGGTAGAGAGGCGGGGAACGGTCGGTTCGGCGGGAGGCTGTTGTGCAGACGGAACGTGACGAACAGAGGCTCCCCGATCGCGTAGAGATGAGGAAGGCGGCGGCGAGAGAACTGCATGATTGGATAGTGCGGTCAGGCAGGCGGGGTTCTCAGGTAAGTTGGGAGGGCGGGCTGAAGCCCGCTGCAGGCTGAAGCCTGCCCCACAAGAGCTATTAGCGCGTGGCGGTCTTCTTTAAGATGGCTGAGAGAGCGTGCAGGCGATCGGTATCGGCAGATGCTTTTGCCGAAGCGGAGTCTTTGTCGAGCGAAGCCGCCATCGCCGACAGGTCAGCGGCATCTTTGCGCGTGGAGGCGGGGCTCTCCGCTTTCGCGATGGCCGACTTCAGTGCCGCGATGCGAGCCGGGGGCAGGGCGCCGCTGCGGTCGAGCTGCACGACGTAGGCCTTGGCAACGATCAGGTTTTGCGGCCACTCGATGTGGGGCTGGTTCTGCACGTTCAAATAGTCGAAGTGGACCTGGTTGGACGCGTCGATTTCTTCCTGACTCAGGAACTTGCTCGGAATCAGCTTGAACACGTCGACACCGCGGGCGATCTCCGAACCGTAGATGTAGCCGTTGTACCAATAGACGGACCAGTAGCCGCCCGTGCCGCGCAGTTTGGCGTCGAGCGGACCGCGGTCGAAGTACGCGATCTCATAGGGATGGGCGGCATCGGTGAAATCCATGATCGAAACGCCGCCCTGATACCAGGCCTGCACGAAGAGGTCGCGGCCCGGAACGGGAATCAGAGAGCCATTGTGGGCGACGCAGTTTTCGAGATCGGTCTGCGGCGCCGGCATCTTGTAGTACGACTGGAGCGTGAGCTTGCGGTTCTTGAGGCTGAAGATGGCGTCGGCGCCCCAGTGCATGGGATCGGTGGCGCGGCAGCGGGGCTGCGCACCGCCGCCCCATTCGTCGGTATAGAGGACCTTGGTGCCGTCGTTGTTGAATGTAGCGGAGTGCCAGTAAGCGTAGTTGGGATCGCTGACGGCGTCGATGCGCCTGGGGTTGACGGGGTCGGATATGTCCAGCAGGATGCCGTTGCCGGAGCAGGCGCCGGCGGCGAGGCCGACGGCGGAGTAGATGGTGATGTCGTGGCACTGATTGGTGCCGGACGTGGATTGCGTACCCTCTCCGTGGGTACCGCCTTTCCAGAGGCCATCGATGTCGCCCGACTGGACGTCGGTGAAGATGCGCGGACTGGAGACGATGCGGGCCTGCTCGGGATGAGCCAGGGGCACTTTGATGATGTCGATGCGAAAGAGCGCGGTTTCGGGATTGGCCTTCGGGTCGCCGCCGGAGCAGCCGGCGAGCTCTTCGGACTGGCGGACGGGACCGGTGCCGGAGATGTAGATGTAGACGTTGTCCTTGTCCTTGGGATCCACGAGCAGCGAATGGGTGTGGGAGCCGCGGCAGCTCTGGACGGCAGCCACCTGTTTGGGATTGGCGAGGTTGGTGATATCGAAGATGCGGACGCCGCGGAAGCGATCGGGGCTCGGGGGCGGAGGGGGGCGACGGCCGCCGCCGCCGGCGGCGCCGGCTTGAGGCGGGGGAGGCGGGGTGTAGCCCGCGGGCAGCGGAATCCCCTGGGTGCCGCAGTCGGTGCGGCCGTTCATGGCTTCGGCGGACATGAACAGGAGGTTCTTGTAGACGGAGACATCGCCCTGGCCGCCGGGGCAGACGATGGAAATACGGTGCTTGATCTGCATCGGGCTATCGATGTCGTAGAAGTTGATGCCGTTGTAGTTGCCGACGAAGAGGAGGTTGCCGACGAAGGCCAGGTCGGAGTTGACGGAGCCTGTGTTCAAGGTGGGACCGCGTCCGCCGCGTTCGGCCGCCGGCATGCCGCCGGGCGGTTCGGGCTGGGGCGCGGGTGGCGGCGCGTTGGGATCGGGCGCGAAGCCCGTGGGCTTGGGAAGGCCGGCGATTTTCTGGAGGCCGAAGATGGCTTCGCCGGCATCGTAGAGGCCGGGCTTGAGACCGATGCGCGGGTCGTCGGAGGCGGCGCGCGGGTTGGAATAGACCGTGGGCGGCAGCGCCTTGGAAGGATCGGGCTGCGGGCGGGCCGGCGCAGCGGGCTGCGCGCCAGGGGCGGGCGGCGTTTCCTGCGCCGCGCCGAGGCCGGCGAACAGAAGGGAGAACGCGACGGCGAGGTGCGCGGCGCGCGGGGAGTCGAGTCCGGGTCTGAGATTCATGGTTTAACCTTTTGCAGCATCGCCTGCATGATTTTGATTTCGGCGCGCTGCGTGTTGTCGATGTCGGTGGCGAAGTCGAACAAGACGGGGTCCTGACCCGCGCCGGGGGTACGGAAGAGGTCGTCCACCATGGTGAGGGCGCCGCCGTGGTGTTGGATCATGCCGGTGAGAAAGAGATGATCGAATTTCGCGCCCCTGGCGCGGGCCAGCTCGTCCATCTGTTTCGGGGTGAGCATGCCGGGCATGAGCATGTTCATGTGCTTCATTTGTGCCGGCGTCATGTGGCTGTGGTCCATCTTCATGGTGGTGGGCTGGGCGCGGGTTTCGAGCCAGTCTTTCATGTAGCGGATCTCGTCGCTCTGCGAGAGGGTGATCTTTTCGCCGAGGGCCTTGAGCTCTGGGCTCTTGCCGCGGGTGCGCAGCAGGGCCACCATGTCGACGGCCTGCGAGTGGTGCATGATCATGCCTTGCATGAACTCGACGTCGGGGCCGAAGGGTTTGGGAGGGGAGACGCTCAGGCTGCCGGGGGCCAGACTCTTACCGGGCTGGCCGGGGGCGCCGGGCTGGACGATGGCGCCACTGGTGGCCGCGGAGCTGCGTTGCTGGGCAAAGGCACCGGCCGCGCCGAGAAAGACGAAGGCAGCGGAGACAGCCCGAGTGCAAGAAGCCATGCGTTACTATACATCCGGAATTTTGGGGCGGTCAAATTGGGAGGGCAGGCGGACCGGACAGGAGTTTGTACATGACGGTGGTGGGCTCCAGGCGGCTTGAATCGAAGTTGAGCGCATAGGATGGTATCGCGCCAGCGACGATATATCCCAAAGACAGGTAGAGCTCTTCGGCGGCGCCGCCAGTGACGGTGTCGAGTGTGAGCAGGGTGCGGCGGGCTTCGCGGGCCCGAGCTGCACCGCGCCGACGATCCGGCCCGCGAGCCGGGCCAGGACAACGCGGCGGCTGCCGGCGTTGACGGAGGGAAGAACCTGGTCCTGCCAGAATGCGCGAGCGTCGGCGGGGGAGAACGGCAGGGTGACGGGATCGGGGGTCCAGCATTCGATGCTCGGATCGGGCGCGGCCTGAGACAAGCCACTCATGGATGCATCATCGACACGAGATATCGGTTCCGCCGCCTGCCGGGGAAGGCGGGAAAGCCTCGCGAACTGCGCAGTGTTCTCCGCCTGATCGCGTGGTCGATGGGGAAAGTCACATTCACGTACACACAATATGTGTGCTGCTGGTCCATGTCAAGATGAACGGACCGCTTCGCGCGAACGGCGCGTGAGCCTGGTAAGCGAGCGAGCGGGACTGAAGTCCCGCGCAGGCTGAAGCCTGCCCCACAGATCTAAGGACTGGATATTCAGGATTGGCTCGTACACAGGCCGGGAGCATCGAGGCCGTCGGTGTGCAGCCAGCCGTCGCGCACGTTGAAGATGCCGGGGAATCGCTTCTCCCAGCCGGCGTTGGCCGAGGGGACGTACTCGCGGGCGTTGGCCTCCAGCGCGCTGGTGCCGGGAATGTGCGCGGCGATGCCGACCGAGTGGACCAGGGCCGCTCCGGGACAGGTGAGGTCCTGCACGCAGCGGAACATGTTGTATTTCTGCGCGGCGGCGGCCATCAGGAGCGTGCCGGATTGACCCTTGCACGCCTTCAGCGCGACGCCGGTGTAGCCCATTTCACGGGCCATCAGGAGCGTGTCCAGGCCGGTGAGCGATTCGTCGATCACGACGGGACGCAGCTTGGCGGCTTCGAACATGGTGTTCCGGCGGTTGGCAGCGAGGTCGCGCGCGGTGGGCTGCTCGATGTACTGCACGCGTGCAAAGGCCTCCGGCGCCTTGCCCTTGAGGAGGCGCTCGAAATCGAGGAGGTATTGCACGTTGGGGCAGCGCTCGTTGAAATCCAGCGAGTAGATCCAATCGCGGAAGCCGCGCTTCGCCTGCGCGCGCGAAGTGACGCGGTCGATGCCGGCAACGCGGTCGACGTCCCAATCGAGGTCGGCGCCATTGAGCTTGATCTTGATCGCGGTCACGCCGGAGTAGGGAATCCAGTCTTCGAGCGTTTCGGGCAGGCCATCGCCGACCGGTTTTTTCACCTCGGAGGCATCCAGCGCGTCGCTGGCTCCCACGGAGTGGTACATGCGCACGCGCGGCGCGGCGCGGCGGGCGACGTACTGGTCGAGATACTCGCCGCGGAATTCGCCGTTCAAGTAGTGCGCGAGGTCGTAGCGGACGAACTCGCGGCCGCAGACGGAGAAGCTGTTGCGGCCGTGGAGCCGGCCGAAGGCGTCGTGCAGCGCGGCGTCGATGGGGCTGGAGGTCACGATGGTGCACAGCTTCGGTATCGGAGTTTCCAGGTTGCTTTCGCGCGAGAGATCGGCGGCCGCTTTGAGATACTCCGGTTCGAGCTCGTGGTTCACGTCGAGGGGGTGCGCGTAATCCCGATAATCGCGGGTAATGCGCGCGATGCGTTCGGCCAGGGTCTTCATGGCCGCGAGCGTGGTGTCGTAGGGGAGGGCAGGGAAGGCCCACACGTTGCCCATGGACATTGCGGCGGCGCCCTCGGCCGATTTGCCGTCGCGCGAGGAGACGCGGCAGCGCACGTTGAGCATGGTGACCTTGTCGACCTCGCGGCCGCCGAACTTGTAGGGCGCGCGGTAGCGGAAGTCGGTGAAGCCGATCTGCAAGTCGTCGATGCGGGCGCCGGCGGCCGGCGCGGCGGAGAGGATCGCGGGCATCGCCAGGAAGGTGCGGCGCTTCATAGGCCGGCTTGGGAGAGGTATCCGCGAACCGCCGTGAGATCCTTTTTCATGGAGGCCAGAACCTGTTCGCGCGGGATGGTGGGCTGCCGCGTACCGTTGTTGACGCCGCCCAGGGGATACTCGAAATGCAGTTGCAGCGGCCCGTTGAAATCGGTTTCGGCCACCATGCCGAAGAATTGCGGGAACTTGACCATCCCCTCGCCGATGGGCTTCCACTGCTCCTGCCATGCGCCCCGGGCGTTCTTTTCCCAAGCGAAATCCTTGACGGCGATGCCGCGCAGGTGCGGGCCGCAGATGCGGAAGCTGGCGATCCAGCCGCCGAGGCCGCCCTCGACGGTGGCGTGGCCGACATCGTAATTGATACCGACGAGCGACGGGTCGAGGTCGCGCATGATCTCGTGGAGGTCCCAGATGGAGGCGCCCACGAGTCCCGCGCCCGAGTGCGCGTGATACATGGCGCACATCCGGTAGCGCGCGTTCAGGGCGGCCAGCTTTGCGAGGCGGGGCTTGAACGCCTCGATCTGCGCCGCGTAGGATTGCTTCGGGTCCCATTTGAAGGCGCCGAAGCGGTAGTAGCGGATGCCGAGGGCGCCCGCGGCCTTGAGCAGGTCTTCCGCGAAGGGTGTCTCGGCGTCGGCGATATCGGTGGTGATCATCGGCACTTCGAGGCCGTTGGCGCGGATTGCCTTGACCAGCGGCGGCAGATCCTTCGCGACGGTGGCCGGCTCCACGTGGCCGCCTTTGCGGGCGGTGATGTCGATGCCGTCGAAGCCGATGCCGGCGGCGGTCCTGGCGAGTTCTTCACCCTCGACGAATTGCAGGTGCTTGGAGAAGACGGCGACCTTCAGTTTCTGTTTCGCGGGGAGCGGCCCGGCGAGCAGGAGTGCTCCGCCGGCCAGCAGCGTGCGGCGGGAAAGCAGTGGGTGTTGCACGGAACTATCATAACTGCATGGTTCCCCATCGAAGAACTTTCCTTCTCGCCGGCGCGGGTGCGATGGCCGCGTACGCGGTGCCGCCCTCGGACCAGGTGAATCTCGGCGTGATCGGATCGGGCAGCCGCGGCACGTTCGTGATGGGCACGTTTCAAAAAGATCCGGTGCTGCGCGTGGCCGCGATCTGCGACGTCTACGAGCCGAACCTGGAAAACGCGATCTCCGCGGCCTCGAAGGTCGCGGGCACGCATCCCAAGATGTACCGCAACTACAAGGAGCTGCTTGCGGACAAGGACGTGCAGGCGGTGCTCATCGCGACGCCGGAGCACTGGCACTACCAGATGGTGCTCGACGCGTTGGCCGCGGGCAAGGACGTGTACGTCGAAAAGCCGCTGTGCCAGACGCCGGAGCAGGGTGTGGCGCTGGTCGCGGCCGAGAAGAAGACGGACCGAATCATCCAGGTGGGAATGCAGCGGCGCTCATTCGATCTGTACCTGGAGGGACGTAAGATTGTCGCGGGCGGAGTACTCGGCGCGGTGCGCATGGTGCGGTCGTGGTGGCTGAACAATTACCTGGGCGGCGCGCCGGCGACGAAGCTCGATGGCAAGCTCGACTGGGAGCAGTGGCAGGGGCCGGCGGAGCGGCGTCCGTTCGACGCCAACCGGTTTCGCCAGTGGCGCTACTACAGCGATTATGCCGGAGGGATCCTGGCCGACCAGGGCGCGCACGTTTTCGACGGCATCCACATGCTGATGGGCGCGGGATATCCGGCCGCGGTGACGGCGGCGGCGGGCAAGCCGCACAAGGCGGGCGTCGATCAGCCGGAGAGCGTGGTGGCCACCGCCGAATACGCCGAGGACTTCATCGGCGTGTTCAGCATCAACTACGCCGCGATGCAGTACAAGAGCCGGAACGATCAGCTCAACCAGCTCGATGGCGACAAGGCGCG
>DATJYJ010000597.1:0-2908 GCA_035578025.1 Verrucomicrobiia bacterium
GCCACGCTGGTGTCAATGCTTACGACCTTCGCCTTGGCGTAAGGAGAGCGAACCACCTTGCCGTAGAGCATGCCGGTGTTGTGATAGTCGTAGGTGTACTTGGCGCGGCCGGAAACTTTCACCGGGGAATCTACGCGCGAAATGCGTTTGCCGATCAGGGTGCGATGTTCCGCATCAGGCCAACTGTAGTCAGGCATGGCTTAGGCTCCTTTCCCCGCCGCTCTGGTCTCTAAGACCTGGGCGACCGCGTGGCGTATGCCGTGATAGGTGCCGCAGCGGCAAAGGTTTCCCGCCAGCCCGCGTTCGATCTGGTCAGGAGCGGGATTCGAGTGCGTATCGAGAAACACCTTCGCTGCCACCACGAAGCCCGGCGTGCAGAAGCCGCATTGCGAGCCGTCGTTATCCACAAAGGCCTGCTGGATGGGAGCGAGCTCGCCGTCTTTCATGAAGGATTCGACGGTAGTGATCTCGCGGCCCTGCGCATCGATAGCCAGAATGGAGCAGGCGTAAACCGTTTTTCCGTCGAGGATCACGGTGCACGCGCCGCACTCGCCGCGATCGCAAACCCGCTTGGCGCCGGTGATTTCAAGGCTGTCGCGCAACGCGTCCAGGAGGGTGACGCGCGGTTCCAGTTGCATCGTGTGCTTCTCGCCGTTCACCGTCAGCGTGACCGGAGTCTTGCCGGGGCCATAGACCTTGACCGGCGTTCCGGCGGCTTCTACCACCTTGGTCCCGATCACCGGTACGGCCGCGGCCGAGATGCCGGAGATTTTCAGAAAGTCGCGGCGGGAGACGCCGGAAGTTTCACCGGCGGAATTCTTTTTGGGATCGTCATCGGGCATGACCGACCTCCGTTTGGGTAAGGTAACCGGCCGCCATGGTGTACGTCCGGTGGCGGTTGAATCACTTGGACAGCGTGAACGTTTAACCGTCTGAACGCATTTCGGTTCGCTGAAGTTACCCGGCTACTTATGTTTATCCTGGGTGCAGTTCAATGACGTGCACGGCTTAGAAACCTGGAGGGCCACAGTATACAACTCCCGGCCCATCCAGGATCAAGACCTTACAAACGCGGGAGCAGGCGGAGAACCACCGCTGCGGTGGCAGAGAGCGGCTCGGATAGCTCCGTTTCGTCCAGCTGTGGAATAATGCCTGCGTTCTTTGACACTTACCTCTCATGGCAAACAATCAGGAAAAACAGGCGGCGGCGCAAGCCAGCCTGCGTTTTGTGCACGATGGCGACATTGTGGGCCTGGGCACCGGCTCGACAGCTTCCATTGCGGTTCGCCTGCTCGGCGACCGCGTGCGGGATGGGCTGAAAATCCGCGGGATTCCCACCTCGGTCGAGACGCAGGAGCTTGCCACCCAACTGAAGATTCCTCTGCTTACGCTGGATGATGTTCAGCAGATCGACGTCACCATCGACGGCGCCGATGAGGTGGACCCCCAGCTTCAGCTCATTAAAGGCGGCGGCGGCGCGATGCTACGGGAGAAGATCATTGCCTCGGCTTCGCGCAAGATGATCGTGGTCGCCGATTCCAGCAAACAGGTTCCGATGCTGGGAAAATTTCCTTTGCCTGTCGAAGTGATCAGCTTCGCCGAGGCCCTGGTGAAGAAAAAGATTGAGGCGCTGGGAGCCAAGGTAAGCCTGCGGCATGACGCTCAGGGCCGGCTCTACATTACCGACGAAGACCACCACATCCTGGACTGCCACTTCGGGCAGATCGCCGACCCGGCGGCCCTGGCGCGTGAGTTGGATTCGATGCCGGGTGTGGTGGAGCACGGGCTATTCATCGGGCTGGCCTCAGTTGCGCTGATCGCGCACGGCACCGAGGTGCTGGAGTTGAGCCGTCCCGCTCAGTAACAAATAGCGTGGAGGGGGCTTCGCCCTGCCCCCAGGCGCTTTCATTCACACGTCCTCACTCACATGGTTTCTGTGCGTTTGCGCAGGAAGGCTGGAACGTCCAAGTCTTCCGGTTCGATGGAAGCGATCATCGCGCCGCGCATGGCGTCGAGCGAAACCGGCTCGGTCGATGCCATGGCCTCAGAGGACGATTGCTCCATTACCATCGGTGGCCGCGGCGGCTCGGGGTCGGAGTCCAGATCGGTTTCCGGATCGTCCCCCGAGTTGAGGAAAGCATCGTGTTGCACCGCGAAGCCGGTGTAGGTTTCCTTGCGGCGGCGGTGCAGCACGTCGGAATCCTTGAAGCCGGTGGCGATCACCGTGATCTTCACGGAATCCTTCATCTTGTCGTCCAGCACCGCGCCGAAGATGATGTTGGCGTCTTCGTGGGCGGCTCTTTGGATGATGGTGCAGGCCTCCTGCACCTCAGCCAGCTTGAGCGACGCGGAGCCGGTGATGTTGATGAGGATGCCACGGGCGCCGTCAATGGCGCCGGCCTCGAGCAGAGGTGAAGCGATGGCTTTTTGCGCAGCTTCGATGGCGCGGCGCGAGCCGTTGGCGGTGGCCGTACCCATCACCGCGTAGCCCATGCCGGCCATGATGGCTTTCACGTCGGCGAAGTCGCGGTTGATGATCCCGGGAATGGTGATGATGTCGGAGATGCCCTGCACGCCCTGGCGGAGAATGTCGTCGGCCACGCGGAAGGATTCGAAGAAGCCGGCGTCCTGGGCCACGGCGAGCAGTTTCTCGTTGGGGATGACGATGGTGGTGTCCACCGACTCCATCAGTTCGGAGACGCCGCGCTCCGCCTGCATCATGCGGCGTTTGCCTTCGAAGGCGAAGGGCTTGGTGACCACCGCCACGGTGAGCGCTCCCATTTCGCTGGCCAGAGAAGCGATGATCGGGGCCGCGCCGGTGCCCGTGCCACCGCCCAGGCCAGTGGTGACGAACACCATGTCGGAGCCTTCGAGGGCTTCGATGATTTTGTCGGAATCTTCCAGAGCA
>DATJYJ010000598.1:0-2928 GCA_035578025.1 Verrucomicrobiia bacterium
CGATACAGTGGTCTGCAATCAGAGTGTTGATTCGTCCCAGCCGTTCATTTGGGGAGAGACACTCACTCCCGGCTGGCGGAACTGTCAATCCAAATAGTCGGTCGGCGAGGCGGAGCCATTTCCGGCTCTGGTAGAATTGACGCCCGATTTTACAAGACCTGCGCTTCTAATGGATGGTTCTCGTCTTTCGGTTCATGTAATCCATCAGCAGGTACTGCCCCAGGGTGAATGGAGTCGTGAAGTACGCCTTGCCGCGGCAGATCTCGGTGACCTTCTGGACGAAGTTGACCAGGCCGTAGTCGCTGGCCAGCATGAAGGTGTTGATCAGAATGCCCTGCTTCTTGCAGCGGTTCACTTCCTCCAGGGTGCGGCTGATGACCAGGGGATCCAGGCCGAACGCGTTCTTGTACATGCGGCCGTCTTCGAGCGTCAGGCAACTGGGCTTGCCGTCGGTGATCATGATGATCTGGCGCATGTCCTTGCGTTCCTGCGCGAGCAGGCGCTGGGCCAGGATCAGGCCGTCGCGGGTGTTGGTGTAGTAAGGCCCTACCTGCACGCGCGCGAGCTGGCTGACGGCGAGTTCCTCCGCCGAATCGTGGAACAGGACGCAGCGCAGACTGTCGCCGGGATACTGCGTGCGGATCAGGTGGGTGAGCGCGAGAGCGACTTTCTTGGCCGGAGTAAAACGGTCCTCACCGTAGAGGATCATGCTGTGCGAGCAATCGAGCATGAGCACTGTCGCGCAGGAGCTCTGGTATTCGCACTGGTGGACGTAGAGGTCGGAGTATTCGAGGTCGAGCGGGACTTTGGCGCCCTCGCGGCGGATGGCCGAAAAGAGGGTCTCGCTGACGTTGAGGTTCAGTGTGTCGCCGAACTCGTACTGCCGCGCGGAGCCGCTGGCTTCGATGCCGGTGGCGAGGTCGCGCGTATCGTGGCGTCCGAAGCTGCTCTTGCCGAGCGAGCCGAGCAGGTCTTTGAGCGTCTTGAAGCCGAGGAAGTCGAGCGACTTGTCGGTGACCTCGAATTTCACGTTGTTGCTGTCGCGGCCTTGAGCGCTGCCGGCGGCGGGCTGATCGGAAGGCTCCTCGATGGTGACCTGGCCTTCGTCGACCATCTTCTGCACCAGCCGTTCGAGGAGCTGGTCCATCTGCTCCGGGGTCATGTTGCGGATGCGCTCCATCATTTGCTGGAGCTGGTCGTCGTCGAAGAGTTTGCCCTGCTCGAGCGCTTCCTGGATGGCCTTCTTCAGGTCTTCCAGCGTGTGCTGGTTGAACTCGGTGAAGGGCATGTACTGCGTGTTGAAGCCGCTCTCGAGCAGAAAGTCGGCGAGCGCGTTGAGCAGGTCCTCGGCACCGATGCCCAGGTCATCGCCGGTGTAGCGGGAATAGTGAATCCGTTTCATATTCGCCACCAGGCAGGCCGGAAGCCTGCCCCTCTCAGTTGTACTGACGCCGGAAGTTCGGGCGTTCTCCCTTCGGCTCCGCGGCGGGAGGGCGCTTCTCTTCGGCGCCGAATCCGCGCTCTTCGTTGCGGCTGATGCGCCGGTGGGCGTGCAGGCCTTCGAGGATGAATTCGGCCGCGGCGGCGCGCACCGCGTCCGGCTCATTGTTGCCGACGCCGAGAGCTCCGGTCTTCTCCATCAAGCCCTGGATGCCGCCAAGCTGCTCGACCATGCGGCGCGAATCGGCGTGTTCGTCGAGCTTGAGCGAGCCGCCCAGGTCGAACCACTGGATGACCTGATTCATGTTGACGCCATCGAAAAACTCGGTGTAGATCTTGCCGACCGCCATGCGGATGATCTCGCGCGCCACGGTGTCCCCGCCCTTGAGCTCGCCTTCGTACTCGAGCTCGAGCTTGCCGGTGATCGCGGGCAGCGCCGAGTACAGGTCCAGCATGCGCGGCACGGCCACGTCGTCCTTGGCAACCAGGGCGCGCCGTTCGGCGTTGGAGACCATGTTCTCCAGGACGCTGATGGGCAGCCGCTGGCTGACACCACTGCGCTTATCGACGCGCTTATCCTCGCGGGCGAGGAAGGCGACCTGCTCGACCACGCGGCGGACGTATTCCGGCACGCGCACCTGGATCGGGGACAGCCGGCTGAGCCAGGCCTCCTGCGTGGTAATGGCCATTCCCTGATCCAGGGTGGACGGGTAGTGGGTGCGGATCTCGCTGCCGATGCGGTCCTTGAGCGGCGTGATGATCTTGCCGCGGGCGGTGTAGTCCTCGGGATTGGCGGTGAAGACCAGCAGGAGGTCGAGCGGAAGGCGCACGGGATAACCTTTGATCTGCACGTCGCCTTCCTGCATGATGTTGAACAGGCCGACCTGGATTTTGCCGGCGAGGTCGGGCAGCTCGTTGATGGCGAAGATGCCGCGGTTGGCGCGCGGGAGCAGGCCGTAGTGGACGGTGAGCTCGTCGCCGATATCCTGGCCGCGGCGCGCGGCCTTGATGGGATCGATATCGCCGATCATGTCGGCGATGGTGACGTCGGGGGTGGCGAGCTTCTCGACGTATCGCTGGTCGCGGTGCAGCCAGGCGATGGGGGCTTCGGCTCCGGCGGACGAGACCAGGTCGCGGCAGCGGCGGCAGATGGGCGCCCAGGGATTGTCGTGGATCTCGCAGCCGGCCAGGTACGGCGTCCATTCGTCCAGCAGGCTGGTGAGCTGGCGGATCAGCCGGGTCTTGGCCTGCCCGCGAAGGCCGAGCAGGATGAAGTTGTGGCGCGAGAGTACGGCGTTGACCACCTGGGGCACGACCGTGTCGTCGTAGCCGAGGATCCCTTCAAACAGCGGCTCGCGCCGCTGGATGCGGCAGATCAGGTTGGCGCGCAGCTCGTCCTTCACGGTGCGGCCGGCGAATTTGGTTTCCGGGAATTTGGAACGAAGCGTCCCGAGAGTGCCTGGAAGTTCCGGAGTGGATTTCTGCAAG
>DATJYJ010000599.1:0-14095 GCA_035578025.1 Verrucomicrobiia bacterium
TCCGCCGTTCCGCTGTTGCCACTCAGTTGCAATATGGTTTCAGTATGCGCTTGTCCGAAATGCCTGTCAAGAGCGCTTCGCCGGGGTTTCGGCATTTTTTTCGACACGCGCACTACGTTCTTTCTAAATGCAGCAAAATAAAGGATAACAGAATGTTGAGCCGCGTGCGCGTACGGCCTGTAAAAACCGCCGACTTGGACGGGATTGAGGTAATCGAACGCGCCTCCTTTGGGCGCGACGCATATGACCGCAAATTGTTTGCAGCTTTTACCCACAAGTGCGGGGACCTGTTCCTGGTCGCAAAGAAGGGGAGTAAGGTCGTTGCGTATTCCATCACCGGCGTTCGGCTGAACCGGGCCGAGTTGGTCTCGATTGCGGTGGAACCCGAGTACCGGCGGACGGGCGTGGCGGCCGCCCTCCTGGAAAGCACACTGCGCCGGTTGCGACGCCGCAAGGTGACCCGATTGGTCCTCATGGTCAAGGTCACGAATCACCGGGCGATCTCTTTCTACGAGAAGCACGGCTTCCGCCAGTACCGCCACGTTCCTGCCTACTACGAGGATGGCGCGGACGGCCTGGGGTTCGTCAAACTACTGTAATTCCTGCTGGACGGCGTCAAATCGCCGCTGTAACTGGGCCGGTTGAAGCTGACGTCCAACCGGTATGGC
Organism: Verrucomicrobiia bacterium; assembly: GCA_035578025.1. Taxonomy (GTDB): domain Bacteria; phylum Acidobacteriota; class Terriglobia; order Bryobacterales; family Bryobacteraceae; genus Solibacter. The sequence goes on from DATJYJ010000599.1 coordinate 669, forward strand.
GCAAACGATTACCCGCCGAAATCTGATCCTTTTCGCGGGCGCGGGCCTTGCCGCACTTCGCCCGTTGAAGGCCGGCAACCCCGAATTTTGGGAGAAAAAGGAGCCCTCCGAATGGAGCAACGAGGAAATCGATCGCCTGCTGACCAGATCGCCCTGGGCGAAGGACGTGACCGCGCAGTACGCGCCCGGACAGGCGGGTCAGCCGAACAGTTATCCCAATGATGGCGGAGGGTACCCGAACGGCGGCGGTTATCCGAACGGCGGCGGATACCCTGGAGGAGGATATCCGGGCGGACCACGCATCGGAATCGGCGGGCTCGGAATACCGGGCCTGGGCTACCCGAGGGGCGGCGGCCGGGGCGGACAGCCGCGCGGAGGCCAGGCATCCACGTTTCACGGCACCGTCCGTTGGGAGAGCGCGCGGCCGATCCGGGAGGCCCAAAAATCGCCACTGGCCGACGTGTTCGACGGGCACTACGTGATCGCGGTCAGCGGGATCCCGCTGCTCGACGACCGCGGGCAAGGCACGCGCGGCGAAGACGACGACTCGTCTTCGCGGCGAGGCCAGGATGATTCGCTCGAAACTTTGAAGTCGCTCAGCAGCCTGCAAGCCAGGGGCAAGGACCTGGTGCAGGCGGGCGTGGTGCGGCGGCAGGTCGGAACGGGCAGCACCTTCCTCTTCGGCTTCTCCAAGGAGATGCTGCCGATCGACAAGCATGACGGCGAAGTTGCCTTCACGACACAGATGTCACGGCTGATCGTCAAGGCGCGGTTCGCGCCGAAAGAGATGCTGTATCGTGGCGAACTGGCCCTATAGTTGATAGAACGGTTTCAGATGGTCCTCACCAGGCGCAATCTGATCCAGCTTGCCGGCGCGGGAATGGCGCCGTGGCGCGTGATCCGCGGCTGGGCGGCGTCCGACTTCTGGAACAGCAAAGACCCCGATAGCTGGACGCAGGAGGAGATCGCCAAACTGCTGAAGAAATCGCCCTGGGCCAAGGAGATATCCGGCGAGCGCGTGGTGACCAAAAAGGCGACAAGCGCCGACCCGACGATGACTTATCCCTACCCGGGCAGCCGCTCGCGGAATAATCCGATGGGAATGCCTGGCGGGAGCAACAAGCCGCCCAAACCGAATTCCTCGAAGACGCTGACCGAATACAAGGGAACGATCCTCTGGGAGAGCGCGAAGGTTATCCGGGACGCGGAAAAGACGCCGCTTCCGGATGGATTCGACGGAGAGTACGTGTTGAGCATCACGGGCATCCCGCTATCCAGGAGTTCGTCCAGGAACGCTCTCGACAATCTGCGCCAGGCTTCCATGCTGCAGGTGAAGGGCAAGGATCCATTGGTAGCGGCGGGAGTGCAGCAGAATAAGGACAACGGCGCCATCTACTACTTTGGGTTCGCGCGGGCAGGACTGGCCATTACGAGGGACGACAAGGATCTGGCGTTTACGACCCGAATGGGGAAGGTTGTCTTTACCGCGAAGTTTAACCCGAAAGACATGGTCTATCGCGGCGAGCTGGCGTTGTAAATCTCAATAGTCGATCTTATCGGGGCGGCTGACCCATAGCTCGAACGGGCGGGTGGCGAGTTCGTCGACAACGTGGATCATGGGAATTTCGCGCTGCGCGTGGGGTAGATCGATCTGGCGGTAAATAAAGGTATCGTCGAAGCCGGCGGCGGTCGCGTCCTCCTGGGTGGCGGCGAAGTACACGTGCGACGGGCGGGCCCAAAAAATGGCGCCGAGACACATAGGGCAGGGCTCGCAGGAGGAGTAGAGGTCGCAGCCGGTGAGTTGGAAATGGCCGAGCACGCGGCAGGCTTCGCGAATCGCAACTACCTCGGCGTGCGCGGTGGGGTCGTTGGTGCGGGTGACCTGGTTGGTTCCGGTGGCGATCACGATTCCGTCCCTGACTACGAGGGCTCCGAACGGACCGCCGGCGCGGGCGACATTGGCTGCAGCGAGTTCGATTGCCTGCCGGATGAACGGGTTTGCCAATCCTATAGACTACACGATTCGGCGTTGGACGCAGCGCTGAACTTATGGCTCGATCAGGCCGGCACGGATGGCGTAGCGCACCATGCTGGCCGTCTCGTGGACTCCGAGCTTTTCGAGGATGCGGCTGCGGTGCGAATCGGCGGTCTTGTAGCTGATGCCGAGATGCTCGGCGGCGGCTTTGGTCGACTTGCCATCCGCAATCAGGACCAGCACCTGACGTTCGCGTTCGGTCAGCGAGAAGACCATGCGCATGGCCTGTTCGTCGGGGGTGAAGTAGCGGCGGCGCCGGTCTGTGACATCGGAGGCGGAGCCGATGAATCCGGCGAATTGGCCGGACTCGAAACGCGGCAGGCCGGTCTGCTCGACCCAGCAGAATTCGCCGTTGGCGCGCAGCAGCCGGTATTGCATGCGAAAGGGCTGGCGGGCGCTGAACGCCTTCAGGTAGGTTTCGATGCACAGATCGCGATCATCGGGGTGGAGACCCTCGGTCCAGCCATTCCCCTGTTCTTCGTCCAGCGAGCGCCCGCGAAAATCGAGCCAGGCTTTGCTGAAGTAGACGCATGCCGCGTCCGTGCCCGCCATCCAGATCATGACGGGGGCTGTGTCCAACAGATCACGAAACTGCTGATCTGCCAGCGCCTGGCGCTGCCTTTGGCGCTCGAGTTCGGCCTCTGCGTCGGCCAAACGTTGCTGTACAATCCGAAGATCGTCTACTTGATAACCCGGAGCCATTAAAAACAAGAATAGGGCAGTAACTACTAGGCGTAAAGTACCAAAATGATAACCCGTATGGTCCTGCTGGAACTAAAGTGTAAGGTAAATCCCTGAAGGGAAAGAAGTTGTTGTGGAACTTTGTTGATTCTACAGGGAATAATAAAAAAGAGAGCAAATGAAGGCGCCCGGCCCCGAACCTGACGACGAACTGCTTTTTCGCATCCAAAGTGGTGATGAGCAAGCCTTTATGGCTCTTTACAACCGTCGGCAGGCGGCACTGTATCGTTTCGCACTGCATATGAGCGGCTCGGTGGCCGTGGCCGAGGATATTACCCAGGAGGTCTTCCTGACGGTGCTCCGCGAGGGCTGCGGGTACGACGCCGGACGAGGAACGCTCTCCGGGTACCTTTTCGGGATTGCGCGAAAACTGATGCTGCGCCACGCGGAGCGCGAGCGGTCGGATGTGGCGTTGGAGCTGGAATTGGATGATGGCGGACTGCCGCAACTGGCGGTGAGCAACGATCCCCTGATTGACCTGACGCGCCGCGAGGGAATCGAGAATTTGCGGCGGGCGGTGCAGGCGCTTCCGCGGCGGTACCGGGAAGTGGTGGTGTTGTGTGATCTCGAAGAAGTGGATTACGCCGATGCGGCGGTGGCGTTGGGCTGCCCGATCGGCACGGTGCGCTCGCGGCTGCACCGGGCACGCGGGCTATTGCTGGAGAAGCTGAGCCATGAACGGAGCCCGCGGCACGCGGGAAACGTGTTGAAGCCAGCGAGGTGTTTGACATGAACTGCCAGGAATTCTGGGACCAGATGCCGGAACTGGGCGGCGAAGTGGATGACCAGCATCTGCGCGAGTGCGCGGCCTGCGCGGCGCGCATGGAGCGGCAGGGCGAACTGCAGGCGGGTTTGCGGACGATGGCGGAGAGCGACCGGCGTGCGGGCGCGCCGGCTCGAGTTGAATCGCGGCTGCGGGCGGCTTTCCGCGGCGAGATGGGCGTGGATGCCGGCCGTCCGGTGCGATCCGGGTGGCGGCTGGTATTGCCGTGGGCGGCTGCTGCCGCAGCGGTCGTTGTGCTGGCAGTGGTAATGGTACGGGCGCGGCAGCCGGAGACGACCGCGACGCCGTCGCCGCGTGGGACCGATATGGCGATGGCGGTGAGCGCCGGCGATGTGGCGAGCGACTACGACGGCTTCATCCCGCTGCCCAACGCCGGGAAGCTCGCGGACACGGAAGATGTGAACCTGGTTCGCGTGGAAGTGCCGAGGTCGGCCATGATCGCACTCGGGCTGGAGGTGAGTCCGGAACGGGCGTCGGAGATGGTGGAAGCGGACGTGATGATCGGTCCGGACGGGCTGGCGCGCGCGGTGCGGTTCCTGGATGCGGATACGTTGTGAGAAGGCAAGAATTCAGGAGTCAGAATTCAGAATTCAGAAGCCAGGAAGCGGAGAAGTGAGGAAGCAGATGAAGGCGCTGGTGGTGGTCATGCTGGCGGCGGGAGTGGGCGCGTTGGCGCAAGGGCCTCCTCCGGGACCGGGTGGTCCGGGGCGGGGCAGAATGGGGTTCGGCGGTCCGGGGGATCCGGGGGCGCGGTTCATCGGTTTTGAGGCGGGCATGCCCGGGCGCGTAGTGAAGAACGCGCCGTATTCGGCGGAATTGGTCACCGAGAGCGTGCAGACGCTGACTGACGGAAATCATCTGCGCCAAACCTCAACGGTGAAGGTGTACCGCGACAGCGAAGGGCGTACGCGGCGCGAACACTCGGTCAACTTGAACGGGCTGGGGTCGAATGCCAACATGCCGCAGCTTGTATTCATCAACGATCCGGTGGCGGGTGTCAACTACTCGCTGAATGCCAGGGACCACACGGGCGCGAAGAGTAGCTGGAAGCCGGGCGGCGGGCGGATGGGCAAGAATGAGCCGGGCGGGCCACCCTTTGGCAGGCGCGGGGCGCAGGATCAGAACCTGAAGACGGAATCGCTGGGACGGCAGACCATGGAAGGCGTCCAGGTGGAAGGGCGGCGGGTCACGATGACGGTTCCGGCGGGGCAGATTGGAAACGACCAGCCCCTGCAGATTGTGACCGAGACGTGGTATTCGCCGGAGCTACAGACGATAGTGCTCTCCAAGCGGTCGGACCCGCGGTCGGGGGAGACCGTGACACGGATGACGAATATCAGCCGGACGGAGCCTGCGCGGACGCTGTTTGAAGCGCCGGCGGATTACAAAATTACAGAATCGCAGGGGCGGATGCGGAGTTCACGGTAACGCAGGCCTGGAGGCCTGCGTTACCGGATCTTCTCCAGCGCGGTGGCGAATTCGCCGGGGGTGTGAATCATGAAGCTCTTGCCGCCAAGGCGTGAGGTCGCGTTGCGAATCACATCCGGCAGCGTGGACTGCACAAGGACGTAGGGCAGGATTTGAAAGTTGAGGACGCGGGGGGCGCGTTCCGGGTTCTTCTCCAACAGATCGCCGGGAATGCGGTCTTCGTAGCGCGAAACGGGGCCCAGGAACAGGACGACGTCCGGCGGCGGATCGGACTTGATCTCCTGGCTGACGAGGCCGGCGAGCAGATCCACGTGGCCGCCGCGATTTTTGAGGACCTGGTAGTCCACGGTATCGAGCTGGACGGTGTTCATGGCGCGCGCTACGGCGGGCATGTTGGCGAGCAGAAAATTCTCGTTGCGGTAGAGCTCTTTCTGCTGCTCCAGGTTGAACACTACCAGCCGCGCCTGGCGCACGGGGACGCGCTCCAGCAGCGATGAGACGGCGCTGAGCAGCGTGCCGATATCGCCGGGGCCGATGTGCGTACGCCGCGGAGAGACGGGCGCGGCGTTGAGCAGGATGCTGAGGCGCAGCGCAGGGGCGTCGGCGGAATCGCGCGGCAGAAGACGGGCGCCGCGCAGCGAGATATCCCAGACGGTATCGGGAGGCATGGCCACCTTGACACTGCGGTCGGCGTGCGAGCGGTGGACGTCCACGCGCCAGCTTTTGCGGAAGACGCGGTCGCGATCGTCGAGCAGCACCCAATCCACCCGGTAGGATCCCTCGCCCAGGAGATAGCCGCCGCCGAAATGAAGCTGCACGCTGGTGCTGGGAATGTCGGGCAGCCGCTGCATGCTGACCAGGTAGACGGGTTCGCGGGACTCTCCATGCGGCACGATCCGGATCATGACGATGAGGCGGTGTCCGGTTCCCGTGAACTGGCCGGCGGGCATGGACACACGGTAGCCGGCCTGGTAGCGGAAGCTGAAGTTGAGAGCCGGGTGGATGGGTGTGACGTCGCAGTGCAGCAGGGTTTCGCCGGGTTTGGGGTCGAAGACATCGATGCGGGAGCGCATGCGGCCGGGGTTCACGATCAACTGCGCGGCGCAGCAGCTTGCCAGGAGCGGCAGGAGCGCGGCGCGGGTCATCGAAGGAACTCCGACAGCAGGCCGTGAAAGTGGTGGACACCGTTTTCGCGTTTGAGGCTGAATCGGCCGCGGCCGTAGTAGCGGGATCGCAGGCCGCGCTGGACGCTCTCGCAGATGCGGATGTCCTCCTGTTGGATTTCGTCGGAGAAATCGATGGTGGCCTGCTGGACGCCGGTCTCGCCGTAGGCGAACCACTCGAAAATGGTCAGCGTTTTTTCCGGGCCGAGCGGCAGGATGATATTGGCGCTCACGTTGTCCGGGTACACGTTGAGCATGAAGTTGGGAAAGATCCAGTAGTAGAGAGCGCGGTTGTCGGCGCTGCTGAACTCGTAGCGGCGGGGGACGGCGGTGTCGCGAGCGCGGATTGGAGCGATCTGGGAGGAGTAGTAGCGGCAGGTTTCGACGCGGTATTCTGCGTAATCCAGCTCGCGGAAAAGGCTCGGGTGGGCGGCGGGCAGGTGGTAACCCTCGAGGTAGTTGTCGATGTAGACCTTCCAGTTGCACTCGAGGGTGTAGTCTCGGCGGCAGGCGAAGGAGAGGCGGCCGATGGGGCAGCCGATGGCCGCGATTTCGGAGGGAATGGCGCCGAGGACTTCGGCAAGCGGGGGCGCGGCGCGGTCCATGCAGACGAAGATGTAGGGGCCCCAGGCTTCGGCTCGAAATTCCGGCAGACGGACCTGGGTACGGTCCCAATCGGCGACGCCTTCGAATTCGGGCGCGCCGTGAAGGGCGCCGTCGAGGGTGTAGGTCCAGGCGTGGTAGGGGCAGCGGAGGATGGATGCGTGGCCACACCCGGTGCACAACTCGGCGCCGCGATGGCGGCAGACGTTCGAGAAGGCACGCAGAACGCCATCGGCCGCCCGGGTGACCAGCACCGGCTCGCCGGCGATGTCGCAGGCCAAGTAAGTGCCCGGCGCGGATATCTGACCGGCGTGGCCGACAGCCTGCCATGTGCGGCCGAAGACGGCGGCGCGCTCGGCCTCGAGCATCGCGGGATCGACGTACCAGCGGGAGGGTAGGGTGGCGGCGCGCGCGAGGTCCGGCTCGAAGCGGTAGTCGGAGCGATCCATGGGCTGCGTCCGCATTATAGAATATTGGCTCCGGAGGTCCACGTATGCAATCCGACTCTGTTTCGCGCAGAGGATTCTTAACGAAGAGCATCGGCGGCGCTGCCGCCTTCCAAATCATCCGGCCGGAGCTGGTTCGCGGCGCGGCGGACGAGAAGCTCAAGGCCGGCCTGATCGGCTGCGGCGGCCGCGGGACACAGGCCATGGAGAACATCCTGACCGCATGCCCGAATGTCGAGATTACGGCCATGGCCGATGTGTTCGAGGACCGCCTGGAATCCTCGTTCCGCGCCACGCAGAAGCTGAAGCCCGAGCTGGCCGGCCGGTTCAAGGTGGACGGCGAGCACAAGTTCGTGGGATTCGAGGCGTATAAGAAGGTGATCGCGAGCGATGTGGACATCATCATGCTGGCGACGAACCCCGCCTACCGGCCGATTCACTTCGAAGCGGCGGTGGAGGCGAAGAAACACATTTTCTGCGAGAAGCCGATGGGCACCGACCCGGTACACGTGCGCCGGTTCATGGCCGCGGCGAAGAAGAGCGAGGAACTGAAGCTGACCGTGAAATCGGGGGCGCAGCGGCGCTCGCAGACGTGGTACCTGGACCAGTACAAGCGCCTGAAGGACGGCGAAATCGGCGAGATCGTGGCCATGAACGCGAACTGGGTGGGAACGCCGGTGCTCAACTTCAACAGCCCGCTGTTTCCGAATCACAAGCGCGACCCGAAGTGGGGCGATCTCGAATTCCAGCAGCGCAACTGGTACAGCTTCGTGTGGATTTGCGGCGACCAGATCGTGGAACAGCACCTGCACAATATCGACGTGTGCAACTGGTTCATGGGAACGCACCCGGCGGAAGTGACGGCCAGCGGCGGCGCGGCGTGGCGCCCGCGCGAAGAAGAATATGGCAACATCTACGACCACGTCTACGCGGATTTCACGTACGCGAACGGGGCTCACATGGCGAGCCACTGCCGGCAGTACGCCAACCCGGCGGCGCAGAACGTGAGCGAGCGCATCGTGGGAACAAAGGGCGTCATCGATTCGGTGGCGCTCCGCGGCGCCCGGCTGCAGGTGAACCCGTACGAGCAGGAGCACGCCGACATGGTGGCCAGCATCCTGGGCAAGGGGCCGTACATCAACGAGGCGATGGCGGTGGCGGAGAGCACCATGACCGCGATCATGGGCCGCGAGGCGGCGTACAGCGGGCTGCGCATCACGTGGGACATGATCATGAACTCGCAGCAGGACCTGATGCCGAAGAACTTCGACATGAAAGCCAGCTTCCCGGTGCCGCCGCTGCCGGTTCCGGGGAAGTACAAGTTCATTTGATCGGGCTTACCGGCGGAACATCTCGATCAACACGGACGAAACAGTGTGGGCGGTCCGGGATGAGGTCCGCCCCAATTTGCGAACCAGGCGCTGGCGGTCGACGGTATAGGCGGCAGCCGGCACTCGGCCGACGGCGATAGACGACCGGGCTTGCAGGCGAGTCCGCGCCACACCGCTATTGCCGGTCGTAGACGACTTTGAACTTCTCGTTGGTGGCCGTCGCACTGCCGGATTCGGTCATAGTCTTGCCATCGGCCGAAACGCTATAGGTCATTTTGTAGAGCAGCTTGCCGTTCATCTTTACGGTCATGTCCAGGCCGCGGGCGCCGGACTTGGAAAGCGCCAGCGTCCATCCGGACGAAAGGGTGGGGCCGGTGCAAGGATAGTCTTTGCCGTCCAGCTTGTTTTCGCAGGTGAGGCCCATGTCGACCATTTTGAATGTCAGACCATCGGAGCCGCTGGTAGCCAGCTCGATCACGGACGGCGAACTGGACTGGAGGTTCTTCGTCTTCCATTTGCCGGCGAGGCCGGGGCCGCCGGAGACACGGGTGAACGTGACGGAGTCGTCGATAGCCTCGCCGTTGGGCTTGGTGCCTTTGGTATGGATCGTCAACGCCTTGTCATCGGGCGACAGGGTCAGGGTGTCGGTGGTCAGCACCTTGCCTTTCAGCTTCCAGATGGTCTCCCAGGTGGTGGCGTTGACGGACTTCCAGGCGGCGGTGTTGCCGAACGGGTCGGGGTAATCCTTTCCGTCCGGTTTGAACTTGTAGGACTGGCCGTCGGCGGTGGCCTGCATCTCGCCGGAGGACAGTTGTTCGTAAGTGATCGTGGTCTGGCCAAAATCGCTTTTGGCTGGATTCATCTTCCATTTGCCGGCATAGGGCGCTTCGGCGGCGAATAACGCCAGCGCGACCGCCGGTGTGATAAGGGACAGGCGTTGAATGTTCATATCTTCACCCCGTTTGGTGAAATATTATCCGCCCGAGGGGGCCTGGATGCAAACCTGACCGGGGCGGACGATAGATTACGATCGTCCGCCCCACACGCCCAAGGCAAAGGTGAGCACGCCGAAGGCGCCGATGGCGAGGCCGGCGATGCGGTTCATCCAACGGACCACGCGCTCATCGAAACGGTCGCGGAATCGGTGCACGGTTTCGGTGAGGATCACCCACCAGAGCATCGAGCCGCAGAAGATGCCGCCGACCACGAGCATGGTGCGCCATCCGGGACCTTCGCCGCCCAGTCCCAGGCCCGCCATTACCGCGAGGAACGAGAGCACCGTGGTCGGATTGGTCAGGGTGAGCAGGAGGGTGGAAACCAGGTCGGAATGATCGCTGCCGTTTTTCTGGCCGCCAATAGGCTGAGGCGGCTTGCGGAAGTAGATCACGCCGATCCCCACCAGCAGGATTCCGCCGACCACGCGAATCCAGAATTCTTCTTTGATAAGAAACTGAATGATGAAGGTGATGCTGAAGGCGGCGACGGAGCCGTAGGCGGTGTCGGCCGCGGCAGCGCCGACGCCCGAGAGGAATCCCGCGCGGCGCCCCCGATTCAGGGCGCGGGAAGCGATCAGCACGTTCACCGGGCCGACCGGGATGGCGATGGCGAACCCGGCAGCCAGGCCCTTCAAAGCCAGCCAAACCGCGTTCAAGCGAGCCCTCCGGAATTGGCAATCTGCTCCAGGATATCCGGTATTTCGAAGACGGCGCGGTTGTTCAGTTGCGACGTGGCGTGGCGGAAGTGCGCATAGGTGGAGGGTTCCAGCAGATCGTCGACGGCACGGGCGATCCCGCGGAAGTTTGGGAGCACGATGCCGACGCCCTGCTCGCGCACCCAGACGGCGTTGTAGCGCTCCTGAGGGAGAGTCCAGGCGTTGCGCTCGACAATTACGGGAAGCTTCATGGCCACTGCCTCGCTGATGCTGCCGGGGCCGGGTTTGCCGATGAAGTAGTCGGCGAGCTGCATGTATCGCGGGACCTCCTTGGTGAAGCCTTCGACGAACAGGCGGGCGCTGTGGGGCGTGGACTCGAGCTTTTCGCGCAGCCTGGTGTTCTTGCCGCAGATCATGAGGAGCTGGCGGGTATCGAGCCGGCGCGCGATGTCCAGCATGACGGCGGAGCCTTCGCCGCCGAACAGGACAAGGCCGACCGGCTGGGCCGGGTCGAATCCGAGCCCGGCGCGGGCGCGGGTGCGCTCCTCCAGCGTGAGCGGAGGGAGCTCGTAGAAGCGCGGATTGAGAATCATGCCGGAGACGCGATGAATGCTTTCGGCCGCATGACCCAGTGCGCGAGCCTGCTCTTCGGCTTTCGACGAGCCACAGATGAAGTGCTGTTGCTGGTTGGGCTCGATCCAGAAATGCGGGGGGTAGTCGGCAATGTCGGTGAGGATGGTGACCAGCGGCACGCTGGGGAGAGCCTGCTTCAGGCTCTGGCAAATGGCACGATTGAAGTTGGGCACCAGGGAAACCACCATGTCCGGCCGGCTTTGGCGCCAGAACGTCGCGAGCATGCGCACCTGTTTGGCGTGAAACAGGCGGATGACCAGGTGCATTCCAACTAACAATTGTGGCGAGCCGAGTGTCCAGCCTTTCTTCAGGGTCAGGTTGTACACGTCCTGCAAGCGGAGGCCGGTGAGCTTGCGGAAGATATCCATCTCATCCAGCAGCTCCTGCAGATTGACCAACCGGACCTGGAGCGGCCGGTTTTGTTGCTCGATTACCTGTTTCAACGCGTTGGCCGCGGCACGGTGGCCGCCGCCGGCGTCGAAGAACAGGAAATCGAGCTGCTTCATCACACTCGATTGTGGCACGGCGAGGCCCGATGCAAAACATGATGGTTAACACACGTTTTTTCCACCTGTCACCGAACTGTAGCGGTTCCGGAGCTACAAGTTAGGCATGAGGTGCGACCTCCACGTCCACACGAGGCATTCCGGGATGTGCACCATCCCGGTACTGCGTCATGTGTGCCGGGAGAGTTACAACGATCCGCTCGCGGTGTACGAGAAGTTGAAAGGGGCCGGCATGGACCTGGTGACGGTCACCGACCATGATTCGATCGACGCGGTGGAAGCGCTGCGTTCGCGGCCGGATTTCTTTCTCAGCGAGGAGGTCACCTGCAGGCTGCCCAGCGGCACGGAACTGCACGTGGGGGTGTACGACATCACGGAACGCGACCATGTGGAGCTGCAGCGGCGCCGGAACGACTTCGAGTCGCTGTTTGCCTGGCTGGTGGATCACAATCTCTTCTTCAGCGCCAATCATGTGTTTTCGCGCCTGACGGGGCGGCGGGCCGAGGCGGATTTCGAGCTCTTCGCGACTGCGTTTCCCGCGCTGGAGACACACAACGGGCACATGCTGGCGATTGCCAATGCCAGCGCCGCGCGGCTGGCAGACTGGGCGGCCCGGGCGGAGGTGGGCGGAAGCGATGCGCACGCCATGGCGAGTGTCGGGTGCGCGTGGACGACGGTTCCGGGTGCGCGCAATCGCCAGGAGTACCTGGCCGGCCTGCGAAGCGGGTTGGGACGCGTGCGCGGCGAATCCGGCGGAGTGTATAAGCTTACGCGCGACGTCGTCGCCATCGGCCGGGATATGGTGCGCGAAGACCCGCGGACGCTGCCGCTCGTGGCGCTGGGCGCGCTGGTTCCCCTGGTGACACTGGGCAACTACGTGCTGGAGCATTTCTTCGCGCGCTGGTGGATGGCACAGCATTTGCGCTCGCGCAAGGCCAGCCGGGCAGCGGTACGCATCGCGGAGGTGATGGCATGCTGAACTTCATCGCACGGCGCGACCACACCCTCATGCGCCGCGTGAACCGCTGGTATGCTCCGCGCTGGATCCGCATCTGGATGATCTGCGCCACGCGCGGCGGCGACGGCTGGCTGTGGTATGTGATGGGAGCCGTGATTCTGGCGTTCGGCGGCGAGGGAAGACTTGCGGCGGTGAGCGCCGCGGCAATGGCGGCGGCCGTGGGAATCGCGGTGTTTCTCACGCTAAAGAAAAGAGCGGGGCGCCGGCGCCCTTGCTCGTTCGAGCCGCATTGCTGGGCTACGCTGCTGCCGCCGGACCAGTTTTCGTTTCCCTCGGGCCACACGATTACCGCGTTCGCAGTTGCGGTATCTTTGTGCCATTTCTACCCCGAGCTCATGTTCGGCTTGTACTTCTGCGCACTTAGCGTGGCGGCATCGCGCATCTTACTGGGTATGCATTTTTTGAGCGATGTGGTCGCCGGAGCGGCGATCGGAACCCTGTTGGCGCGTGTCGCGATTCACCTGGTGTGAGCGTCACAACACCGGCGAATCATTGCCGAGCAGCGCACGCCGGACAATCTTAATCGGGGGAAAACCCTGCTGTAGAAAGGCATCGTGGAAACCCTGCAACGTATATTTCCCGCCTTTCAACTTCCTGTAATCCTCCCGTAACTTCAGAATCTCCAACTTACCCAGCGTGTAGACGAGATAAGTCGGATCGCTGGTGCCGCGCTTGGCCTCCTTCTCCGCCACTGGCCGGACCTGGTAGCCTTCCTTGACGAAGAACTCGGTAGCTTCGTCGACGGTCATGGTCCCGGTGTGCATCTGGATGCCGGCGATGAAGCGGGCATTGCGGAGGAGCGCGTCCTGCAACTGCCCGAGGCGCAATTTCAGGTCGCCGTTGCCGTAGCCTTCGTCGAGCATCATCTGCTCGGTGTAATGGGCCCAGCCTTCGGCATTGGACCCGCAACCCAGCAGTTTGCGGACTTTGGAGGGCGCGCGCGCCACCCAAAGGAATTGCACGTAGTGCCCCGGGTATACCTCGTGGACGGCGGTGCTGATGATGGTGCCCCGGCTGAAGCCTTCCAGGTATTCCCCGGTCTGCCTGGCGGTCCAGGATTTTTCCGGCAAGGTGACATTGAAGAAGGC
>DATJYJ010000600.1:0-11751 GCA_035578025.1 Verrucomicrobiia bacterium
GGCAATCACAGTGTATTCGGCGGCTATCACAATGGCGGCATGTCCCGCATTCAGAGCGACCGGGGCTTCTCCAGTATGGGTGCGGGCCGCACGTTCGGAGGCGGCATGCGGGGTGGCGGCGGCATGCATGGTGGCGGAGGAATGCACGGCGGCGGCCGAAGATAGCTGGGAGGAACGCATATGATACACCGACTCTGTACCATTTGTTGTACGGCGGTCATCGCCTGTGCCGGACCTGCTTTCGCTCAGGAGCGCTTCGATACCGCCGACGCGGCGGCGCAGGCCCTGATCGACGCCGCCGCACACCATGATTCGGCGCGCCTCGCCGCCATCATCGGGCCGCAGCAGAACGCCATCCTGACCTCCGGCAAGCCCGAGCAGGACCGTGCCGAGCAGAGCGAATTTGCTACTCTTGCGCAAGCCAGCCATAAGATCGAGGTTTCACCGATGACCCCGAACCGGGCCATCCTGGTGATCGGCGGCGAAGATTGGCCGTTCCCCGTCCCCATTTGCCGAACCAATGGCAAATGGAGCTTCGATGCCTCTCAGACCCGCGCCGAGATGCGGGCGCGGCGCATCGGCGCCCACGAGCTCGATGCCATCGAGATCTGCCACGGCTACGTCGATGCTCAGAAGAAGTATGCCTCCGAGGCCCGCAGCCCCGACGGACTCCTTCAGTACGCGCCCCGCCTGATGAGCACCTCCGGCCGCCACGATGGATTGTACTGGGAAGGTGAGAGCGAACCGCTGATTCCGGCAGGCCTGGCCCACGCCTCCTGGGATGGCACGCATAAAGGTGATGCCCAGCCGTATCACGGATACTACTTTCGCCTGCTCGACGGTCAGGGACCCAACGCTAACGGAGGCGCTCACACCTATCGCGTTAAGGAGAAGCTGATCGGCGGCTTCGCCCTCGTCGCCTGGCCCGCGGAATACGGAGTCACCGGCATCCACACGTTCATCGTGAACCAGGATGGCATGGTATATGAGAAGGACATCGAGCCCGTGGCGGGCAAGCCGCTCCCGGGCATCACCCGTTTCGATCCCGACTCCTCCTGGACACCTGTAGAGTAAAGATCGTGGTCTTTGTGGGGTAGGCCTCCCGGCCTGCCCCCGCGCGGAGCGCGCCTACGCTGCCGGTGGATTCATCAGCAGCCGCTTTTCGATCTCCTGCAGCCGCCGCTCCAGAATGGCCATTCTCTCGGTAATCCCGACGTCGGTGTTCGACACCTTTGCCTCCAGCGCCCGGAATCGGATATTGGTCGCCTCCTGAAACGGCAGGAATGCCTTCAGAATCTCGGTCTGAGAGTCACGGACCACTTCCTGTACCCCGTCCAGGATTTCGCGCTTCAGCTCGATCTTCAACTGTTTCAGTTCCGCCTGCAATTCCGCCCGCGTCACCGGCGAGTCGCCATTGTCCATGCGTCCATTATGCCGCGTTCTTTGTGGGGCAGGTTCCCGACCTGCCCCGAAGCGATCAGTAAGGCAGGCCTTCGCGTCGCAATATCCAGCGTCGCAATACCTTACCCCGCCGTCGGCGCGCCCGGCCGCCAGAAGGGCTCCGCCGCCGCGATAAATTCCACCGGAACCTCGCTGATGAATCCCTTCAGCCACTCCGCGCAGTGCGACATCCCGGCCTGCTCCGACGGAATATGCCCGAGCACGATCAGTCCTTTCTTCTTCCCCGAAGTCACGGTATCGGCCGCATACTCCACCAGCTCCCACTCCCGCGCCTCGCCGATGATCAGCACCTCCAGGTCCGGCCTTGCGAACCCGCGCAGGCTGCCCGCGTACCCCCAATTCCCGCTCACGCTGCGCACGCGCAGCCCCGGATCGCCGATCACCCGCATCGTGCGGATCTTCAGTTTCTCCTCGATCTGCCGCGCCAGCGCCGCCAGCGTGATGCCGTCGAACAGAAACCGGCGCCCATCCTGCGGGTCCGCATTCTTCTCCCACCCGAGCGCCTGCACCATTCCCGTCGCGATCCCGTCGGGCCGGTGCGCGTGCCAGTGATCGTGAAACCGGAACACCACCATCTCGTGCCGGTCAAGAAACGACTGCTTGAACTGGTATGTCGGGTCGTCCTTCAACGCGTCGGTCTTATCCTCGTGCGAGTAAAACGTCGGCTCGTGCGTGATCACCATGTTGCGTCCCGCCGCCGCGGCGCGCTGCACCACGTCCAGCGTCGCCATCATGGTGGTGGCGATGCCCGTCACGCGAGTCCCTGGACTGCCGGACTTGATGGTATCCACCGTCGCCTCTCGCCATGGCACTCCGACATTCTTCTGAATCCGGCCGATCACTTCGCCCGCGGTCAATCCGCTGCCGGCACTTTGCGCCCAAGCCGCCGTGGCCGCGGCGCCGAACACGAAGGTCCTCCTGGAATGTTCCATCCCAACCCCCGTACCACATTACAATGAAAGCGTCATGAAACGCGCGTTTTCTATCCTGCCCCTTCTCGCCGCACTCGTCACGGCCCAACCGGCGCAGGACCCCGCGGCGCTTGCGCGCAAGGCGCTCGACGCGGTCCTCGGCGGCAGGTATTCCGAATTCCTGAAGATGTCCACGCCCGACTTGCAGAGCTCCCTTCCCGAGCCCGCGCTCGCCAAGATCGGCGACCAGTTCAAGGCCGCCGGCGCCGTCGAGACCGTGGGCAATCCGGAAGCCACGAAGATCGGCCCCAACACCGCCGTCGTCATCCCCGTGAAGTTCGCCAACCGCGCCATCAATTTCCGCTTCCTGATCAATTCCTCGGGGCTGGTCAGCGGGTTCTTCGTGCTTCCCGGCGAGGCGCCGTGGCAGCGCCCGGCTTACAGCAAGCCCGACACCTTCAGCGAGCGCGCGGTCACCGTCGGCGACGGCGAGTGGAAACTGCCCGGCGCTCTCACCGCGCCCAACGGCAGCGGCCCATTTCCGGCCGTGGTGCTCGTGCCCGGCAACGGACCCAGCGACCGCGACCAGACCATCGGCGGCACCCGCGTTTTCCGCGACCTCGCGGAGGGTCTCGCCTCGCGCGGCATCGCCGTCTTGCGCTACGACAAGCGCACCAAAGTGTACGGCTCGCGCGTCGCCGTCATGAAGCGGTTCACCTTGCACGACGAGACCGTGGAAGACGCCCTGAAGGCCGCCGCACTGCTGCGCACCCTGCCCAACGTCGACGCCAGGCACATCTTCATGATCGGCTACGACCTCGGCGGATACGCCGCGCCGCGCATCCCTGCCGAAGACCCGCAGATCGCCGGCCTCATCCTCATGGCCGCCAACGCCCGCCACCTCGAAGACCTGCTCGTCGAGCAGGTGCAGACCGCGGGCGGCACCGCCAAGACTCTCGAGAACGCCAAGGCCATCCAGGCCAAGGTCAAGAGCCTCGAACCCGGCGACGAAGACCTGCCCGCGGTCTTCAACCAGCCCGTGACCTACTGGCTCAATCTGAAGGACTACGATCCTATCGCCGACGCCGCCAAAATCGGCATGCCCATACTGATCCTCCAGGGCGAGCGCGATTTCCAGGTCCCCATGAAGGATTTCAACCTTTGGAAGGCGGGCCTCGCCCGCAGCAAGAACGTCGCGCTCAAGAGCTATCCGGCGCTGAACCACCTGTTCGTCGCCGGGTCCGGTCCCAGCACCACCCAGGAATACGCCAAACCGGGGCACGTGGCCCCGGAAGTCATCGACGATATCGCGGCGTTCGTGAAGAAGTAGGAGCTTACACCCACCAGGCGGCGGCCGGCTTTTCCTTCATCACCACCTGGTGCAGGAACGACGCCGCCCGCGAGAGCCCTTCCTCCGGAGAAAGCAGGCTGTCCTCGTGCTCGATCGAGAGTACGTAGTCGTAGCCGAACATGCGCAGCGTGCTGGCGAATTCCTTCCACCAGCCCGAATCGTGACCGTAGCCGCAGGTGCGGAAGATCCACGAGCGGTTGCGCTCGTCGGTGTAGCTCTTGGTGTCCAGCACGCCGGTCAGCGGCAGGTTGCGCTCGTAGATCTGCGTGTCTTTTGCGTGCACGTGGAACACCGCGTCGCCCAGCAGCCGCACCGCCGCGATGGGATCGATGCCCTGCCAGAACATGTGGCTCGGGTCGTAGTTGCACCCGATCGCTTTGCCCGCGATTTTCCGCAGCTTGAGCATCGTTTCCGGGCTGTACGCGACGAACCCCGGGTGCATCTCGATGGCGATCTTCACCCCGTGGTCCTCGGCAAACTTTGCCTGCCGCGTCCAGTAAGGCGTCACCACTTTCTCCCACTGCCACGCCAGCACGTCCAGATACTCCGGCGGCCACGGACACGTCACCCAGTTCGGATACTTCGCCTTCGGCCCATCGCCCGGGCAGCCGCTGAAATCGATCACCACCGGCACGCCCAGCTTCTCCGCCAGCCGGATGGTCTTGCGGCTCACCTCCTGATCGTGCTTCGCGCGCGCCTTGTCGGGATGCAGCGGATTGCCGTGACAGCTCAACGCGCTGATGCTGAATCCGTTGTCCGCGAGTTTCTGCTTGAAATCGTTGAGCTCGCTTTTGTTTTCGAGCATCGAGAGCTTGCAGTGCGCGTCGCCGGGATAATTGCCGGTACCGAGTTCCACGGTATCGATGTTGTAGCCTTTCAGCTTTTTGAGGACGTCTTCAAACGGCAACTGCGACAGCAGCGGGGTAAAAACACCGACTCTCACGGGGAATCTCCTTTATCTATATAGGATTCAAAAGCAAGAACAGAATATCACGTGTCTGTCGCACGGGTTCAGCGCGGAAACAGCTTCTTCAGCTCCTCCGCCGACGGCCTCCGGCCGTACTCGCAGACCTCGAACGCCTGCGCGTACTTCACCTGCCGCGCCCGCTCCTCGCCGTACATCGCTACCAGCGCATCCCGGTATCGATTCGCGTATCCCGCGTACCGCGCTGCCAGTTCTTTCCGCACCTGGTCGCGGCGTTGCTGCCGCCCCGGCTCCGTCGCCGGAAACAGGCCCTCGTACCCGTTCGCCCCGCCCTCGTGGATCTGCGATTCCATCACCAGAAGCGCGTCCAGCGTCTGGTCCATCACGTCGTCGATCGCCACCGCCACGTCCGCATGGAACGGATTCGGTTTCTGGAAACTGTCCGACGCGTACAGAAAAATCGGGTTCTTCTTCAGGAACGGCACATCCGGACAAAAGAACGGCACCGTCACCATGTACGCCGAGTCCTGCACCAGGATCGCGGTGTAGCGGTGGTCCGGGTGATAGTCGTTCGGCCGGTTGCTGATCACGATGTCCGCATTCCACTCGCGGATCAGCCGGGTGAACGTGCGCCGGTTCTCGATCGTCGGCAGAATCTCGCCGTCGTGGATGTCCAGCACCTCCGTCGTGACTCCCAGCCGCCGCGCCACCTCCAGCACTTCATTCTTGCGCCGCTGCGCCAGCGGTCCCCCGGCCATCTGCCAGTGTCCGATATCGCCGTTCGTCGCGGCGACAAACTTCACGTGATTCCCTGCCTTGGCCCACTTCATCGCGACACCCGCACCGCGATATTCCGCGTCATCCGGATGTGCCCCGAAGACAATAATGTTGAGCGCCTGCGCCTGCAGCGCGGCCGCCGAAAACAAAACGAGAAGCAGTGTTTTCATGGTGTGCAGACTACCACCCGGCCTGGCTCTCTGCAATCGCCAATAGCAGCGCCCTCTGCGTTCCCCGCCACGATTCCTTCGCATTGAAAGTCTCATTCAGCGAGTGGGCTCCCGACCCGGCGCCCCCGCCGCTGATCGTGATCGCCGGGATCCCCAGGTTCATCGGCACGTTCGAATCCGTCGACCCCTCGCGCAGCACCTCCTCGATCTTCAGCGCCCGCGACACGGCCAGCGCCGTCTGCACGATCGGGCTCTCCTTCGGCGTCTGTCCCGCCGGCCGTACCCCCACCAGTTCCGCCGCCGCCGATACCGCCCCGCGATTGTGCCACCGCGCGTTCTCCTCCGCCACGGCCTCCTTCACCGCCGCGTTGAACCTGGTATCCACTTCCTTCAGCGCCGCCGGATCCGCCGACCGCATGTCCACTTCCATCCACGCCTCGAATGGAATAGCGTTGATGCTCGTCCCGCCGCCCACGCGCCCCACGTTGAACGTCGTCTTCGGCTCCGCCGGCACCTGGATCGCATCGATCTTGGCGATCGCGCGCCCCATCGCCTGGATCGGGTTGGCCATTCCAAACGCTCCGTAGCTGTGCCCGCCCGGCCCCTGGAACGTGACTTTGTACCGGTTGCTTCCGACCCCGATGTGCGTGATCCCCAGCCCGATCCCGTCCACCGAGATGAACCGGTCGATCTGCCCCTTCAAACTGTCGAAGAACAGGCTCTTCATCCCGCGAAGATCGCCGAGCCCTTCCTCGCCCACGTCCGCGACAAACGTGATCGTCCCCTGCGTCTGAACGTGTCCCTCGTTCAGCGCGCGGATGACCCCGAGCATTACCGCCAGCCCGCGGCAATCGTCGCCGATTCCCGGCCCCTTCATCACGTCGCCCTCGCGTGTGACCTTCACGTTCGTGCCTTCCGGAAACACCGTATCCAGGTGCGCGCTGAACACCAGGTTGGGGCGCGCCGCCTTCCCCGGCCGTACACCGATCACGTTCCCCGCCTTGTCCGTGCGCACATCCTTCAACCCCAGCTCGCCGAACAACCGCGCCAGCTCGCGTCCCCGCACCTCCTCTTTGAACGGCGGCGCCGGAATCTCGCACACCCTCACCTGCAAGTCCAGAATCTGCGGTTCGTTGCGGACCACCGCGTCCATCGCCGTCCGCACGGCCGGGTCGCCGAGCAGTTCCATCGGCGATTGCGCAAGCGCCGGCAATACCAGGAGAAAGAGAAGCCTGTACATTCCGACAGCGTATCAAGTGTGGGGACCGCCCTGTATCCCGCAAAGGTCGCCGGTCAGCGCGGACGCTACCTCCACACCTGAATCAGGTTGCTGTACTCGTCCGTCCACAGCGGCCCGCGCTTCACGGGTGCAGAATCGGCGCGCCGTCCAAGTGTCTCGCCAATCGCGTCGGAGTTCGACACCACCACCCAGTCCGCGCCCAGAACCTGCTGCTCAGGATCGGCCGGGCTCGCAATCCGCACCGCCTTCTTTTGCAGCGTGGCGGCCACGGATTCCAGCACCGGCCGCAGGTCGAGATACCGGTTCGTAACATGGATGGCCACGGCGCCGCGTTCCCGAAGCCGCGCAAAGTAAGCCTGGAATGCCTCGCGGGTCAGCAGGTGAACCGGGATCGCGTCGTCGGAGAATGCGTCCAGAACGATCGCGTCGAAGCTCCCGGGAGGCTCCTGCTCCAGCCGCAGCCTGCCGTCGCCCTGCACCACGCTGACCTCCGCCGCGGAATCGGCCACAAAGCGGAACTGCTTCGCCGCGGCTTCGATGACCGCCGGGTTGATCTCGTAGAACCGGAAGAAGTCGCCCTTTCGTCCATAAGCCGCGAGCGTCCCGGCGCCCAGCCCGACCATCGCAACGCGGCGGTTCGCATTGCCCTGCCCGCCCAGCAAGAGTCCGATGCCGGATTGCATCCCGTAGTACGCCGTCGGAATGCGGCTGCGCGCCGGCGCAAGGAACTGCACGCCGTGGATGGTGCGGCCGCTATAAAGCGTTCGCACCGCTCGCTCGCCTTCGCCGCTGTCGCGGATCTGCAGTGCCCCGTAGAAATTCCGTCCGGCCGCCACGCGTGTCGCCCCGTTTTGGAAACTCGAGGCAACTACCAGGGCCGCGATCGACAGAGTCCCCAGCCGGATGAGCCGCCCGCGCGAGGTGACTCCATAGATCAGCACCATCGACAGCAGCATCGTGGCCGCGATTGCCACCGGCAGTTCCAGGTAGGAAGTGAACATCGCCGGCGCGGCCACCGCCACAAAAATCCCGCCCAGCGCGCCGCCCGTCGCGGCCATCAGATAGAAGAAGGGCAGGCCCCGGCCGGAACGCGGTCGCGTGCGCGCCAGTTCCCCGTGGCAAAACAGGCACAGCACGAATAGCGCCCCCAACAGAATCAGCAGGTCCACCCGCAGGTCCGTAACCGTGCCGGCCAACCCGATGCGCGAGCCAATCGCCACCCAGCACGCCGGCAGCAGCCATCGGAACCACGCCGGCCGGTAGAAACCGTCCGACGCGAAGCACAGGACAAAGCTGAGCAGATACAGCGCCAATGGCAGCACCCACAGCAGCGGTATGGCCGCAACTTCCTGGCTGAGGTAGTTGGCCACCGCGAGCCACAGCGCCGACGCCGTCGCGCTGAGCGCGATCCAGAGCGTCGGCCGGAGAGCATCGGCGTCCGCCGTGCCGGGCTCGTCCTCCGGTCTCCACCCGCGGTTCGAGACAACCCCGATACCCAACAGCACAGCCACTATCAGGTACCCCGCCGACCACCAACGCAACTGCGTCGAAGTCGCCAGGCCAGGCTCGATCGCCAGCGGGTACGAAAGCAGCGCCAGCACGCACGCACTATTGGAGACCGCGAACAACCAGTAGGGAAGCTGTTGCGCGCGCCTCCCCGAATGCCAGCATTGCACCAGGGTGGTCGTCGTGGCGAGCACGAAGAACGGCAGGCCGGCGGACGCAGCCAGTATCCCGGGAATCGCCAGCACCGGATTTCCGGAGACCCATTCGGCGGGCGCGCGCACGGGCAGCACCAGCAGGCTTGCCGCCAACAGGCCGAGATGAACCGCCGTCCGAACGGCGGGGCTCGCGTACCGCGAGATCCAGAACGAGTACAGGTAGCCCAGGAGCAGCACGACCTGGAAGAACATCATGCACGTGACCCAGACTCCGGCCGACCCGCCGAATCGCGGCAGCAGAGCCTTCGCCATGATGGGCTGGATCAGGAACAACAGCGCCGCGCTCCACGCGATGGTGAGCGGGCCGTACAGCCGTCGAATGGGCATGGGGAAACCAACGGCATAGTATCAGGTCTCCCCGGGGATTCACATCGTGCGCGGGCGGCGGCTGGCGATCGCCCGCCCACCACTACACTGCAGCCATCGCCCGCCGCGGCTCGAACGTATACCCGAACCCCCGCACCGAGTGAATCAGCACCGGATTGGCCGGATCTTTCTCCACCTTCTGCCGCAGGCGCAGAACATAGACATCCACGGCGCGGTCGGTGATCGCCCGGTCCTGGCCCCACACGGCGTTCAGAAGCTGCTCGCGGCTGAACACCACCCCCGGCCGGCTCATCAGGAACTCCAGCAGCCGGAACTCCGTCGCCGTCAGCGATAGCGGCTGCCCGTCGAGCCGCACCTGGCAGCTCGTGCGGTCCAGTTCCACGCCGCCTGCCTCCAGAACGCGCGCCGGTGCCGCCTGGTTGCGGAACTGCAGCTTGATGCGCGCGATCAGCTCGCGCACGAAGAACGGTTTCACCACGTAGTCGTTCGCGCCCAGCTCCAGACCGACGATGCGGTCCGTCTCGCTGGCGCGCGCCGTCAGAAAGATGACCGGAGTCTGCGCCAGGTCCGGGTCTTTTCGGATTCCCTTGCAGATGTCGAGGCCGTCGGAATCGGGAAGCATGATGTCCAGCAGAATCAGGTCGGGCCTCACCTGCCGGCACAGCTCCAAAGCTCCGCGGCCGGTCTGCAATCCGGTAAGTGTAAAGCCTTCTTTCTCCAGGTTGTACTTTAAGAGCGAATAAAGATCGACGTCGTCTTCGATGAGCAAAATCTTTTTCATCAGGAACAACGTAACAGCGCTCCCGTTACGGGATGGTTAAGACGCCGTGAATTCGGGATTAAGCGCCGCCCCGTCCAACTCGGCGGGCTGCACCGGAAGTGTGAAATAGAACGTCGAGCCCCGCCCGACGGTGCTTTCCACACGTGTCGTTCCGCCGTGCGCCGCCACCAGGTGCTTGACGATCGAAAGCCCCAGCCCCGTCCCGCCAAGCTCGCGCGAGCGCGCCTTGTCCACCCGGTAGAAGCGTTCGAACAGCCGCGGCAGGTCCTCCTCCGGAATCCCGATCCCCGTGTCGCGCACGAAGAACTCGATCATGCCGTTGGCTTCGTGCGCGCCCACCGTGATCTCGCCGCCCGACGGAGTGTACTTGATCGCGTTATCCAGAAGATTGCTCATCACCTGCGATACTGCCTCGTTATCGCACCACACTACCGCATTGTCCGGAGCAGGCTCGGCGCGCAGCCGGAGGTCGGTCTTCTCCGCGATCGGCCGCACCACCTCCAGCGCGTCGTGAATCAGGCTGTTCGCCAGCCGCGGCTCGAATTCGAATTTCTTGCGCTTCTGCTCGATCCGCGACAGCGTCAGCAGGTCCTCGGTCAGGCGCGCCAGGCGCTCCGCATTGTGCCGGATGATGCCGAGAAAGCGCATGTTATGCTCCGGATCGTGCAGTGCGCCGTCGATCAGCGTCTCCGTGTACCCCTGGATCGACGCCAGCGGCGTGCGCAGCTCGTGCGAGACGTTGATCACGAAATCCTTTCGGATGCGCTCCACTCTCTCCAGTTCCGCGTGCTCGCGCTGCAACTGGGAAACCGTCTTTTGCAGCTTCTCCGCCGTCTCGTTCAACGTGCGCGCAAGCTGTCCGAACTCGCTCGATCCGCCCTGTGACAGGCGCGCCCGGAAATTGCCGTGCGCCAGTTCGCCCGCGTGCGCCATGATCTGCGCCAGCCGCCGCGAAATCAGCCGCGCCAGAATCGCCGCGATCAGGATCGCCGGCAGGAACGCCACCGCCGTGCTCACCAGAAACTTGCGGCGGATCAGGCCCACCTGCCGGTCGATTTCCGAGAGCGGCACGGCGATGCGGATCGCCGCCGCGCCGTCCGCGCTGCGCACCGCGACGTACAGGAATGGATCGCCCAGAGTCGCGCTCAGCCGGCTGTTCGATCCCACGCCGTGCGCAAAGGCGTCCACCACCTCGGGACGCGTGCCGTGGTTCTCCATCTGCGCGGCGTTGGCCTCCGAATCCACCAGTACCTTGCCGTCGGCGCGAACGATCGTGATCCGTCCCCCCGCGGCAGCGGCCATCCGCTTTGCCTGCGCCGCGTCCAGGCTCTCCGCCGCCGGCAGCGACAGCGCCAGCATCCGGCACTTGCCGGCCAACTGGTCCTTCAGGTTTTGCAGATAGTTCTCCCTGGCCACGTCGATCGCGAAATAATCCACCGCGGCCAGCGCCAGCAGCAGCAGGCCCAGCACGCCCGCAATCAGCTTGAGAAAAATCTTCCCGGTCATGTCGCTTCTTCGAACCGGTACCCGAACCCGCGCACCGTGGTCAGGTACTTCGGCGAGTCCGGCTGCTCCTCGATCTGTTCGCGCAGGCGGCGCACGTGAACGTCCACCGTTCTCGGTGTCACATACCGCTGGTGCCCCCACACCGATTCCAGAAGTTGATCGCGGCTGTACGCGCGCCCCGGATGCGTAAGGAAAAACTCCAGCAAATTGAATTCGGTCGAGGTCAGCTCGATCTCGCGGTCGCGCAGAAACACGCGGTGGCCGGTCCGGTCCAGCCGGAACGGACCGAGATTCAAGGTCGGCGGCTCCGCGTCCATATCCTCGCGCCGCAGGTGCGCCTTCACCCGCGCAATCAGCTCGCGCGGGCTGAACGGCTTGGTCATGTAATCGTCGCCGCCGATCTCCAGCCCCAGCACCCGGTCCACCTCGTCGGACCGCGCCGTAAGAAATAGCACCGGCGTCCGCCCCAGCACCTGCGATTGCCGGATCTGCCGGCACAGCTCGAACCCGTCCACATCCGGCAGCATCACGTCCAGCAAAATCAAATCCGGCTTCGATTGTTCCAGCGCGCGCAGCGTGCC
>DATJYJ010000601.1:0-19292 GCA_035578025.1 Verrucomicrobiia bacterium
CTGAGCGGGCGGCCCAACAATGTCGCTGTGGCGAAAGACGGTTCGCACGTCTACGTGGGGATCGCAGAGGCGCCCGGCGCTGTGGACGTGATCGACACGGCGAGTCTGACGAAAGTGAAGAGTATCCCGGTCAAGGGCGCCATTCACAACGTCTACGTGACGCCGGACGGGAAGTACGCTGTCGCGGGATCCATCCCGGCGAAAGCCATCAACGTGATCGATACCGCCAGCAACACGGTGGCGTGGACGCTGACCATGAGCGGCGGCATCCGTCCGATGGCATTCACGCGCAACCCCGACGGATCGACCAAAGAGATCATCGTGCAGCTCTCGGATTTCCACGGTTTCGCGGTGGTCGATTTCGCGGCGCGGAAGGAGGTCAAACGCGTGACTCTTCCCGATCCGCCCGGACAGGAGAAGGAGACCCAGGGCATCCAGGGTGCGCCGGCGCACGGACTTGCAATTACCAAGGACGGCAAGGTGCTGTGGGTGACGAGCAAGTATTACGGCTTCGTTGCCGCGTATTCGCTGCCGGATTGCAAGTTGCTGAAGGTGGTGCCGGTGGGCAGCCACCCGGAGTGGCTGACGATCCCGCCCGACGGTAAGAATCTCTACGTGGCGGCCGCCGGCGACGACACCGTGGTCGTGGTGGACAACAAGACCATGAAGGTGGTGAAGACGATCCCGGTGGGTGCCGTGCCGAAGCGCAATACGAGCGGGATGCTGCGCACGGAGTAAGCGGCAGACTGGAAAAACATCCGGGTGTCTGCCAAAAACAACCACCCCCTTACCGCCGAAGAGGTCCGGCTCGAGGAGAGCTGCGAGCGCAGGGTCCATTGGACACGCTGGGGCCCATACCTGGCCGAGCGCGCCTGGGGAACCGTGCGCGAAGATTACAGTGCCGATGCCAGGCCCTGGGAGTATCTGCCGCACGACCACGCGCGCAGCAAGGCCTACCGTTGGAATGAGGACGGCATCGCCGGCATCTGCGACCGCCACCAGAAGATCTGCTTCGCTCTTGCACTATGGAACGGGCGCGACGCGATTCTGAAGGAGCGCCTGTTCGGGCTGTCGGGTCCCGAAGGCAACCACGGCGAGGACGTCAAGGAGGCCTACTTCTATCTCGACAACACGCCGTCGCACTCCTACATGAAGTCGCTGTACAAGTATCCCCAGGCGGCGTTCCCCTACGAGCAACTGGTGGCGGAAAATGCGCGGCGCACACGCGAAGAGCGGGAATACGAGCTGGTTGACACCGGAGTCTTTGCGGAGAGCCGCTACTTCGACGTTACGGTCGAGTACGCCAAGGCCGGCCCCGAAGATATCCTGATTCGGATCACCGCCGTGAATCGCGGTCCGGAAGCCGCCGACCTGCACCTGCTTCCCACCATCTGGTTCCGCAACACATGGTCGTGGGGCTATCCCGGCGTGATCCGGCCGCAACTGCGCGCCGCATCGATGTGCGCCATCGAACTGGACGAGCCCTACTACGGCCAGCGGCGGCTGATTGCGGAGAGCGCCGCAGAAATCCTCGTAACCGAGAACGAAACCAACTGCCGGCGGCTTTACGGGTACGACAACGGCGCGGTTCGCTCGAAAGACTCAATCAACGACTTTTTGCTGCACGGTGCCGCGAACGCCGTGGCCACGGAACGCGCCGGCACCAAGGCGGCCCTCCACTATCGAATGACACTTTCGGCAGGAGAGAGCAAGGTGCTGAGGCTCCGGCTCTCGGAGACCGACGACGAGGTCGACTTCGGAGATTTCGAGCAGATCTTCGCGGTGCGCATCGCCGAAGCCGACGAGTTCTATGCGGGCATCATACCGGCGCGCCTCTCGCCCGAGGCTCGCAGCGTGATGCGGCAGTCTCTGGCCGGGCTGCTGTGGTCGAAGCAGTTTTACCACTACATCGTCAAGGAATGGCTGGACGGCGATCCCGGCGAACCGCCCCCGCCTGCGCAGCACAAGCAGGGCCGCAATCACGACTGGGCTCACCTCTACAATTCGGACGTGGTTTCGATGCCCGACAAGTGGGAGTATCCCTGGTACGCCGCGTGGGACCTGGCATTCCACTGCGTGCCGCTGGCCCTCATGGATAGCGAGTTTGCCAAGGACCAACTGACGCTGATGGTGCGCGAGTGGTACATGCACCCCAACGGGCAGCTTCCGGCATATGAATGGGCGCTGGCCGACGTCAACCCGCCGGTGCACGCCTGGGCGGCATGGCGCGTTTATAAGATCGAGCAGAAGCGCCGCGGCGGCAAGGGCGACCGGGCCTTCCTGGAACGGATCTTTCACAAGCTGCTCCTGAACTTCACCTGGTGGGTCAACCGCAAGGACGCCGAGGGGCGCAATGTCTTCCAGGGCGGCTTTCTCGGGCTCGATAACATCGGGATCTTCGATCGCAGCGCGCCTCTGCCCGAGGGCGACCACATAGAGCAGGCCGACGGCACCGGCTGGATGGCCATGTACAGCCTGAACCTGCTCGCCATCGCGATGGAGCTGGCGCGCCAGGATCCGGCCTACGAAGATGTCGCCAGTAAGTTCTGGGAACACTTCCTCTACATCGCGCACGCGATGAATCACATGGGCGGAGATGGAGACAGCTTGTGGAGCGAGGAAGACGGCTTCTTCTACGATGTGCTCTACACGCCTGCCATGGGTCACGTGCCGATCAAGATCCGCTCCATGGTCGGGCTGATTCCCCTGTTCGCGGTCGAAACGCTCGAGCCCGCACTGGTGAACCGCCTGCCCGGTTTCAAGCGGCGCCTGGAATGGTTCATCGAGCATCGCCCCGATCTCGCGGGAAACGTCGCGTCCATGGAACTGCCCGGAAAGGGCGAGCGGCGCCTCCTGTCTATTGTCGATCGCGATCAGCTTCGCCGCATTCTCCGCGTTCTCCTGGATGAGAAGGAGTTTTTCTCGCCCTACGGCATTCGCAGTCTTTCCCGGGTTCATAAGGACCGGCCGTTCGCGATGTCCGTCGGCGGCATCGAGCATCGCGTGGACTACGAGCCCGCCGAATCGGCGACGGGTCTGTTCGGCGGCAACTCGAACTGGCGCGGCCCGGTCTGGTTCCCGGTCAACTTCCTGCTGATCGAATCGCTCCAGAAGCTGCATCACTACTACGGCGACGAGTTCAAAGTGGAATGCCCTACCGGTTCGGGAAGGTACGCAACGTTGTGGGAAGTCGCTACAGAGATTTCGCGCAGGCTGACGCGCATTTTCCTTCCCGATGCGACCGGGCGCCGGCCGGTGCATGGCGACAACGGCCTGTTCAGGGACGATCCGGCCTGGAAGAACCTGGTTCTGTTCTATGAGTATTTCCATGGCGACGATGGCAGCGGCATCGGCGCCAGCCATCAGACTGGGTGGACGGGGCTGGTGGCCAAGCTTCTGCAGCAGAACGGCGAGTAGGCTTGGCGTGGAGATGGTCTTGGCGGAATGCGCCCGCTATGATACGGAGTGAATGAAACTCACGCCTCTGTTTCTACTGCCCGCGCTTGCGCTCGCCGCCGGGCCCAAGGACTGGTTCCCACCGTCCGACCTGATGACCATCGGCGTCTACTACTACCCGGAAGCGTGGCCCGAAGCCCAGTGGGCCCGCGACATGGCCAACATCAAGAAACTCGGTATGGAGTTCGTCCACATGGGGGAGTTCGCCTGGTACTTCATGGAGCCGGACGAGGGCCGCTACCAGTTCGACTGGCTGGAGAAGAACGTCGCCAACGCCGCACAGAATGGGCTCAAGGTGATCCTTTGCACGCCCAGCGCGACTCCGCCCATCTGGCTGGCCCGCCGGCATCCGGAGATCCTGATGATCGACGCCAACGGCCGCCGCATGAATCACGGCAGCCGCGAGCAGGGCGATTGGAGCTCGCCCGTGTATCGCGAGTACGTGACGAAAATCGTGACCGAGCTGGCGAAGAAATTCGGTCACGACAAGCGGGTGTGGGGCTGGCAGATCGATAACGAACTCAGCCACTACGACCGGCAGTACTCCTACAGCCCCGCGGCGACGGTGAAATTCCGCGGCTGGCTGCGCGAGAAGTATGGCACCATCGACCGGCTCAACGCGTCCTGGGGCGGCGGCTTCTGGTCGATGGTCTATCAGAACTTCGATCAGATCGACATCCCCAACCCGCAGGAGCTGGTGGCGGACCCGAGCCCGCACGCGCTGCTCGACCTCAACCGCTGGTTCGCCGACGAAGCAGCGGACTACATCCGCATGCAGGCGCGCATCCTGCGTCAGTACAGCGACGGCCAGTGGATCACCACGAATTTCATGGCGATGCACGGCGACGTGGACCCGACGCGGTCGGCGAAGGACCTGGATGCTTTCACCTGGACCCACTACCCCGTGCACGGCGAGGTGTTCCCGGAATACGGCCCGCTGGCGTTCCGGCTGGGCAGCGCGAGCATTCAGAGTTTCATGCACGACCTGATGCGTCCCATCAACGGCATCGAGGGTTTCATGGAGTTGCAGCCCGGACAAGTCAACTGGGGCAGCGTGAATCCGTGGCCGCAGCCGGGCGCTATCCACATGTGGATCCTGCGCGCGTTCAGCGCGGGCGCGCGCATCGTCTGCACCTATCGCTACCGCCAGCCGCTCTACGGCAGCGAGCTCTACCACAAGGGCCTTGTGGAGACCGACGGCGTCACGCCTTCGCCGGGCGGCCTCGAGTATGCCGAGGCGATGCGCGACGTGATCAAACTGCGCGCGCAGCTCAAGCCGGACGCCAAGGAGCCCGCCGCGTACGCCGCGCGCCGCGCAGCGTTCCTGATCAATTTCGACAACCGCTGGGACATTCAGAATCACCGCCAGACGGCGCGCTGGGACACCATCGGCCACTGGATGAAGTACTACCGCGCGCTCAAATCGATGATGGCGCCGGTGGATGTGGTGACCGAAGACCGCGATCTGGCGCCCTACAAGTTTGTGGTGGCGCCGGCCTACCAGCTCGTCGATCGCGAGCTGATCCGGAAGTGGACCGCGTATGTCGAAGGCGGCGGAAACCTGGTGTTGACGGCGCGTACCGCACAGAAGGACCGGCAGGGGCACTTGTGGGAGGCGATGTGGGCCGAGCCGATCTACGGCCTGATCGGCGCGAAGATCTCGCGCTACGATCTGCTGCCCGGCAACCTCGAAGGGTACGTGACGGCGGGAGACGGGCGCTACGCCTGGGGCTCGTGGGGCGAGATCCTCGATCCGCAACCGGGCACCACCGTGCTGGCTCACTATGCCGACCAGTTCTACGCGAGCAAGCCCGCCGCGGTGACGCACAAGCTCGGCCGGGGAACCGTGACCTACATCGGCGTGGATTCGCTGAAGGGCGATCTGGAAGCCGCACTGCTCCGCAAGGTGTATGCCGCTGCCGGCGTGACCCCCGGCAGCGTCCCACCGGACTTCGTGGTTGACTGGCGCGACGGCTTCTGGGTGGCCACCAACTTCACGTCGGTGCCGCACGTGATTCCTGCGGCCCAATCGTCGGAGCTGTTGCTGGGCGCGCGGACCGTGCCGCCAAGCGGCGTGGCGGTGTGGCGGGAGTGAGACTACTCCGGCTCCTGAGCTTCGAGCAAGGCCTCGAGTTCGGGGATGATCCTTAGATCCTTCTCGCGGCCGGCAGCGCGTTTGGCCTTGATCAACGTCGCCAGATCGAGAGTCCAAACCTCTCGTCCCCAGGAAAACTCGGGGATCGAGTTTGCCTTGGCCTGGCCGTAGTTGCCGACACCGCTGATCTCCGCGAGCAGATCGATTTCGCCAAAGTCTGTCGTCAGGGTAAAAACAGTTCCGTTCCGCAGCGTGACCTCATCCCACAGGAAAGGAAGGCCCTGCGGCAGGTCCCGCAGCCGTGGGTGTTAAGGAGCCAGTGCGGCTGCCTGGCGCTTCAAATTTACGGGGCGGCGCGAGTAACACAGGCCCAGGTCCCGCGTCATGAACGAGCCGCCATGCAAGATTGCCGACCAGCCGCGGACAATCACGAATTCCACTCCTGAATCCACGAGCTTCTGAATTGCGGCCTCGCAGCTCATCTGCCTCTGTGTCGTGCGGCCTCACTGGCTTCCCGCGCAGCGGCGATCGCCCACTCCATTCGCTGAACTCGTTCGGCAGGAGTCAAGCGGAGGTTCTCAATGAGCAGCGTTAGATTGATCCCATACCGCTGCGCGGCCTCGATCTTGCTCCCGGGCCGCGGATGGCGAAGGCGCCCTTCCGCACGCGAGTTGTTCCGGGGTCATGGCCGCCAGCGTGTCACGCCTTCATCTTACCGCCGCCGTCTTTCCTGTACGCAGCAAGATGTGCACGAACTGCGGACAGGTTGCCGGGCCTGGGCGAAGTCCCCGTCCTGCCAGGCGGCGTAGCGGTGTGACGGCTACTCATCAGGGCGTGGACCGTGCCATAGCGAGCTTACCAGCGGATGGCCGGCAGGCCGAACTGGCGGGCCAGGGCGTTCAGCTCGGTTCGGACCGCCGCCCAGTCGTTCGACAGGCTGGGGTCGCCGCGATAGGACACCATGAAGCGGTTGAGTGTCTGGCTGGACGCGATGGCCGCGGTGACAAACGCACGCGTCTTCTGGAGATCGTGATCTTTGTTCCACGAGTCCCCCACTTTGTTCATGGCCTCTTCCAGGTTGTCCGCATCCCGCTGAAGGTTGGGGGCGTCGCCGCGGCTTTTGAGGCGGACCTTGCGTTTGAACGAATTTGTCCGCTTCTCGCAATCATTGATGACCTTGGTGGTTTGATCGGCTCTCCCGCCCGCGGCGGGACGTACCTGGGCCGCGGCCCACAAGGGCAGCAGAAATAAGGCTGCGGCGACAATCCGGCAATAGCGATTCATAATCCTGTCTCGTTTCGTGAGGTCAGTCCCGCCGGAAGATGCGCCGCCGGTTGGCCGGATTCATTTTCTGTCAACGAATGATTATCGTGTGGTTTGCGCTCTCTCCCCTCGATGATGGTATTGGTCATCACCGAACGGTGGGGCATTTGTCCGCCGGCAGGGAAGAAGAGTTCACCTGAGTTCACCTGCCGCTTACACTGGGCAGTATGGAGGCGGGGGAATGAACGACGGACAGTCGGTAGTCGTGACTGGGATATCGACGGGTATCGGTCACGCCATCGCACAAGTCTTCAGCCGCCGGGGATGGCGAGTCTTTGGAAGCGTTCGAAAGCCCGAGGATGGAGAACGCCTTCGGCGCGAGCTCGGTGTTGCGCCGCTGGTGTTCGATGTGACCGATGAGCAAGGCATCCACGCCGCGGCCGAAGAAGTGCGCCGGAGTCTTGGCAACGCCAGGCTGGGAGGTGTCGTGAACAATGCCGGGGTCGCCGGCGCCGCACCCCTCATCCTTCAACCGGCAGGCGACTTCATGAAACAACTGGAGATCAATCTGCTTGGGCCATTGCTGGTGACGCAAGCGTTTGCGCCGTTGCTGGGCACCGAGCGTTCCCGCACAGGACCGCCTGGCCGCATCGTGAATATCAGCTCCGTCGGAGGAAAATTCGGGCTGCCGTTCCTGGGTGCATATGCGGCTTCCAAACACGGCTTGGAAGGTATGTCAGAGAGTTTGCGGCGTGAGCTGATGTTGTACGGGATTGATGTCATCATCGTCGCCCCAGGTTCCGTCGCGACTCCGATTTGGGACAAGGCGGAAGCCGGGGATTTGGGGGCATATGGCACCAGCGATTACGCCAACGCAATGCGGGCATTTGGGAACTTCATGATTGAGGAGGGCCGCAAGGGGCTGCCTCCCGACGCCGTCGCAGATATCGTGTTCCAGGCGATGACTTCGCCAAAGCCGAAAACGCGGTACCCGGTTGTCAAGGGCAAGTTCAAGAACTGGATTCTGCCGAGGCTCCTGCCCAGCAGAATCGTGGATCGGGAGATTGCCAAGGGTACCGGGCTCGTACCGAAATAACTTCGCGAAGCTCTACTTTCCGATCGATTGCACTCAAGGTTGCGCCCAACTAAGATGAACCCAAAAGGAGAATCTGTTTGCGTCCTCTCATGATGCTCTTGGTCGCCGCCACGACCTCGCGCGCTGCCATCCCGCAGCCCGTCAAGGTCGCGGGTGGTTTGGTCACCGGTGTGTCCGGGAAAGATAGCTCCGTCACCGTCTTCAAGGGGATTCCCTTTGCCGCCCCGCCCGTAGGCGATCTGCGCTGGAAGGCGCCGCAGCCGGTCCGGCCCTGGCAGGGAGTCCGCAAGGCGGACCAGTTCGGCAATAGCTGCATGCAGAACATCGTCGACGAGCATAAGCCCTGGACCTACGAGTTCATGACCCACACCGGGGTCAGCGAGGACTGCCTGTTCCTGAACGTCTGGACCGGCGCACAATCGGCGGGTGAAAGACGCCCGGTCTACGTGTACATCTACGGAGGAGGCAATACCGAGGGCTCGGGCGCCGTTCCCGTTTACGACGGCGAGGGACTGGCGAAGAAGGGCATCGTCGTGGTCACGGTGAATTACCGTCTGGGTATCCTCGGATTCTTTACACATCCCGAGCTGACCGCGGAATCCGGGGTCCACGCCTCGGGGAATTATGCCCTGCTGGACCTGATCGCCGCCTTGCACTGGGTTCACGACAACATCGCCGCATTCGGCGGCGACCCGGGCCGCGTGGTGATCGGCGGACAGTCCGCCGGTGCATCCAACGTCCATAGCCTCGTGGCTTCGCCTCTGGCCAAGGGTCTGTTTCACGGCGCCATCGCCGAGAGCGGATCGAGCGTCGGCGGTCTTGGCCTGATGGGCGCCCGGACGCTAGCCGATCAGGAAA
This sequence comes from Verrucomicrobiia bacterium, assembly GCA_035578025.1. GTDB lineage: Bacteria > Acidobacteriota > Terriglobia > Bryobacterales > Bryobacteraceae > Solibacter. The sequence goes on from DATJYJ010000601.1 coordinate 8,769, forward strand.
AGGCCGGCGTGCAATTTGCCGAGGCCAAAGGCGCGCACTCGCTCGCCGAGCTACGGAATTTGTCCTGGAAGGAACTCACCGCGCCTGTTCCCGGCGCCGGACCGTTCCGCTTCGGAGTCGTGGTCGACGGTTACGTGCAGCCCGCGCCCGCGGCCGAGATGTTCGCCCAGGGCAGGCAGAACGACGTGCCCACACTGACCGGCTGTAACCAGGGTGAGGGGGGCGCCAGCCCGCATCCGACCGTCACGGCCGAGGCCTTTCAGAAGGCGGCGCGCCAGCGCTATACGGATCTGGGCGAGGACTTCCTCGCGCTCTACCCCGCAGCCACCGACGAACAGGCGCACGGCGCACAGAACGAGAGCTCGTGGGATTCGACGCGGGCGTCCATGTACCTGTGGGCTGTCAACCGCGCCAGGACCGCGAAAACCAAGGCCTACACCTATTTTTGGGAGCACACCATGCCGGGGCCCGACGCGGACCGCTTCGGCGCCTTCCACACCTCGGAAGTCCCGTACGTGATGAACACGCTCTACATGTCTGATCGCCCCTTTGCCGATGCGGACCACAAGATCGCGGACATGATGTCCTCCTATTGGGTGAACTTCGTCCGCACCGGCGATCCCAACGGCAAGGGCCTGGCGCACTGGCCGGCGGTGAGCGAGCAACCCGGCGCCACGATGGAGCTCGGCGACAGGGCGCTTCCCATCCCGGTTGCAGGCAGCCCGGCCAAGCTGGCGTTCTTCGAGAAGTACTTCAGCAAGCCGCAGACGCCGCGGCCGCCGATGTGATCGCCCGGCGCCCCAGGCGGGCTGAAGCCCGCCGCAGGCTAAAGCCTGCCCCACATTGATTAGGCGACCAGCTTTCGCAGATATTCCAGGCTGGCCTCGAAATCCTCGCGCTCTCGGCGCCGGGCGGCCTCCTGGTCCGCCGGCCGTGGATCGGCGGCGTGCGGTTTGCCGCGATCCGCGATCTCCAGGAAACGCTCGAACTCCCAAGCGGGCGTGTCCCGGTAGGCCTCCCAGAACTTCGGATCGCGGAAAGGATACACTCGCGGCCCGGTCACAATCGACTCGATGGATAGCGCCCGCCCCGGACACAACGCGGCATACTTCCGCACGTACCCGTCGATATCCACGTTGCCCTCGCCCATCCGTACCCAGGCCACTGCCGCGCCTTCGGGCACGCGCCACACCGCGCTGTCGCGCAGATGGCTGGTCAGTACATACGGCGCCAGCGTTTCCAGGGTGAGGTGAGGGTCTTCGATAGTCCAGAGAGGATTGCCGGAGTCGATGCACACGCCCGTGAAATCCGGTCCGGCCTGCTCGATCAGACTCTTCAGCTCGCGCGCCTGCATGTCGCCGGCGTGATTCTCCACCGCGATCCGAACATGTGCATCCACCGCCTTCGAGCGTACGTTTCGCAGCACGCGCGCCATGTTCTCGATGTGGTGCTCGATCGGCCCGGGCAGCCGGTCGGCGGAGCTGCCCAGCACGCAGCGCACAATCCGCGAGCCCACCGTGACGGCCGCGTCGATCATCGCGCCAAGCTGCGCTTCGGCCGTTCCCGCAGCCGCGTTGAACATTTTCGAGGTCGGGCAGACGGAAGTCATTCCGATCTCGATTTCGATGCCCAGCTTCCCGGCGTGATCGCGTACGCGCCGCAGGTTGTCCGGATCCAGCCCGCCGATGAAGCGGACCTCCGAAAAGTGGACCACCTGCACCTTCAGCCCCGCGCAGTAGTCCAGAAGCTGGAACGGCGTCCAGTTCTGGGAGCGCAGGCTGAAGAGATCGGCCCCCAGCTTGACGTTTGCCGCGCCCTCCGCAACCGACGCCAGGGGAGCCGCCGCGATTGCCTGCATCCAATTCCGCCGTGTCATAACTTCTCGTAGACCACGTAGGCGAACTTCTTCGAATCCGGCGACCACGAGTTCACGTTGATCGTGCCCTGTCCGCCGAAGAATTTCACCAGCTCTTCCGGATGAGCGGGCTTCAGTTTGTCGCCCGGCGCCGGCATCAGGCGCAGCACCACGCCCTCCATTTTGTCGTTGTGGTTGGCTGTCCCGTGCGGGAACCCGAAAATCAGCAGCAGCTTGCCATCCGGCGAAAAGTGCGGGAACCAGTCCTCCACCTCGTCGTTCGTAACCCGCTCTGCCTTGGCATCGTCGGGACCAGCGCCGTCCGCCGGCATCCGCCAGATGTCCCAGCCTTCCAAGCGGTTCGAGTTGAAGTAGATCCACTTGCCGTCAGGAGAGTACTCCGGCCCGTCGTCGTATCCCGTTGTGGTCAATCGCTGTTCCGCTCCCCCTTCCACGGGCACGCGGGAAAGCGTGAACCTGCCCTCCCGCTGCCCTACGACCGCCAGCCACTTCGCGTCCGGCGACCAGCCGTGGAAATAGCTCGGCGCAAGCGGCGTCATCAGCTTTGCATCCGACCCGTCCGCTTTCGCCAGGTACACCTGAGATTGTCGTGAGCCGGGGCTCGATGCCGAAAACGCCAGCAGCTTACCGTCGCGCGTGAAGTCGTGATCGTTGTTGCAGCGGTAGCCGCCTGGCCCCAGGTCGATCTTCTCCAGCCTGGCCTCGCCCGTCAAGGGCAGGCGATACAGATTGCCGCCGGTGTTCACCAGCAGGAATTTGCCGTCGCGCGACCAATTGGGCGCTTCGATCACCTGGTCCGCGGAGTAGAGCACCGACGAGCGGCGCGTCCCCAGATCGAAGATCGTAATCTTGCTCCGGTACCTCTGCGGTTGCGGCGCCGGCTGCCCGAACACAACCGCGCCCAGCAGGAAAGCAATCAAATATCGATGCATTTTCCGCTCGATCATATCAACAATCGCTCCCGCGATGGCATAGAAATTGCACAAACCAGCCGAGCTGCAAGTGATTTCAACAGTTTGAGGCGGTTTTCACACGCAGGATAGGGGCTTATCACCCGCGATGGGGAATATGACACTGCACCAGGCACTCCGGGACCATCCATTCATGGCGGGACTTTCCAACACGCAAGTCGACGGGCTCGCCAAACTGGCCACCGAGGTCACATTTGAAGAGGACGAGGTGATTCTGGTCGACGGCCAACGCTCCACCTCGTTCTACCTGGTGGTCGGCGGCAGCGTGGTCGTCGAACTCCGCACTCCCCGCTACACAATAGTCGTGCAGAGCCTCGGACCCGGGACCGTCTTCGGCTGGAGTGCCCTTCTCGAACGGCAGGATACGCTGTTCCAGGTGCGTGCCCGCGAGCACACGACCGCACTCCAAATCGACGGCGGGTCCCTGAAAACCCGGTGCTTCGAAGACTCCGCCCTGGGCACGGAGATTCTCCACCGCGTTCTCAACGTGGTCGCCGGCCGCGTGAAAGCCACCGAACTCCGTTTCGCCGAGATGTGCGGCGTGAAAGTGTAGAATGGGACGCGAGTGCGCGTCCTCGAACTTCCCGAAATCCGCCGGCTCCTGGACTACTCCGAAGTGATCGAGCGCATGCGCGATGCGCTCATCGCCTACTCCCACGGCGAGTGCGACACGCCGATGCCGATGCACCTGGAGATCGCGCCCGAACAGGCTGAAGTCCACATGAAGTCCAGCTACCGGCGTGGCGGCAAATACTTCGCGCTTAAGATCGCCGCCACCTTCCCGCGCAATCCGGGACGCGGCCTGCCCGTGGGCAACGGCATGATGCTGCTCTCCTCCGCCGAAACCGGCGATCCCGTGGCCTTCCTGCGCGACGCCGGCCATCTGACCGACGTGCGCACCGCCGCCGTCGCCGCGCTGGCCGCCCGCGCGCTCGGCCGCCGCGACAAGGCCATCGGTATCATCGGCACAGGCATTCAGGCGCGCCTGCAAGTGGAGCTGCACGCGCAAGTGCTCCCCCTCGAGCGCGTGGTCCTCTGGGGCCGCAACCCGGAGCGCGTCGACGCCTGCCGGCGCGACATCGCCCGCTTCGCCGACGTCTCCATCGCCGCCATCCCCGCCGAAGTCGCGCACGAGACCCGCCTGATCGTCACCTGCACCGCCGCCCGCACCCCCATGCTCCATAGCGCCGCGGTCCATCCCGGGACGCATCTCTCCTGTGTCGGCTCGGACTCGCCCGGCAAGCAGGAGATCGACGCAGCCATCCTGCGCCGCGCCGCCCTCGTGCTGGCCGATTCGCGCCGTCAATGTGAGAAGCTGGGGGAGTTGCAGCACGCGCCGGACGTGATGCAGAGCGCGGTCGAGCTCGGCGATTTCCTTGCCGCGCCGCGGGCGGCGGAGCCCCACTCGCTCACCGTCTGCGATTTCACGGGTCTTGGCGTGGAAGACCTGTACATTGCCGAATCCTGCTGGGAGAAAGTGGCGTGAAGATACCGATCTTCGAAATGGAGCGGATGCAATCGACCTGGGAGAACCTGGTCGAGTTCGACATGAGCGAGAGCGGCGTGCGGCCGGTGAGCCTGCGCGAGCTCGCCGAAATGGGCCTCGATCTCGACGCCGTCCTGAACATGCCGCTCGGCTACAGCCAATCCAACGGCACCATTCCGCTCCGCGAAGAGCTGGCGCTCCAGTACCCCGGCGCCACGATCGATCATCTCGAGGTCACGAACGGCACATCGGAAGCCAACTACCTGCTGGCCCTCGCCCTGCTCCGAGATGGCGACGAGGTGGCCTTCGAAGTTCCCAATTACATGCAGTACGGCGGCGTGCCGATCAGTGTGGGGGCCAGGATCAAGACCTTCCGCCTTGCGATCGAGCGCGATTGGGAGCCCGATTGGGACGAGTTCGAGCGCGCCGTCAACCCGCGCACGCGCCTCGTCTACGTCTCCAACCCGAACAACCCCACCGGCAGCGTGCTTTCCCGCGCCGCCATGGAGCGCATCGTGCGCCGCTGCGACGAGGTTGGCGCGTATCTTCTGGCCGACGAAGTCTACCTCGGCGCCGAGATCTATGGCGAGCGCACCCCCAGTTTCTGGGGAATGAGCGACCGTGTGATCGTGACCAGCGGCCTCTCCAAGGCATACGGCATCCCCGGCGTGCGTATCGGCTGGATCGCCGGCCCCAAGGATGTCATCGCCGACTGCTGGAGCCAGCACGACTACATCACCATCGGCCCCAACAAGATCTCCGACGCCGTGGCGTGCATCGCGGTCAAGCCCGAAAATCGCGAGAAGCTCTACGCTCGCACCCGGGCCATCCTACAGGCGAACCTGCCGGTCATGAAACAGTGGGCCGCCGGCTTCGAAGATTTCCTGACGTTCCGAGAGCCCCGCGCCGGCGCCCTGTGCCTGATGCGATACGCCTCGCCGGTTCCCAGCTTCGAGCTGTGCGAGCGTATCCGCGTTCAGCAGAGCGTGTTGATCGTGCCCGGCGCACATCTGGGCCTGGAGGGCTTCATCCGCGTCTGGCTGGGCGGCCGCCCCGAATTCCTCGATGAAGGCCTGCGGCGCATCGCAATCGAATTGCACGCCGAACGGGAAGCGGCTCGCCGCGCGCATGTCTGAGCCGAAACTGAAGCGTGAGCTCGGCCTGCGCGACGTCACGCTGTTCGCCACCACCTGCATCGTGGCTACGCGATGGATTCCTGCGGCAGCCCACGCCGGCCCCGGTTCCGTCGCATTGTGGGTGCTGACGGCAGTCCTTTTCATGGTGCCGCTGGCAGTCGCGGTGGGCGCTCTGGCGGGCAGGTATCCCGGGCCCGGCGGCCTCTACACCTGGACGCGCAACGACTTCGGACCGTGGCACGGGTTTCTGGCCTTCTTCGTCTTCTGGGTGGCCATCGCGGTATGGTTTCCGTCCGCTTCCATCTTCTACATGAGTGCCGGTCTCGCGGCACTGCCGGCGCCCGTCGCAGCGCTTGCCGGAAACCGCGCGGCCATGCTGGCAGTGGCCATCGCCGCCATCTGGATCGCCCTGGGCAGCAACATGATTGGCGTGAAGTTCGGCAAGTGGACGGAGAACATCGGGGGCGGCGCGACGTGGGTGGTCACCCTGTTTCTGCTTGGAATCGCCATTCTGGTCTGGCGGAGCCGCGGCAGCGCAACCGCGATGGACGTCGTCCCCAAATGGAACTGGTCCACCGTCAATTTCTGGTCCAATCTCGCCTATGGGATGTCAGGGATGGAAACGGTGGCCCTGATGGGCGCGGAAATCCGCAATCCCTTACGCACGCTGCCGCGGGCCGGCTGGATCGCTTCCGCATTTGCTGCGGTCTTCTATACATCTGCGACCGTGGCCCTGCTGGTGATTCTTTCGCCGGACCAGATCAACGAAGTCACCGGCTTCAGGGAGGCTGGGCACGCCGCGGCGGCGGTTTTGCAAGCGGGCTGGATCGCCCCAGTGCTCTCGCTACTTGTGCTGGCCACCGGCCTGGGGCAGATCGGCGGCCTCGGCACCGGCGTGTCGCGCCTGCCGTTCGCGGCCGGCGTGGACCGGATGCTCCCACCGGCGTTTGCCAGAGTCCACCCGCGCTGGGGCACGCCGCATATTTCGATTCTGTGGCTGGGCTTCGTAGCCACTTTCCTGATCGTCATTTATCAGCTCGGCGACACCATGCGCGCCGCCTACGACGAGCTGGTCTCGCTGATGGTGATCACCGGATTTCTGCCTTACCTTTACATTTTCGGTTCGGCGTGGAAGGCAGGAAGGCGCATCAGCGCCCTGTCGGGCTGGCTGGTGACCCTGTTGACCATCGTCTGCGCCGTGGTGCCGACGCCGGACGTTGCCAACGTCTGGCTGTTCGAAGCGAAGCTTCTGGGCGGGGCCGCGAGTGTGATCTTCGCCGCCTGGCTGCTATACCGCCGCGCCGGCCGCGCGTAGCAGCTCCGCCGGCTGCTCCCAGGAACCGGTCTCGGCGGAGCGGAACACGGCGTCGATCACCGCCATGTTCCGCAGCGCGTCCTCCAGCGACACCGGCACCTCGCCCTCGCCTCGAATGGCGCGCGCGAAGGCATCACCCTGCAGGGCGTACTGATCGCACGGGGCAATCTCTTCCACCACCGCGCCGCCGCCTTCCAGGTCGCGCCCGTCGTCGATGCGGATCCGCGCCACGCGCCCGATGGCCGCGTTGAAGGGGATCTCCGGCTGAATCCGGCCTTCGGTCCCATAGAAGCACATGCTCTGTTGCAGCATGATCTGCGTACTACAGGTGAGGATGCCGTGCCCCGAAGGAAATTCGAGGATCGCCGACGTGAGCATGTCGATATTGCCGAAGCGCGGATCGCGCGTGATGGCCGCCGACACCCGCACCGGCTCTTCTCCGAAGACCATGCGCGAGGTTTTGATCGGGTAGCAGCCGATATCCATCAACCCCCCGCCGCCGTATTCGCGGATGTTGCGGATGTTGTCCGGCTCGAGCTTGAAATAGCTGAACGTGCCCACCGCCGAATGCAGCTTGCCGATGCGCCCGTTGCGCACCAGCTCGGTGATCCGCTGCCACTGCGGGTGTGCCTGGATCATGAACCCCTCGCCCATGACGACGCCGGTGCGGTCGCGCACGGCAATGAGGTGCAGTGTCTCGGAGACGTTCATGCCGATCGGCTTCTCGCAAAGTACGTGCTTTCCTGCCTCGGCGGCGCGAATCGACCAGGGCACGTGCAGGTGATTCGGCAACGGATTGTAGACCGCGTCGATCTCCGGGTCTGCGAGCAGTTCCTCGTACGATCCGTACGCCTTCGGGATCCCGCAATCGTGCGCTGCCGCCTGTGCGCGGACGAGGTCGCGCGATGCGATGCCCACGACTTCACACAGCTCGGCCTTCTTCATCGCCGGAATCACGCGATTCACCGCGATGCGCGCCACTCCGAGCACGCCCCACCGGACTCTTTTCATATGTTTCTGAATTGTACCGTGGCACGTGGCGCGTACGGCCGTTTTGCGCCGCCGGCCCGCTTCTTACACAGTTACATTTGCTTACAAATGCGCGCGCTATATTGAGAATTCATGTTCCGTTTTGCGGCCCTGGCGCTGCTCTGCTCCTCGTCGTGGGCGGCCGGCCGGGAGGCCATCATCTTCGATACCGACTCCGGACTGTTCGGCGACGACGGCGCTGCCCTGGTCATGCTGCTGCGAAGCCCGACGCAGGTGGCCATCCAGGGCATTACGGTCGTTCCCGGCAATGTCTGGGCGCCACAGGGTGCCGAGTACATGTTTCACATTCTCGAACTGCTCAAGCGGCCGCAGGTCCCCGTCCTGACCGGAGCAACCGAGCCGCTCGTCCACACCACCGCCATGGCTCACGAAGCCGAGCGCCGCTGGGGCGTGCACTCCTATATGGGCGCCTTCACGCAGAATCCGCTGTCCGTGATCCCGGCGGCGGGCGCCAAACTCACGGGTCGCAAACCGCGCCACGAGGCGGTGGCATTTCTCATCTCGGAAATCGAGCGCCATCCCGGCGAGATCAGCATTCTTGCGTTGGGACCGATGACCAATGTCGCTCTGGCCCTGCGCCTGCGGCCCGATATCGCGCCCAAGATCAAGCGCATCGTCTTCATGGGCGGCAATATCAACGTTCCCGGCAACGCTTCGCAGGCCGCCGAATTCAATTTCTGGTTCGACCCCGAAGCCGCGCGCATCGTGCTCCGCTCGCGCATCCCCCACAAGATCATGTTCGGTCTGGACATCTGCAACCAGGCGCCGGTCCGGAAAGCCGAATTCGAACAGATCGTCTCCGTGCGCACCCCCATCACCTCGCTGTTCCGCGAGGACTTCGGCAATCGATACCCGGCTTACTACAAGAACCCCAACGCCACCGGCTACCTGTGGGATTCGCTGGCCGCAGCCTATCTGCTCGACCCCGACTACGTGACCCGCTACGAAACGCGCTACGAGGACGTGCAGACGAACTGGGGCCAGTATTACGGATCGACCGTGCCGCTTGACCGCCGCGCGGTGCCCGACGCTACGCCGGTCACCGTCATGTTCGGCCTCGATTTCCACCGGGTATTCGCGCTGTACAAGGACCGCCTCACCAAAGCGGAGTGAATCCGAATGCGGATCGCGCTGGCACAAACCGCCACGGAGATCGAACAAGTGCGCTGCCTGTTCGAGGAATACTGGAATTCGTTCGGCTTCACGCCGTGCTTCCAGGACTTCGCCGGAGAACTGGCCCGCCTGCCCGGCGACTACGTGCCGCCCGGCGGCGCCCTGGCGCTTGCCACGGTCGATGGCGAGCCCGCCGGATGCGCCGCGCTCCGCAGGATCGACGGCACGCGTTGCGAGGCCAAACGCCTATATGTACGGCCGGCGTTCCGCGGCCACGGGATTGGCCGGGCACTGCTCGATTGGGTGATCGCGCAGGCACGCGCCGCCGGATACCGCGAGATGCTCGGCGACACCATGCCCGTAATGGACCGCGCTCTCGAGATGTACGACCAGTACGGCTTCGAGCGGACGGCGCCCTATTCCGAGGCACCGACTCCAGGAGCAATCTACCTGCGGTTGCGTTTGTAACGCGCCGTCGATGCGGCCGCTTATTTGAACCGCTCGTCGATTTCCACCTGGTAGCCCGCCGAGAGCCGGTTCGTTTCGTTGGCCATTCCCACCACCGCCATCAGCTCCGCGAACATGGCATCCGTCATCCCCGCCTTACGCGCGCTGGCGGTATGCGATGCGATGCAGTACGGGCACTGATTGCTGGCACTCACCGCGAGATACAACAGCTCCTTGGTCAAGGAATCCAGCGCTCCCGGCGCCATGATCTGCTTGATGCTCTCCCAGGTGCGCCGCAGCATGGGGGGATCGTGCGCCAGCGCCTTCCAGAAGTTATTGATCCAGTCCGTGCGCCGGGTCTCCATGATGTCGTCATAGACCGCGCGCACTTCGGGCGGAGCATCCGAGTACTCGATCAACCCCAGAGTCGCCATTACGAATGCCCGCCCCCGAACGCCTTTTTCTGGCGCTCCTGAATCTCTTCCGGCGTCAATTCTTCTTTGCGCGACCCGATCGCCCAGTTCACGCCGAACGGATCCTGCACGTGGCCGTAGCGGTCGCCCCAGAACTGGTCCGCGATCGGCATCGTGATCTTACACCCGGCGGCGACCGCCCGTTCCCACGTCGCGTCGGCATCGGGCACGTAGAGGTGCATGTGGTACGGCATTCGCCCCTGGGCCAGTGGCGGCATCCCGAACTCAGCGCCGAAATCGTCGGCGAACATCAGCATGCTGTCGCCGATCCGCACCTGCACGTGCATCAGTTTGCCGCCCGGTCCGGGCGAGCGCGAAATCTCCTCCGCGCCGAAGGCGCGCTTGAGAAAGTCCGCGTACGCGGCCGCGCCATTGACGGCCATGTGAACCGTGAGCGAGTGAAATCCCGGAGGAATCGGACTGTCCGCTGGCTTTGCCATGCCGCTAGCATATCAGGTCCTGGAACTAAAGGCCCATATCCAAATCGAGGTTAGTCAGACCGCGTCATCCGAGGTTAGAATTTGTCTGGGAGATCAAAGTTATGTACACTCTGTTGGTTTTTCCGGGGGGAAGAAGGGCGGATGCAGTGTTGCTGTCAGCGTCGGAAGATCGCATGCGGTTTGCTATAGCCGGGCGTTCCGATGTTACCGAACTTCA
>DATJYJ010000602.1:0-43891 GCA_035578025.1 Verrucomicrobiia bacterium
CGTTTCCCAAGTCCGAAACCTACGGTCTGGCGTTGCAGATGCGTCGTGCGGCGGTATCCATCCCGGCCAACATCGCGGAAGGATTCCGTCGTCGCGGCAAAGCGGACAAGGCGCGATTCCTGAATATCGCCGAGGGATCCGTCGAAGAATGCCGTTACTTTCTGATCCTGGTCAAGGATCTCGGGTATGGCGATACTCTGGCAATCTCTGCGGCGCTGGAAGAGGTCAGCCGCCTACTTGGAGCGTACACTGCCGCTATTCTGACTTCCTCGACTTCTGGCTCCTGACTTCCATATCCCGAAGGGATATCAAGGGCGAAGCCCTTGGCTAGTTAGACCGTCCGAGCGAGCTCCTCGACCTCCGATTTGGGTTCCAGACTCTCTCTGGTTACTTCGCTCGCTTCGTTGGCTTGAAGGCCGTTTGGCGCTTCAGTGGCAAGGGCTTTGAATACGGAGGCGAGTTTCTCCTGGGCTCCCTTGAGCAGTTCCACGCCCTTCGCCGCGGAGCCTCTCTCTTCCTGAAGTTTGATTTCGAGCTGTTGGCGCTCGTTACGCAGCTCTGTGATTTCAGCGGTCAACTGGAGCAGCCGTTCCCGGTCAGCGTTCAACTCCGTCTCGAGTGCGGTCCGAAGCCGGGTCTCGCGTTCGGCGACGTACTGGCACTCGGCTGCTTCCGTGGTCAAACGGGCGGCGTCTTCCGTCAACGCCGCAATCCTGGATTTTGCAGCCGCGAGTTCGGTGTCGGCCGCCTTCCGAATCTGTACTTCGTGTTCGCTTATGCGCTTCCATTCGGCAGTTTCGGCGGTCAAGGCGGCAGCCTGTTCCGACAGCTCCTTGATCTTGTTCCTGGCGGCCTCGAGTTCGGGCTCGATGGCGGCCAGGCGGGCGCCTCGCTCGCCGGCGAGGTTGCTCTCTTCCAGCACCTGGCCTTCCAGCGTCGTGCACTCCCTCCGCAGGAGCGAAATTTTGGCGTTCAGCTCCTCCAGGCTCTTTTCGGCCGCAGATCGCAGCGTCCTCTCCTTCTGGGTTTCGGCCGACTGAAGGTCGAGCTGTTCCTGGCGCTTCTGCAAGTCTGCGCCGTTCTGCAAAATCGTCCGTTCCTGAAAGGCAAGCTGCTTCCGCAGGTCCTCCAGGTTCGATGTAGCGGCGGCCAGCGAAGACTCGCCCGTGCGCAGTTTCGCTTTCAGCTCGGCGAGCTCGCCGTCGGTGATCGGTGGCCGCAGTCTGCGGTACAGGATAAGAAGGCCCACCGCGGTGCCAGCTACAGCACCAAGAGCCGTTGTCAGGAGCGTGATGATCGGATCCAAGGCGGAGCTCGCTTTGGCGTCACGTTACTAGGTTTCACTTCATTCAATCCGAGGCGCCATACACTATCGTAAGGTTTCCTGCGCAAAACAGAAATACCAGAAGGTTTATTAACTTGAGTTAGTTCTTGGCTACTGTATGTTGCGATCTCGGACAGAACGGCGGTTGACGCAGAGCACGCGTGCTCGATCCGGTGGAAAGTACTGCTCTCTGATACGCTGACAGTGAATCCGATGACCCTATCCCTGGTTGTGGAGCCGAGATGAAGGGCGCAGAGTGCCTGTTGCGGACCCTGACAGCCAATGGCGTGGATACATGCTTCATGAATCCCGGCACCTCCGAGATGCAGTTCGTTTCGGCCCTGGACCAGGTTCCGGCGATGCGCTCGCTGCTTTGCCTGTTCGAGGGAGTGTGTTCGGGAGCCGCAGATGGGTACGCGCGCATGCTGCGGCGGCCTGCGGCCACGCTCCTGCACCTCGGGCCAGGCTTGGGCAACGGACTGGCGAACTTTCACAATGCCCGCAAAGCTCATTCGCCCGTTGTGAGTATCGTGGGGCAGCACACTACCCAACATCTGCGCGTTGACGCGCCGCTCAGTGCCGATATCGAGGCTTTCGCCCGCACCGTCTCGGAGCACGTACGCACGGTGGCGTGTGCCGCGGACCTGGGCGGCGATGCTGCCGCCGCGGTTGCCGCGGCATGTGCTCCCCCGGGGCAGGTGGCGACCCTGATCGTACCCGCCGATTTTTCGTGGAGCGAGGCCGGTCCACCCGCCGGTCTGGCGCCACGAGCCGGATTCGCCGAGCCCGACCGGTGCCGGGTGCGTGAGATCGCATCACTGGTGCGCCGCGGAGGATCGGTGGGGCTGTTGCTGGGAGGCAGCACGCTCTTGGACCGGGGGATCGAGACGGCCGGACAATTGGCGGCCGCGACGGGCGTGCGCGTATTTGCGAGCCGCTACGGCGCGCGCCTGGCTTGCGGGGGTGGACGATTCGCTCCGCTGCGGCTGCCCTACTTCCCGGAGGCCGCCGCATCGGCTTTGGCCGGCCTGGAGCACCTGGTACTGGTGGAGTGCAAAGCGCCGGTATCCTTCTTCGGCTACCCCGGCCGGCCCAGCGTCCTGGTGCCCGAGGGGTCTGCAGTGCACACGCTGGTACCGATCGAAGGGGATGGGGTGCAGGCGCTGGCCGCGCTCTTGGAAGAGTGCGGGCGTGGGCCCGGCGCACAGGATCATGCGACTCGGCCGAAAGGCTCGCCGCCCGAATTGACGCCCGGCGCGGAGTTGACACCGGACGCCGTGGGGCGGACGCTGGCGCGCTGCCTGCCCCATGACGCGATCGTGTCCGAAGAGCTGGTGTCTTCCGGTGCGGCGGTCCTGCGCCACCTGGAGGCCGCACCGCGCTTCGATCTGCTCCCGGTGACCGGCGGGTCGATCGGACAAGGTCTGCCGGTTGCCGTTGGCGCCGCGGTCGCGTGCCCGGGCCGAAAGGTCATCGCGCTCGAAGCCGATGGCAGCAGCATGTATACCCCTCAATCGCTTTGGACGATGGCGCGGGAAAGGCTCGACGTGGTCATCGTGATCCTCGCCAACCGGCGCTACCGCATTCTCGATATCGAGATGGAACGGACGGGCGGAAGCGCCGGCCCCCGGGCCAGTGAGATGCTCGACCTCCGCCATCCCGAGCTGGACTGGGTCAAGTTATCCGAAGGCATGGGCGTCGAAGCTACCCGAGCCACCACTACGGACGAGTTCCTCGCGCAGTGGACCGAGGCGGTGAAACGGCCGGGGCCGCGACTGATCGAAGCCGTTACCGCATAGCGCGCGAGCGGGCCGGAGCGGCATCTGTGTCACAATGTCGCAATGCGCTTCGCGTTTATTTCCTTGTGCGTTCTGAGTGCCCGGGCCGCCGGCACCATGCCTCCCGAGGTCGAGCAGCGGCTCGCGCGGGAGATCTACAAGGAGATGATCGAGGTGAAGTCCGGGTTCAGCACGGGAAGCACGACCCCGATTGCCGAGTCCGTCGCTGCCCGCTTCAAAGCGGCGGGATTTGCGGCCTCCGATATTTTTGTCGGCGGTGTGATTCCCTCCAAGGCGAACGTGGTGGTGCGCTATCGGGGCACAGGCGCGCGCAAGCCGATTCTGCTGCTGGCCCACATTGACGTGGTCGAGGCCAGGCGCGAGGATTGGACGGTAGACCCCTTCGTGTTCCTGGAGAAGGACGGCTACTACTACGGACGCGGCACGACCGACGACAAGGCGCAGGCCGCCATCTGGGTGGCCACTCTGCTGCGATTCCAGCGCGAAGGATATCGGCCGGATCGCGACCTGATCCTGGCGCTCACCGCGGATGAAGAAGGCGGCGGCCCTTACAACGGGGTCGACTGGCTGCTGCGAGCGCACCGCGATCTCATCGACGCCGACTTTGCGATCAACGAAGGCGCGCGCGGCATGCTGGTGAACGGGAAGCGCATCGAACACGATATCGGATTGGCGGAGAAACAGTTCCTCAATCTGCGCTGGGATGTGCGCAACAAAGGCGGCCACAGCGCGCGGCCGGTGCCGGACAACGCGATCTATCATCTGGCGGCAGCCCTGAACCGGCTGGCGAAGTTCGAATTCGATTTCCACCTGAACGACATTACCCGGGAGTACTTCCGGCAGGCCGCCAAGATGGAATCGGGCGCTCTGGCCGCGGACATGGCCCGCGTGGCGGAGGGCGATCGGGAGGCGATGCGCCGCGTGGCCGCGCAGTCGGCGCCGCTGAACGCGATGATGCGAACCACCTGCGTCGCCACCCAGCTCGAAGGCGGCCACGCAAGCAACGCGCTGCCTCAGCTTGCCGCCGCGAACATCAACTGCCGCCTGCTGCCCGACGACTCGGCCGACCGGGTGGTCGCCGAATTGACGAAGCTCATTGCCGACGATCAGGTGAAGATCACGATTACGACGAATGAAGGGAGCAGTCCGGCGTCCCCGCTCCGGCCGGACATCATGAAGGCCTTCACTCGCATCACCGACACGATGTGGCCAGGCGTAATCACGGTTCCGACCATGGCGGTGGGCGGCTCCGACGGACGCTATCTCCGAACCGCGGGGATTCCGACCTATGGCGTGCAGGGATTCTTCCAGGATCGCGACGACGTGCGCGCCCATGGCCGGGACGAACGCATGCTGGTTCGTTCCTTCTACGAGGGGCAGACGTTCCTCTACGAGTTCGTCAAAGCGCTGTCGCAGTGAAGCCCGTGATCATTTTCCGCCCTTCCTGGTATCGGAGTATTGAAAACGCGCCGCCGTTTCGGTGTATGCCCTTCCCCATTTTTCAAGCCTGGCGACCGTCTCAGGACTGACGCCGGCGGCGCGGAACAAGGGCGCGGATTCCCATACTCTACCGCCCGAGATGCCTCCAAGGTTCGGCGGCGCGTTGTAGTTGTCCTCCGCCAGGCCCGGCGTGAAGTATTGCCCAAGCGGATATTGCAGGTTCTTGTCCAGCCAGGCTGCGAGCAGCGACTCGGTCACGGCGCTCTTCACCTCGGCGGGAAGGGACCTGAAGATCGGCGCCCACGTTTCGCTGACCATGATGGTCGGATCCACGTTCTGCCTGGGACGCCATCCTTGTGCGCGATTGGCCGGTCCGAGGCGCGGGTCGGTGGATTGCATCGCCTTGATCACCGCCAGCAGCAACCGCGACGGCTCGGGTCTTCGGCTCTCGCGATGCAGATCCAGGAACCGGCCGATGACGTAGACCCAGTCGACCGGAGTGCGGTCCCGGTGCCGGTGATTGCCGCTGTTCAGGAGGATCTGCAGTTCATACCAGGCAGCATCGAAATACTCGTTGGTCAAAGCGCTGCCGCCCATCCCCGATGGGCCGTCGGGGATATTGACCGTCGCCGGTGCAGTGGCCTCGGCAATTGTGTTGAACCATGTGCGCGATTCGCCGTCCGGCCCGTAGAGCTCGCGCCCCCGCGATTCGAGTCCGAACTCCTGCGTCATTTCCCACGTCTTGACGAGCTGCCAGAGCTGGGTGGAATATGCTTTGACACCCAGGCCGGGCGTCCAATTCACAGACTTGCCCTCCACGTACGGCTTGAGAAAGGCGCGTCGCGAGTCGCGCCACTTGTCGAAGTAGGCGACGATCCGGCCCGACGAAATCAGGGAGGCGAGATCCGGCGAGGCGAGGGCGTCGCGCAGGGAGGGTTTCGCCCGGGGTGCCGCCGTGCTGTTGTACAACTGGGCCAATTCACTCTTCTCGAAGGCAGGGCCCCAGGCGTCCAGCGGATGCACCTGCGGCAGCCAATGATTCCAGTCCGGCAATTGGAAGGAAATCGGGATCTCGCGCACGTTGAGATTTCCATCCGGGCGAAAAGGCTCGCGCGTGATGCGGGATGCCGGCGAGATCGAATCCTTCACGCCGAAGATAAAGGGAAGGGTACCTGAATCCTCATCGAGCACCCATCCGAGACCCGCTCCCGCGGCCCAGTTTTCAACCGGCTGGTGGTCCAGCCCGGGTCCCGGCTGGTAGGGAGGGTTCCACGGCCGGCCCGGACTGGGCGTCGAAAGGGATCGAATGTAGCTCGCAATCTGCCGGCCTTCCAGCTCCGAGAGGCCATGGAAGCGGGAGCGGGCGATGATAGAACGATTCGAGAAGCAGAAGTACTTGAGATCGCGGCCATCGCGGGCGTGACATTCCGCGCAGTGCGCCTGGATGCGTGGCGTGGCCTTGAAGCCGCCGGGCGACAGAGGCGCGTTGTACCAGAGTGCCTGTCCCGCCGCGATCGAATCGGGTAAGGGGGGAGTCCACTTCCCGGGATCTTCCTGCTCAAAGATCTGCGAGTCCAGGACGGGATTGGAGTCGGCGCCGAAAAAATTAAAGGCCAGGACGCGAAATCCGCTGGCAATCCCATCGGAATGGTTGAAGCGGAATCGAATCGTGTTGAGGCCGTCCGCCACGGCATGCTCTGAGAGGCGCAGGGTCATTTTGAGCGTCGAAAACCCGCCGCCGATTCCACCGTAGCTTTTGCCCGGCTCCGCGACATCCAAGGTGGAGTTGTTCAAGGGCAGCCAGGCGCCGTCATTCAACTGGACGCTTGCCATGTCGGGGTAGGCCAGCCCGTGGATCTGCATCCAGAGGGATCGAACGCCGCTTGCCCGCCCAATCGGGATATCGAAAGTTGCGCTTGCGGTGGTGCCGTCCTCGCCGGCCACCTCGATCGGAACGGTAACCGTCGCGGCTTTCGTCACCGGCCCGGAACACAACACTGACCCGAAAGTAGAGGCCACGAGCGCCATCCTCAGTCGCGAGACGCGAAGGGTTGGGCGTCGATTGGGGCCGTGAGATCTCGTGTCCGGGCTGAGCATGAAGGATGGCTGCACGGCAGTATACACTGTTCGCGCACTCGATACTTGTCGACGCAGCGGGTGTAGACTGGATTCGATTGAAGCGGGCCGTTCGGTGGCAGTGGGAGCCGGCTTTCTCGTAGGAGGATGTAGTGGCGAATTGGACGCGAAGGGGATTTCTCGAATCGGTCTCTGGAGCGGCGGCAGCAGCGACGTTATCGGCTCAGCAGAGCGAGACGGCGCGGCGCGCGGGACGCGCGCCCATCAAGATCACCGACCTCCGGTGCGCCATCATCGGCCGGAACCCCACGGTTCGCATCGTCACGGATCAGGGTATCTCCGGTTACGGCCAGGCGGAGTCCGCTAAACCCTATCTCAAGCCGATGGTCCTCTTCTACCGCGACTACCTTCTCGGCGAAGACCCGACGGACGTAAACCGGGTCATGCTGAAGATCCGCCGGATGGGTGCGTTCAAGCCCTGGGGCTCGGCGGTGAGTGCGATTGAGATTGCGCTCTGGGACATCGCCGGCCAGGCGATTGGAGCGCCCGTATATAAGCTGCTTGGCGGCAAGATCCGGGACCGCGTACGCGCGTACAACGGAGCGGTCCGCTTCCCGATGACCGGCCAGACGCCGCGGGACTACGCCGAGAACATGCAGAAGATGAAGGAAGCCAAGGAGGGCTTCACACTCATCAAGCAGGCGGTGGGCTTTCACAACCCGGCGATGATGCGCGCCACGCCCAACGGCTGGTATGACGAACCCCGGTCAGGGCCGCCGCACTCGGACCGCGGCCTGCTGACCGAGCGCGGTCTCGCACAGATCATCGCGCGCGTCGAAGCCATGAAGAAAGTCCTGGGTGACGAAATCGGGCTGGCCCTCGACTGCGGGCCCGGCTGGACGGTGAAAGACGCCATCACGTTTGCGCGGGCGCTCGAACCATATCACATCACCTGGCTCGAAGACATCATCACCGGCGACTATACTCCGTACCCCAATGCGGAAGTCTTTCGGGAGGTAACCCAGAGCACTTCACTTCCGATTCACACGGGCGAACAGATCTACCTGCGCGAGAATTTCAAGGACCTGATCGAAAAACAGGCCGTCAACGTGATCGGACCCGATCCGGAGGATGTCGGCGGACTGGCGGAATTGAAGTGGATCGCCGAGTACGCCGATCTCCACGGCATTCTGGTGGCTCCCCACGGAATCTTCGACGGACTGATCGGGCTCGCGGCGCACGTACACCTGGCAGCCGCGCTGCCGCAGAACTACATCGGGTTCGAGTATCCGATCGGCCAGCCGGAGTGGTGGTACGACATCGTCGAGGGGCTGCCGAACCCGATCATGAAACAGGGCTTCATCGACGTGTGGGACCGGCCGGGGCTGGGTGTGACTTTCCGCGTGCAGGCGGCGAAGGCCCGCCTGTCGGAAGAAGATCGAGGCTTCTTCGACTGAAGGCGGGCCACGCGCGATCGGGCGAACCTCCTACATGGTGGCGAGCACTGCCCAGGTAGCGATGGCGCTTCCGGCAGTGGTGAAGGGGCCGTACTTCGTGTAGATCTCTCCGGCGGTTTTGTTAGCCGTCTCCATGTTGCCCGTCGGATTATCGATCTGCGGATCGGAGGCGTTGCGAATCGCGTACCATTTCACGTCCGGGGTCGCCTGCAACGCCTGAGCGACCATGGCATCGCCCATCTCGCAGACACGGCCCAGACCTTGCAGATTGTAGTGGTCGGTCGAGTCGTCGAAACCGAAAAGTCGGTGGTGACGATCGCGTCGGCCATGCTGTGGAAGACTTTAGGTGTGGGCTGGCCCGGAAGAGAGCTTGCGTTCACCTCCAGCAGCGCCGGGGTGATGGCGGCGAGTGCGCCCGCCGGAAGCGGAGATGCGTGGTATTTGGCGGATGCCCAGCTCTCTGCCTTGAACTGGGTCGTGCAGTCGAACTTCACCAGGCTGCCGATCACGACGTCGCCCAACGCGGTGTCTTTTCCGATGCCGCCGGCGGTGCCCGTGGTGATGAACACCTTCGGATGAACCGTCTGAGCGATTTCAGCCACGAGTTTCTTGAGTGGTGTGGCCGGCCCATCGTAATCCAGATGCAGGCCGGACTTGATGAGAAGAACCTTCTTGTCTCCGACCGTGCACGGCATGTACAGCCCGAGGCTGTGATAGTACCTCGCCATGGAGGACGCCTTATCGTTGAACGGCGCGCGGTTGCCGGTCACGAGGGGGATGTAGTCCTTGATGCCGTGACGGTACTCGTACCAGGTGGAGGGCAGGTGATTGGGCGTGAACAACGCGGCGAGCGCGGCTGCTTCGGCCGAGGTCCAGGTTATCACCACAGCGTCGTATCCGGCGAAGCGGGCCAGCGAGTCGTCCTCGGCGGGCGCCGGTTTGAGCGGAGCGGCGGTGGGTGGGGAGTGCGGCCACGGTACGGGGCGAGGCACGCGCTGCGAGAACGAGGCTGTTGCGGCCGAAAGCCCCATCTCCGCGAAACGCGGATGTGGGGCTTCCGGGTCGTAGTTCAGAATCGTGTCGTGAATATCAATGGTGCTGCTTTCGCTGGACTCGGATGCCTACTTATCCTTTCGACGCGGCGTAGGCTGCCGCGCGGCGGCCGGCCACGGCTTCCAGCCGCTCGCGGTGGGCCTTGTTCCAAGCAGTGAGACTCTTGTTCGGCTTCTTGGCTTTGGTGGACTGCTCATAAGTTCGCCCGTCCACGAACGCGCGCAGGCTGTTGCCGGTGGCGGGTCCCAGGTTCCGGAGTTCGGGCTTGGCTCCGAGCCAGAGGATCTGTTCCATCTCTTCCGACTGCGGATTCACGAATGAGATATAGCCTCCGGGAAGAAGCTGGCGCGGCCGCTCGATGTGGCCGCCGAAACTGTAGCGAGTTCCTGCGGTGGCGACAGGATCGTAGAAATGCGGCGTGATGAAATCCGAGACTCCGATTCCATTAATGCTATAGGCGAACTGGTTGGCTTCGCAGGGGTCGCAGGCTTCGACCAGGTATTGGAATTCACCGGCGGCATCGGTGACGGATTTTCCGTTGATCTCGATCGCGCGTGACGACTGGAGGCGGTTGCCGGCCGGATCCACGAGCATTTCCAGGGTCTCGTGGCTGGCATCGATGGTCCAGTCGTCGCTACCCGGTGTGCCGATCACCAGGGAGTACGGCTGGTTATTCTTGTCCAGATGGACGCCGCCTTCGCCCGGGGGGAGGCTGGGTACGAGGAACACCGGCCACACGCCGACGGGAATCCGTTTTGGGTCCGAAAGGTAGCGGACGGTGGCTGATACGTTCCAAAATTGGGGCAAGTCGCGCATGACCTGGACATTCAACGCCGCGGCGGTGTCCTGAACGAGGTGCGGATCGAGCTTGCCGGTTTTATCCACGAGGCCGACTTGAATCACTGACATACATCCCTCTCCTTTTCTTGAGCACTAGTTTTTGAGCAGTAAGTAGTAGCCGTTTGAGCCCACGGAATGGTGCAGACCAGCGACCATCCGTTTCACGGCATTTTATTACTTGCTGAGTGCCGTGGCAAGGATAAGTGAAGAAATGTCCCGAAAGCGTGCGGGCAAGCGAGTCTACAATCGGTTGATCAAGCTCGCGACATATCCGGCGCCGAATCCGTTGTCGATATTGACGACGGTCACGTTGCTGGCGCAACTGTTCAGCATCCCCAGCAATGCCGCCAGGCCGTTGAAGCTGGCGCCGTAGCCGACGCTGGTGGGCACGGCGATCACCGGGCACGAGACCAGGCCGCCGACAACGCTGGGCAGCGCGCCTTCCATCCCGGCACAAACAACGACCACACGGGCGCCGGTGAGGCGCTCGCGATTGCTCATCAGCCGGTGGATACCGGCGACTCCGATGTCGTGAACCGCGTCCACGTGATTGCCCATGAGCTCGGCGGTGACCTGCGCCTCCTCGGCTACCGGCATGTCGCTGGTGCCTGCGCAGACCACTGCGATTGGACCCTTGCCATGGACCGTGCGGTCGCGCCAGAACCGGATGGCCCCGGAAAGAGGTAGATATTCGGCTTCCGGCAGCCTGGCCGCGACGTGGGCGGCGCACTCGGGGTCCGCCCGGGTGATCAGCACGTTGCGCGCGTTAGCCAGCAGGCATTCGGCGATCGCCGCCACCTGCTCCGGGGTTTTGCCCTTGGCGAAGATCACCTCGGGCATGCCGTGGCGAAGGGCGCGATGGTGGTCGACCTTGGCAAAACCGAGGTCCTCGAAAGGCATGTGCCGCAAGCGGGTAAGCGCGGCGTCGATATCCAAGGCTCCGCCGCGAACTTGTTCGAATAGAGAGCGGAGCTGATCCTGGTCCATAAGGCCAGTTTAGCGCGCGGGTTCGCGCGGCCCGGAGGCTGCGTGCAGTGCGCACCGCGCAGGACGTCACGGCGAAACTAAAGTACTAGGATCGATTCGAGAGTGCGTGACCTTTTGGCTATTGTAGCGCCAACTGTAAAACCTGCATGATTGTTTACGCATGAGTCTAAGCACGAGTAAAAGTGCGAATTTCGGAGGGCTCCCCGAGCGTCGGGGTACTAGCAGGTTTCCGGTACGGGAGGACGTCCGGTATCGCGTAATGCACTCCAAATCGGGAATGATCAGCGGATCCGGAACCACGTTGAACATCGGCAGCGGGGGCATTCTCTTCACCACCGAAGACAGGCTTCCCGTGGGCCGAACGGTCGAGTTATCGGTCAACTGGCCCGCCCGCCTGGACGGCACCTGTCCGTTGCAATTTGTAGCCACGGGACGGGTTGTTCGCTCCGACCAGAACCGTGCAGCCGTGCGCATCGAACGCTACGAGTTCAAGACGCGTAGCGCCAACGGATGCCCCGCCGGCGCCGGCGTTTCCTGCATGACGTACCAGCAGACCGAGCCCTGATCGCCCCTCGGGCTGGTCTCAATCCCGGTGGACTGTGTCCGGCGAGAACGCGGGCAAACATACGGCGATGTATTCGGCGCCATCGGCGTCGGGAGTGCTGTAGCGCACCCACTCTCCGCGGTGTGTGATGATTGCCTGGCCGGCTCGCACATCGAAGGCGCCCGTTCGGTGTTCGACACGCAATGCACCGCGCAACACCAGCGTAAATTCATCGAACTCCGGCGTCTGACCCGGCTCCTGCCAGCCGCTCGGGCTGCGCATTTGAGCCACGCTCAGAGCGTCGGTCGAGGAGTTGACGCGGCCGATGTATTCGTCGATGAGTTTGGGCTGATTGCCGGCGGCCTCAATGCGCGTGGGCCTTTCGATGAGGGTGGGCATCGGGCTTCCATGGTACCAGGGCGGACGACAAAAAACGATCGTTCGCCCTACGCCTACAATAGGCCACTTGCCCGCCGCCTGAGGTCCCCGGTATACTGACATTTTCGCTGAGACGTTATGACGGCGAGAGACGATTTCGACCCTCTGGCACCGCAGCGGGAGGCAGCCTTCTTCTACGGCCTGTTTCTGCGCGGCCACGATGTGGACGCTCTCCGGCAGGATATCGACGTGCCCCGCGGCACCGTCGACAAATGGATGAAGGCGCGCGACTTCGAAGCCAGCTTCCGGGAGAACCTGAAGCGCGTCTACGCCTACCGGAAACAGGTGTTGGCGATCTTCGACGGGCTGATCCTCAACGAGCAGAACCGTCCCAGGTTACAGTAGCTCACACCACCATCAGCCGGTGGTCGGGGCAGTCCAACTCAATCGCGTCGTAAATTTTTGTGACGAGGTCCAATCCGTGCTGCGCCAGGAGCGGAAGCACCGCGTACAACCGCTCCTGGAGGTGCCGCTCAGGGTAGATCAGGCCGGAGAGGTACGATGCGTCGCTGGAAGCGCGATCTTCACGGCGCATGGCTTCGCGGCCGGCCTTGTGCGCCATTTTGTCGATCTGGTGGCGGATCTTCTTCGCACTATGTTCCAGCGCACGGCCTAGAGTGGGATCGAAGTCTCGCATTTCGCCGTAGAGCTTGGACACCGCGGTATCAATGGCGGCGGTGGTTTCCAACATCCTGGTGGAAAGCGCGGGCGGAATGAGGCGCGAGGCCACACGCTCGCGTAGAGCCGTCTCACCCTGGAAGAAATCGCCGATGGTGAGGGCGTAGCGCGCCATCAGCTTTTCACTGCGGGCGTCGAGAACGGTAAAGCCGGTCCGGGGAACCGCAACCGGCATACGGCCGAGGAGGCTGCGGTAGACGACCTCGGATTGGGCCAGGTAAGCGATCTCGGCAGGACCACCGATGTAGGCCACGGTGGGCAGCATGGAGTCCTGGACCACGGGGCGGAGAATGGCGTTGGGTGAAAGGGACGCCGCCCGGTCCATCAGTTCCCGGCCGGTGAAGCGGCGGCTGTTGTGCCCGTAGTCCTGCCCTGTGCGGCGCAGGCCGAGCCGCTTGCCGTTCTCCAGCAGGAAGACGAAGGAGGTGTGGTCTTCGACGTGAACCTGGGCGTGATACCCCGCGTCGGTCAGATCGCGGTTCCGCTGCAGGACGCCCTCGGTAAGCGCTGGAGCGGCCTCGACGGCGGCGCGCAGCGTGGGAGCGGCCAGCTCGCGAAAGGCAGGCAGCATCGGGTCCACGTAGAGAACGTCGAAGCCCTCGAGCAGACGTCGCAGGAGCGCGGCAAAGGCCTGACCCATGGTATTGCCGGGCCGGTAGGCGTCATTGACAAGTTGCGCCACGTCATCGGCGAACGGCAGCCCTTCCATGGCCGCGCGGAGCTCGTTCACGGGAGGCGCAGTCAGGGCGACGTCACCGACGGGCTGCTCGGATGCGGAGCGGCGCATTTCAATTTTGCGCGGCCGGTGCGCAGCGTCGAAGACCCAGGCATGGTTGACTTCGGCGAAATCGTGGTCTTCGGTGGCGAGCCAGAATAGCGGTACGGCCTCGACGCCGTTTTCCGTGAGCCATCCGGCCAGTTTCACGGCGTGCAGTACTTTGTAGATGGTGTAGCAGGGACCCGAGAAGAGGCCCACCTGCTGGCCGGTCACGACCGCCACGGTGCCCGGGCGGGCGAGGCGTTCGAGGGCGGGTCCGGCAGGATTTTGCACCTGTAACGCTGCAATCAAGGCGTTGCGGCGATCGGCCGGGAAATCGATGGCCTGCGCGGCTGCCCGATAGGAATTCAGATCGCGGATCGGGAAGGGATAGAAGGCGGCGGTTCGGTCGGGATGGTAAAGTACGTCCGCGAAGAGGCGCGTGGTGTTTGGCAGGTCAGTCTGGCGGACGCAGCTACAGTGCATGTGGGGATCAGCTTACCAGATGAGAATGAGCACCGCAGAGATTCAGGCGGCACGTAAGGGCCCGGACGTTACCCGCCCGCCGGGAGAATTTTGGAAATATCGTTGTAGATGGCGAACGCCACGATGAGCATGATGCAGACGAAGCCGACCTTGAAAACGAGCTCTTTCACATTGAGGCTGAGGTCGCGCTGCATGACCATTTCGATCAGCAGCATCATGATCTGGCCGCCATCCAGGATGGGGATGGGGAGCAGGTTAAAAATGGCGAGCTGCAGGCTGACGACGGCCATCAACTGAAAGAACTCGCTGGGGCCTTCACGGGCGGCGGCGCCGGCCATGGTTCCGATGCCGATGGGTCCGGAGAGGTTCTTGGTGGAGAGACGCCGCTCCAGCATCCCCTTGATGACGTTGAAGAGCAGGGTGGCGCTCTTGCCGTTTTCCTGCACGGATTCGCTCAGCGCCGCCGGCAAGGAGAGCTTGGTGGTGATGAAGTGGTACTTCTGCTGGGGAATGACACCGATCATCCAGCGCGCGGGCCCGTCCACATTGGAGTAAACCGGCTGCACGTTGACGATGTGATTCTGGCTGTCGCGCCGGAACTCGATCTCGATGGGTTTGCCGCCGCTGTTTTTGGTGATCTCCTGGAACTTGATCTGCGAGTGGATCCCCTGCCCATTCACGGATATCAGCAGGTCGCCCTTCTTGAGACCGGCTTTTTCGGCGGGCATACCGGGCTCCACGGCGCCAAGCTGGATCTGGCCCCGCTCGTCCCAGCCGGCCGAGCCCATACCGGTTCGTTCCAGCAGCGTGGGTGTGACTTCGGTGTCGAAGAACTTGCCGTTGCGCTCGATGGTGAGCCGCAGGGGACGGTAGGCGCTCGCGATCTCCTTCAACACCACGTCGTCCCACGTGGGATTTTTTTTGCCGTCGAGCCGGACGATCCGGTCGTTGTCCTGAATGCCCGCCTTGGCCGCCGGGGAATCCACCATGACGTGACCGATTACAGCCTGTAAGTCTTCGTCGGCGATCTTCTGAAACTTCACCATGTAGAGCCCGGTCAGCAGGCCGATGGCGAGGAGGACGTTCATGGCCGGTCCCGCGAAGGCGATGATGAGGCGCTGCCAGCGCGGCTTGGCGAGGTAGGCGCGCGGGTCATCGGTGTGCTCGTCCGTAACCTGCTCCCCGGCCATTTTGACGTAGCCCCCGAGCAGAATGACCGAGAAGCGGTAATCGGTGTCTCCGCGGCGAAATCCGAAGAGCCTGGGTCCGAAACCGAAGCTGAACGCCTCGACCTTCACGTCGAAGAAGCGGGCCGCCCAGAAGTGCCCCAACTCGTGGATCATGATCATGACCCCGATCAGGACCAGCAGCCACAAAACGTTTTCGCCAAAAAGCAGCATATAGCCTCAAGCCGTCACGGTACCCGTGGCGCGGGCCGTTGCCAGCTCGCGTGCCAGAACTCGCGATTCCTTGTCCACCTCTAGAATATCTCCAATAGTACGCGGCGTCCGTACCGCTATCCGGCTGAGCGTCTCGTGCACGATTTCGTGAATCGCCGGATATGGGATGCGTCCATCGAGAAACGCTTCGACCGCAATCTCATCCGCCGCATTGAGTGTGCATGTCGCCGACCCGCCGGTCTCGAGGCACTCGTAGGCTAGCTTCAGGAGGGGGAACTTCTGATGATCCGGCGGGGAGAACTCCCATTGCCGGGCCTGAGCCCAATCGATTTTAGGGACAGGAGCATCCGAGCGATCGGGGTAGGTCAGCGCATATTGGATCGGCATGCGCATATCGGTAGCCGATATCTGTGCAAGCACGCTGCCGTCCGAAAACTCGATCATGGCATGCACGGTCGACTGCGGATGGATGACAACGTCCACCTGGGAGGGTGAGAAGTCGAACAGCCAGCAGGCCTCGATGACTTCGAAGCCCTTGTTCATGAGCGTTGCGCAGTCGATGGTGATACGGTTACCCATCCGCCAGGTTGGATGATTCAGCGCCTGCCCAGGAGTCACAAATGCAAGCTCTGAGGCCGGGGTGTTGCGAAACGGGCCGCCGGAAGCCGTGAGGATAAGCTTGGAAACCTGCTTCCGGTTGCCCGCCCGGAGGCATTGGTGCGCCCCGTTGTGCTCGCTATCGACCGGCAGCAATTCCCCTCCATATCTCTTAGCCGCGTCCATGACTAAGGCCCCGGCCGAAACCAGTACTTCCTTATTGGCCAGCCCTACTCTTTTGCCCAGGCATACGGCTTCGTACGTCGCTTCCAGCCCGGCTACCCCGACGATGGCCGAAATCACTGTATCCACTTCCGGGGGGCGGACGGCTTCTACCCTGGCGCGGTCACCGGCAACGAGTTCCGGCCACTCGTGCCGGGACATTCCGATGGCTTGAAGACTCTCATACAGACGTGCCAGACCGTCCGAGGTTGCGACCACGGCCACTGTTGGACGAAATTCCTGGATTTGCTCGGCCAGCAGGCCGGTGTTGGCCCCGGCCACGAGGGCATACACCTGGTAAAGGTGGCGGTTGCGCCTGACGATGTCCAGGGTGCTGGTTCCGATGGAACCCGTGGAACCCAGGATCGTCAGCGTTCTCATTGCAGGAACGTCAATAATAACATGTCAGTTCGGTTTCCATGCCGGATCTTTCGCCAAGGGGTGCGGGGTCGGCTGGCGTATTCCGCAGCGGAGTTCCGGGCGGCGTGGACTGGGGTGTACAGGTCTACACATTTCCATAGGAACTTACCTGTGAGTTTTTTCTTCGGAGGAAAAAAGACCCAACCCTTTCGGGCGCCGGGGAGGATTGCTTCAGGGGTCTTTTATTTAGAGGTTAGTCTCGCTTTGGTGGGAGTTGCCTCCCCGGCTTGATTCCAATAATAGTAGATTCCATTTCTGGAAGCAACAGTTTTTTGGAGATTTTTTATTTGGGCACGACCCGCGTTTGTGTCAAATCTTCCAAAACCTTGATGGTGGAGCAGATATCCTCGTCGCCGTGTCCGGCGGCGATGGCCGTCTGAAAGAGCTGGCGGGTCAGTCCCGTCAAAAGTAGGGGCACACCCAGCTCCTGGCCGGATTCGAGCATGAGCCCGATGTCCTTGTGCATCCACTTTACACTGAAGTTGGTGGTAAAGTTTCGGGCGAAAACAAATGGTGCTTTGTAACTGATGAGGCCGCTCTTGGCGGCGCTGTTGTCGAGGATCTCGAGCATGAGCTTGGGATCCATGCCGCCCTTTGTCGCAAGAACCATGCCTTCATTGAAGGCCATCAGGATGTTGGAGAGGACCAGGTTTTGGGTGAGCTTGGCCTGGAGCCCCATGCCGCGTCCGCCGCAGTAGTAGAGCTTTTTGCCCATGGGCTCGAGCAGGGGGCGGATCCGTTCGAAGACGCCGGGGTCGCCGCCGATCATGAAGGTGAGGTTGCCGCCCTCGGCCCCGGGGGTTGAACCAGTCACGGGGGCGTCGAGGAAATCGACACCTTTGGCCTTGAGGGCCTCTCCGATGCTGCGGCTCTCGCTGACCCCGATGGTGCTGCAATCGACCACTACGGAGCCTGGGCGGACGCCCTCGATCAAACCATTGGCGCCCAGGATGACGGTGCGCGCCATCGCGCTGTCGCCGACGCAGAGGAAAACGACGTCGGCCTTGGCGGCGACATCCTTTGGGGCGGCGCAGAAGTCTCCCTTTTCTTCCGCGGCGAGTTTGCGCGCCTTGTCGGTCGTGTTCGACCAGACCGCGACGTCATTGCCGGCGCGCAGAAGATTACGGGCCATGGGATAGCCCATCAGTCCGAGTCCGAGAAAGCCAAGTTTTGCCATAGAAATCGGATTGTACCGCGGGCGTCAGGCAAAGAAGGCGCGCCAGGCCACAATCGTGAGGGTGTGGGTCACCATTCCGGCGCGGATGCTGCCCGCCTGGTTGCGCGCCCGGCCGCAGAACCAGCCCAGGGCGCTGGCGATGATGACCCACTTCCAATTGGGAAACTGGCGGAACCACAGGTGCACGGCGCCGAACAGGACCGATGCCACGACGAGCGCGGCGCTCCGGCTTTTGGTCCACTCCTCGAGCCACCCCTGGAGAACGCCCCGGAAGAAGAACTCCTCGGCTAGGGTGAGGACCATCAGCCATGCGAAAAAATACCCAATCAACTTCAGGGGTTCGGCGGGGCGGGTGAAGTGGACGGCTTTGAGCCCGAGTCCGAGAGCTACGCCGATAGGAGCGAAGTAGAGGAAGTGCAGGGCGCCGATGCGCCAGTCCTTTGCGGCGGGCCAAAGGCCGTAGCCGGTTTCCGGGACGCGGCGTTCCAGCATCAGCACCAGGACGGCGATCTGGAACAGCGCCAGGTCGCCGAGCACGCCGATTTCGATTCCGCGGAAGGGCACGGGATAGATGCCGGCGGCA
Organism: Verrucomicrobiia bacterium; assembly: GCA_035578025.1. Classification (GTDB taxonomy): domain Bacteria; phylum Acidobacteriota; class Terriglobia; order Bryobacterales; family Bryobacteraceae; genus Solibacter. The sequence goes on from DATJYJ010000602.1 coordinate 18,279, forward strand.
TAGCGGCCAAGTTTGACGGCTACCACCGTGGAGAGGAATCCGACGTCGGCAAGGGGATGCGCGGGAAACACGCGGTACCACAGACCGAGAGCCAGAGCCAGGGCGGCGAGCTTCACCAGGCTGAGAAGCTGGAGAGGCACCGCGCCGGCGCAGCAGGCGAGGTAGGGCAGCACCGCGGAGGCCACCAGGAAGCCGGGCAGGCGCTCGCCTGTTAACCTTTCGCGGACTTCCGGAAACGCCGGCACCAGATAGAATGGATATTCGATAAGGAAGGCGGCCAACGCCGGCAGTGCCGCCCAGCTTGGAATGCCCTTCGACCGCGCGTACAGGATGCCCGCCACGCACAGCACCGTCCAGCCGATCAGCAGGCCGGCGCGGAAGCCGCCGGACGTCCTGGCCATCGCGCTCATTCTAACATCCGTGCTTTTTTTGCCTTCGGTGAAGGCGCAGGAGCCGCCGTCGAACCTCGCCAGGCTGGTGGCGCATCGCGAAACCGAGACACAGGCCGAACGGAACGAGTACACGTATCGGCAGGTGGTCACCCTGGAAGAATTGGACGACCACGGCACGGCGCGCGGCCGCTACCGCGAGACGCGCGATGTCATCTTTTCGCCGCAGCACGACCGGACGGAGCAGTTGATCGGGCGCGCCGAGAACAGCCTGAAGAATCTGATTCTCACGGACGAGGATTTTGCGGATATCCGGAACATCCAGCCGCTGGTTTTGACCGAGGACCGGTTGTGGAACTACGAGACCAGGTTCCGCGGCGAAGAGACGGTGGATGGCGTGGACTGCTGGGTTTTGCAAGTGCGTCCGCGGCAGATTCTGCAGGGGCAGCGGTTGTTCGATGGCATGGTCTGGGTGGACAAGAAGGAGTACAACATCGTCCGCATGGACGGCCAGGCGGTTCCGGAGATCCGCACGATGAAAAGCGAGAACCTGTTCCCGCGGTTCACGACCATCCGCAAGCCGGTCGACGGGAAGCACTGGTTCCCTGTCTTGACGTATGCCGACGACACGCTGCACTTCCGCAACGGGCCGCAGCGCGAGCGGCTGCGCATCAACTACAGCGAGTATAAGCGCTTCGGGGTGGAATCTACGTTCATACCCAAATGAAAAAATCCGCGAAAGTCACGCTGACCGTGGTGGCTACCGTCGGTCTGGCATCCTGTGGGCGCGGAAGGCGCGATCCGTGCGAGCCGGCCTACTTCGACGAGGTTGCCTGCCAGGAAGCGGTAAGCAACGGCGGGTATTACTGGGGCGGATCGTGGTATCCGATGCTCTACCACTATCCCTATCCCTACTACTTCGACAGCTACCGGACCTTTGTGTCGCGCGGCGGAAGGGTGGTCAGCGCGCCCATGGGAAGCTACGCCCGTCCGCCGGGGGCGCCTGCGTCGGGCGGCGTGGTTCGCGGCGGCTTCGGGTCCACCGGCGCGGCGCACGGGTCGGGATCGGGGGAATAAATGCGCAGACACACGATCGCGCCGCGCGCCAACTGGCAGCAGAAGGTGGAAGAGGCCGGCCTGACCTGGCATACCGGCGAGCAGGTCTACTGGAACGAAGCGGCCTACTACGAGTTGACGGCCAAGGAAGTCGACGTGCTCGAGGCCGCGACTAATGAGCTGGAGCGAATGACGCTGGCGGCGGCGCAGCATATCATCGACAACCGGCTGTATGCGCGGCTCGGCATTCCGGAGATCGCCGTTCCGCTGATCGAGAAATCGTGGGAGGCGGAGCCGCCGGCGCTGTACGGGCGTTTCGATTTCGCATACGACGGCGTCAATCCTCCGAAGCTGCTGGAGTACAACGCGGATACGCCGACATCGCTGGTGGAGGCCGCGGTGGTGCAGTGGTACTGGCTGCAGGACCTGTTTCCCAAACACGACCAGTTCAACTCGCTGCACGAGCGGCTGGTGGCGCTGTGGAAGGAACTGGGGGACTACCTGCCCGGACGGCGTATCGATCTGTGCTCGATGGACGACGCCGAGGACGGGATGACGGTAACGTATCTTCAGGACACCGCGCAGCAGGCGGGACTGGAGGCCTCGATTTTCCCGATTGACGAGATCGGCTGGGACGGGAGCCGTTTTGTCGGACCGGACGACCAACCCCTGGGCGCCGTTTTCAAGCTGTACCCGTGGGAATGGATGGTGCGCGAAGAATTCGGGAAGCACGTGGAGCGCGCGGATACGATCTGGATCGAACCTCCGTGGAAGATGCTGCTTTCGAACAAGGGGGTCTTGCCGATTCTGTGGCAGCTCTATCCGCGGCATCCCTACCTGCTGGAGGCGAGCTTCGACGGGCCGGGGTTGATGATGTCATGGGTAAAGAAGCCGCTGCTGGGGCGCGAAGGCGCCAACATCCTGATGCATCAGCCGGGGCACGACCTGGAGACCGGGGGCGACTACGGGGCTGAGGGATTCGTGTTCCAGCAACTGGCGCAGGTAAAGCCGTACGACGAGGTGTATCCCACGATCGGAAGCTGGCTGATCGGGCACGAGGACGGCAACGTGGCGGGCGGGATGGGGATCCGGGAGTCGGATTCGCCCATCACGACCAACACGAGCCGGTTCGTGCCGCATTTGTTCGGGTAGGCGGCCCGGACCGGCTGAAGCCGGTCCGACGGTACGGCTAGCCGATGTAATCGAACAGGCTGGTGCGGGGCATCTTGGCCTCCATTTGAAACGCGGCCTGCAACTGGAGGTTGCCCTGGTTGAGGGCCATGGCGGCGGCGGTGACATCGGCGTCTTCCTTCTGGCTCAGCTCAGTCTTCAATTGCACGTCGTAGCTGTTGGCGTAGTTGGTGGCGTCCTGGATGCGGTTCTGCACGGAGCCGTAGAACGCCTGTGACGTGTTCAGCCGGTTGGAAGCGAGTTGGACGGACTGTACCGCGGCATTGATCTGGTCGGTGTCGTTGTTGGTGAGGGCGAGCCGGAGATTGTTCAAGGCGGCGAACACGTTGTCATCGGCGGGGGTGCCGTCGGGATTGCTGGTGTCGAAGATATCCGACGCGCTTTGCGTGACCGCGAACGAACCGCCCGCAGGGTCCTCGACGCGCCGGGTGGCAGCGCTGGTATTGACGGCGATCACTCCGGTTGGCTGGGTGAGGTCGAGCGTGTAAGCCGGGCCGCCGTCCTGGTCGCCGCTGAAGATGTATCTTCCCTGCACGGTTGTCTGGCTTACCGCCACCATCTGTTCCAGCAGCGATTCGACTTCGTCGGCGAGACTCTGTCTTCCGGTGGCGTCGATGGTGAAGGTGGCGCCCTGCGCACCGAGCACGCGTGCGCGGTCCATGAGCTGGGTGGCTGAGTTGAGCGCATTGTCCGCAGTGTCGGCGTCGGTTTTGGCGAGGCTGAGGTTGGTTTCGATCTGGGAATTCCGGGCCTCGTCGGCGTGGAGTTGGAGGATGGCGTCGATCTCATCGGGCGCGTCGGAGGCCACATTTACCCGCTTGCCGCTGGACACCTGGCGGCTGGCCTCCTCGACGCTCATCTGCGCCCGATTCATGTTGGCCAGGAAAGCTTCCGCGGATGGGGTCAAATTGCTGATCATGCAAGCACCTTATGGCTGGAGGATATCGATGGTCGATTGGGTCAGTTGATCCAGGACGGTGATGAAGCGTGAGTTGGCCTGGTAGGCTCTCTGGAACTGGATCAGAATGGTGGCTTCTTCATCCAGCGAGACGCCGGAGTACTGATCGCGAAGCTCCTTGGCCTGGGCCAGCAGAGATTGCTGGACCTGCTGCCGGTTGGTGGCGTCATCGAGCTGCGAGCCGACCCGGCCGGCCAACTGGCCGTAGTACTGGTTGTAGCTGACGCCGTTGATTTTGTCGGCGTCCTGGACCGGCGTTGCCAACTGTGAGAGATCCAGCGGCACGCCGTTGGAGACATACGGTGGACCGGGATCGATGGTGGCGAGCTGATCCGTGGTCACGCTTGGATCGACCGACAGGCTCTGGGCCACCGCAGTGTCGTTGGTTGTGTCGTAAGTGAAGAGGGGAACGCCGGAAACCGCCGGCGGGCCATCGGAGATGTTGCCCGCGGTCAGGACCTGGTTGACGCGATCGGCGAATTGCTTGGCCATGGTGTTGAGGTCGCCCGGCTGGTAGGCATCGCCGATGAGGGACGCGAGCGATTGGTTGCGGACCTCGAGGAGAGCGCCGAGCTGGCCGCCGGTGGTCTTGGCGGTTATGTCGCTGCCATCGGAGCTGAGGACTTGCATCGAGGCCGGCGAATTCGGGTAAATGGGGGGAGGGTCCTGCGGCTGGTAGAGACCGGCGCTGATCTGGTACTGCTTGTCCTCAATTACCAGCGGCGTTTCGCCATTCATCAGAACGCTGACGCTGCCGTCGTCCTGGAAGCTGGTGGTGATGTCGACGTATTGCGAGAGCTGTTCCAGGGTGGCGTGCACCTGGGCACTCAGTCCGGCGTCGTCCTTGTTTCCCTGAAGAGCGATCTGATTATAGTTCGCCAACTGGGAGGTCAGCTGGTTCACCTGATCCACGGTTTGGCGGATCTGCTGCTCGGCATTGGTGGCTTGCGCACCGATGGCGTTGGCTGTCTGCTGAAACGCCGACGCCACCTGGCCGGCACGGTCGAGCACGGTCTGGCGGCTGGCGTCGTTGTTGGGTGTGGTGGCCCAGGCGGAGAAGCTCTGGAAGAGGTTGTTCAGAGCTGCGGGAATGCCCTGATTGCCGCTGACGTCGAACTGGCTCTGGAGCGGAGTCAAGCTGTCCACCATCTGCTGCTCGTAGCCCATGCCGGTGTTTTGCTGCCGCACCGCCTGTTCGGCGTACTCGTTGCGGCTGGATTGCAGGTCGCCGGCGCGCACGCCCCCGGTGGCCCCCCCTTCGGGATCGAACGGCAGAGCGTAGAGGCTGGTCCGCTGCTTGGCGTATCCCGGTGTGGATGCATTCGAGACGTTGTTTTGCGCGGTCTCCAACACGCTGCCGTAGGCTTGCAGGGTATCTGCCGAAGAAATCAGGGATGCGAGGAGGTTAGCCATCTTTCAGGCCTGTAAGCAGAGCCGGCTGGCATGGAGCACCGGTCCGGGCTCTCCGGTCCGCGTGTATCCTCCGCTCATGGCTCCGCGGACCCGGGTCCAATTTCCGTGGAAGGCTGCCGCGGAGTAGAGGAGCGTCCGGGTGCGCAGGAACGCGCGCCGGACGCGCCATGCTTCTTCCAGGGCCGCCGGGTTGCCGGCCTGTTCGGGGAGGCGGGATTGCAACTCCGCCAGTTGTCGCGCTGCCGAATTCAGCGCCTCGGAAGCCTGGTCCAGCGCCACCGGTGAGGCGAGGGTGAGATGCCGGCAGGCACACTCAAGCTGTGCCCGCACACTGGCGAAGTCCTCGGTGCTGCCGGCGGCGGCCATCCTATCCCAATCCTGCTTGTGAAGAACCGGTTTGAAGGGCGTCGGAGATCATTGCGCGACTGGTGGCCAGCGAATCCGGCCGGTACTTGCCGCTTTGATACTGGGCTTTCAGCGCCTGAACCTTGCCGGCCCGGTCCTGATCCGCAGCGGCCAGGACTTTGGACAGGCGGCCGAGAGCGCCGGAAAACTCCACGCGATCACCCGCCCCAGAACCTCCAGGCTGCGTGGAGGGGCCAGATTGGCTCCGGTTGGTCTTTTGCAATTCCTGGGCTCGGCCGGTTTCGGCGGTCGATGTGCCCGTCAGATTCGTGTCATAGACTCTCATACAACGCCACTTTTGCTGAGTGTCATATCGGCAGGTGGGCGGTGCGGCTTTAGCTTGAGAGAGGAAATTTTTGTTTAGCGGAGCTAAAGTTCAAAAGACTTCGGCCGATCTCTGCACTGAAGCAGCCATGGGACCCTCACAGGCATCCGTGACAGCCAACGGCGAGTGGCGGCATCTTCTGATAGGAGAGAGCCGCGAGATGCAGTCGATCCACCAGGTGATCGGCCTCGTGGCCTCCCGGCGTGCAACGGTGCTCATCACCGGCGAGACGGGTACCGGCAAGGAACTTGCTGCACGGGCGCTTCACCTGGCGGGCAATCGCCGCGGCGGACCATGGGTGGCGGTCAACTGCAGCGCGCTTCCGGAGTCTTTGTTGGAGAGCGAGCTGTTCGGGCATGTCCGGGGTGCGTTTACCGGCGCAATTCAATCCCGCGCCGGGCGTTTCGAGCAGGCTCAGGGCGGGACTATTTTCCTGGACGAGATCGGCGAGATGCCGCTCGATCTTCAGGCCAAGCTGCTGCGGGTGCTGCAGGAGCGCGAGCTTCAGCGGCTCGGGGGCTCGGAGACCATCCGGCTCGACATTCGGGTGGTCGCGGCCACGAATTGCGACCTTGCGGTGCGGGTGGCGCAAGGCAAGTTCCGGCAGGATCTTTATTACCGCCTCAACGTGGTACCACTGGAGATGCCGCCGCTGCGCCGGCGGCCGGGCGACGTGCCGCTGCTGGCGGGGCATTTCGTAGAGAAGATCTGCTGCGCCGAAGGCCTTCCGCGGAAGCTGCTCGCTCCGGAAGCACTGGAACGGTTGTGCCGCCATTCCTGGCCAGGCAACGTGCGCCAGCTCGAAAACGCGGTGGAGATGGCGGTGGCGCTCTCGGCAGACCGGTCTTCGCTCGGTACGGCGGACTTCCCGCTGATCGAAAGCTCGATACCATGGACAGACGACTCTGGCGTCCCGATGGTGGCGGTACCCGATAGCGGTCTCGATTACGAACACACGCTGGCCGGGATCGAGCGCAGCATCATCGAGCAGGCGCTGCGCAAGACCGGCGGAAACAAAAAAGCGGCGGCGGAGATGTTGCGGCTGAAGCGCACGACTCTGTCGGCCAAGGTGCGAAGCCTGGAGGCGGTGGCGTAGGCTCGCTACGGCTCACCAGAGATAGTCCTTGGCGATCTCGCGCTTGTCATATCCATCCAGAACGTGCACCACGCGAATTTTCTTGAGCGAGAGGGGCGAGAGCTGTCCGATAGGGATATAGATGATGGTCCGGCCCATGCGGCCGGCGATGGTTTTGAAGATCGAGCGGGGCGGTCTGGCGGCGACGTAGACCACGTGGCGCTCGATCGAATAGTCGAGCCCGGCCAGCAGCAGGCGCTCGCTTTTGGATTCCGCAAACTGGTAGTCGGGGTCCTGCCAGACGTCGTACATGCGGCGCGGGGGCAGGGTCATGAGGAAACCGCCGTACTCGGCGCGCCCGATTCCCGGTCCGACCATGTGATCGAAGGGGAAGGTCGAATAGAACGCCATGTCGGACTCGTTCTGGTTCTCACCGAGCCAGGTGGTCAGGTAGGTATACCGGTTGTCGCGGTCCTCGTCAAAGATCACGATTACGGCGCCCACCTCGCCGTACACCTTTTGAAACTGGCGGACGTAGATGCGCCGCTCGTACCAGCGCCGGATGGTCTCCCGCATGTCGATCCCGTCAAGGATGGAGGTGGTGAAGGGTTCCACCCGGGTCCGTTCTTCGGAAAGGACGCTCTTTCCCTTCTTTTTGAGAAACCGGCCGTAGTCTTCGATCACCATGTCTTCCGGGGGATACGAGCAGATGCCTTCACCGTTCAACTGGCTGGCCCACTCGCCCGGCGTGCTTTCTTTCTTGCGCTTCTTGAGGCCGTGCGGCCGGAGCTTCTGTTTCGGGTTGGCGAGGCGGCGGCGCAGCCGGATGCGCCGAGTATTGATCCACACCTCTTCGCCGGAGATTTTGACCGTCGGCAGATCGCTCTCCTCGCGCTGCGGCGGGTAACGGCTGGCGGCCTCCCAGACTTCCCAGGCGTAATTGTCGTCGACGATGGCGCGCGCAGCCACCGTCAGGTCGTAGATTCCAGCGCTGAGCTCGTTGGCCGCAAGGGCGAGATTGCGTGAGTAGCGGGCCAGCAAGCGCCGCTGCCAGTGCGCGATGCGCTCGCCGGTGTTGGCTTCGTATTCGTGTTCGGCCTCGCGGAATACCGCGAGCTGGGCGTGGCGGCGGTCGACCTGGTCCGCGTCGGTCATCAGGCCGCGGAAATTCTCGTACCTCCACTGAAGGGCCGGATATTCAGCCAGGATCTCTCCCAAGCTCTCCGGGTGCGGATTCAGCAGCTCCAGGCTTTCCTTGCGTAAGCGGCTGAACGGCTGCTCCTGCGGCTCTTCCATCGCGTCCAGAACAGGATCGAGCAGGTTGAGAGAGACCACCACCAGCACTTTTTCCAGGGGATCGGTCCCCTGCAACTTCCAGGCGATTCCGGCGGCGTGACGCGCAAGTTCGGGCGAACGTTCCTGAGGATAGACGCGATAGGCTTCCACGTACTTTGCCAGGCCGATGTGGCGCACGGCGTATGGATCGGGGTAACTGTCCAGGAGGTGGGGCCTGGGGGCGGCGTCGGGATCGCAGAAGACGACCTGCGCGCCGATTTCCCCTGCCGCGCGGATGGCCTCGGTGAAGGGATCGGAAGGCTCGATGGGGACGTAGACGGCGTCGCCTTCGCCGCCCTGCTCGTCCTGGTAGAGGATCAAGCTGATTTCGGGAAGCCGCGCGGCGGCCCGCGTCCATGGCTCCTCGAGTGTCACCGGCAGCTCGACGGCAACCACGCCGGGGCGCTCGCCGAGAATGCTCCGCCGAACCTCGACGGCGAACTCGAGGCGTCCGGGCACCACCGGGCAATAGACGAAATTTCCGCGCCGCAGACTGCCGGCGTCAGGAAGCGGAAGGCCGGTTTCCTCGGGCATAGCGTAGCGCCTCTTCTCCCAGGACCTGGACGATGGCGATCTCCAGCGCGGCGGTTTCGTGCGTTCGCTGGGTGGCCAGGCTCTTCAACTTGATGGCGAAGCGGGCGATGTTGATGCCGTCGCGTACTGTAAAACGCTCGTCGGCGGCATGCGCCAACTGGAGGAAGTTGGTGACGTACTGAAGGATGCGATCCTCGGCAAAGGGCAGGTTTTCGCGCAGGATATGCAGCTCCTCGTCGCGCTCCGGAAAGTCGATGAAGATCTGCGGCTGGAGGCGGGAGTGAATGTATTCGGGCAGCTCGAAGGTGCTGGCGTCGTCGTTCATGGTGGCGACCAGCCGGAACTGAGCGTGCGCCTTGATTTTGATGCCCGCGACGATGGACTCGACATAGCGGCGGTTATCGAGCAGCGGCGCCAGGCTGGCCCAGCTTTTCTCGCTCATGCGGTTGCCCTCGTCCAGGATGGCGATGCCCCCCTTGATCATGGCCGTGACCAGTGGCGAGGCGACGTAGCGGAGGCTGCCTTCGCCTTCGATCACGGGAGTAACCAGGAGATCCTCTGGGCGGGTGTCGAGGGTAGCTTGTAGGATGTAGACCTCACGTCCCATGCGGCGTCCGGCGGCATAGGCCAGCGTGGTCTTTCCTACGCCGGGCTTGCCCAGGAGACGCGGATTCATGGGCAGGTCCTGTTCGTTAACCACCATCCAGGCGGCAAGCAGTTGCCGCATCAACTCGTCCTGCCCGACCCACTGCACAGCCAGCTCATCGGGATGGGCCAGGTGCAGGGTGACGCCCTCAATCTCTGCCGTCATAGCTTAACTTCATTATGCGGCAGTTGCGGAAGGTGGCGCGTATGACCGTTTTCGACGTCCGCGCGATGCCTGCCTCTTCGGTGACGCGAATCATACACTGGCGCTGCCGCCGCGTTCTTATTCCTATTGCCTACACGTTGGCCATGACGATGCGATGCACCTTCAGCAGGAGATCCACTTCCTGCCGGGGAAGCTCGAGTGCTGCCGCGATCTGTTCCGGCGTTTCGCCCTGGCGGTGCAAGCGCAGCGCCTGGGAGCGCTTCGTCAGGTTCATGCCGGGACGGGGCAGACCAGGTACGCCCACGGGCGCCGGGGCACGCTCCAGTTCCCGCAGTCGCCCGCCGAGAGATTCCACGGCCTGGCGAAGACGACTGGTCTCCGTCTCGCCCTGGTCTTGCTTGACGTCGGCGCGTTTGTCGATTTCTCGCAGAACTCCATGGACGCGCCAGAGCGCGAACAGGCTCAGCGCCGTTCCACCTAGCGCCAGCCCGGAAAGCAAAGCCAGTGGTACCATCCATAAATTCATCGGAGACTCCGTAAACGATCCTGGCGGCTGAGGATCTGCTGGATGCGCACGCCGTAATTTCCTTCCACAACCACGACCTCTCCGCGCGCGATCAAACAATGGTTGACCTGCACTTCGACCGGCTCGTTGACGCCGCGATTCAGCTCCACGATGGAACCGGTGGTCAGCTTGAGAACATCTCTCATGGGCAGGGCAGTCTTGCCGAAGGAGATACTGACCGGCAGTTCCACTTCCAGCAACAGGTCCATCGTGGGAGGCGTGGGGGGCTCGTTCAGGGTTTCTTCTTCCGCCGGAAGTACCTTGTCGGTCATGCGCTCTTCCGGCTTGCCGCTCTGGGACGCCATGGATACGATGCTTACCAGTTTTGGACTGAACCCGATCCAGAGGGAACATACCGCGGAGTCCGTGAACTTCAGCGAAACCGCCGCGCCTGCCTCTGGAGGGGGAACCGGCGCCCGCTCTTCGCCGGGGGCGCACACCACCTCACGACCTAATACCGCGCCGACCGATCGCGCCAGGGCCGACAGGGACTGGCCAAGAATTTCGATGTAGGTGTTTCGTGCCTCGCTCAGTTCCACGGTCTCCACACCGGCGGCCTTGAGCGTGATGGCACCGGCGTGCTCCCATGTGGCCCTGGGCGCGGCCACCCACACGGTCACATCCGGCGCGATCTGCAGCGGCTGCTCCCACCAGATCTGCTCGGGTGCTGGTTCGGGAGGTTCTCCCGGCTGCCAACTCGCCGCCGGCTTCTGGTCGGCCATCGACTGAAGCACTTCAACCAGTGCTTCTGTCCACTGGTCGAAAAGCGAGTTCGCTGCCGCGCTCATACCGCCACCATGCCGCGCGCTACAGGCCATTGCCCGGTGAGCGCGCCCCGGAGCCGGAGGATTGCCTGCGATTTCAATTGTGAGATCCGCGATTCGTGGAGATTGACGACCTCGGCGATCTCCCGCAGAGTCAGCTCTTCCTGGTAGTAGAGGCTCAGCACGGTACGCTCGATCTCCGGGATCCCGCCGATGGTCGCTGCCAGCAGGCGCTCGAGCTCGGCGCGCTCGACCACCTCGGAGGGAAGCTCGCCTTCATCGGGCAGGTAATGCAGCAGATCCTTTCCCTGATCGTTGCCGGCGTATTCGAGGCTGGCCACATTCAGGCCGCGGATCTCGACCAGCCATTCGTGGTACTCCTCGATGGAGATGCCGAGTTCCCCGGCGATGTCTTCTTCGTACGGGGTGTGTTTCAGGCGCTGCTCGGCGGACGCGATCGCCGCTTCGATCTGCTTGGCCTTGCGGCGTCTTTGCCGCGGCGCCCAATCCAGTCCCCGCAGGCTGTCCAGAATGGCGCCGCGAATCTTGTACTCTGCGTAGGTTTTCAGCTTGACGTTGTGACTGGGATCGAAGTTGTCGATGGCCGAAATGAGGCCGATGACACCGGTCGAAACCAGGTCGTCGAGGCTGATGCTGTCGGGAAGTCGCTCCTGAATCCGCCGCGCAATCAGCCGCACCTGTGGCATGTGCTCGAGAATCAGACGTTCGCGCTCTTCGTTTGTCATCGCATCACAGACCGAGTAGCCATGCATAAGCTTCCACCGCTGCTGTCGTCCCTCATGCCGCAGACCTTACCTTTCCTCCGCGCCGGTCCAGAATCGAATCCAGGAGGCGCTGGCGTGTGGCGGCTTCGATATCCTCAGGAATGCGCTGTCCGGTGGTAAAAAAGGACAGCGGTTTACCGGTGCGTACGGCTTCGTTCAGAACGGATCCGTACGAGCCGGTCTCGTCCAGCCTGGTGAACAGGAGATGTTGGGGACCGAGTACATTGAATTCGGTGGCTACCCGCGACACGTCGGCCGGCTTCATCGACGCCGGAAGGACGAGGTGCGTGTCGATGTCCGTGCGCGTCTTGAGAAAATGCGTCAGGCCAGTCTCGTCTTCCAGTTCGCCGCGCGCAAAGCCCGGCGTATCGATGAAGATCAGTTCTTTGCCGCGGTTTTCTTCAATGGTTTGGGCGAGAGCGCCTACGGTTCCGAGGACCTGGAACCCGACTCCCAGGATCGCGGCGTAGGAGCGCAATTGATCGGCCGCGGCGACGCGATGCGTGTCCATGGAGAGCAGCAGCACGCCTCGGCGCGCCGCCAGACCGTAATTGACCGCCAGTTTCACCAGCGTGGTGGTCTTGCCCGATCCGGGCGGCCCGGCCAGCGCCACGATACGCGCAGTCGATGCGCTGCTTCCCAGAACGGAATCCACGCTGAAGCGGCTCTCCAGCTCCTCGACCAGCGCCCGCTGAAAGCCGCCGGCTTCGGGGTGCGCTGCTGTCGAACCTGAGCCGCGCCGCTCCTGGAGGCGAACACCGGCCGACTGGACGATGTCACGCGCCAGGTCCGCCGACACCTCGGCAGCGGTGAGGGTGGCAAAAGCGTCCGACACGTCCTGCGGCACTCCGGTCCACTGCGGTGGCGCGTAAGCCGTGCGGTTGAGCGCCCGCCGCATTCCCTCCAGCTCCTGCTTCAGCTCCGCGACTTCCACGGACAGACGGTCTCCCGAGGTCACGGCCCGGGCGTGGCCCGCGGAGCCGGATTGCGCGCCTCCCGGCTCGGGCTCGCAGCCGTCGGGCTGGAGCGTGGCGAACACCAACTCGTACTCGCCCAGGTGCCGCGACTCGACAGGGGTTTTTCGTGTGTTCACCAGCATCGCTTCCGGCCCGAGTTCCTGGCGCGCGGAGGCCATGGCGTCTTCCACGGTGTGCGAATAGTAGGATTTGATCTTCATCGTTTAGCCGGGCTTCGAGCGCCCTGTCCATGCACGTGGAGACTATCGGCGGAACGCGCGGGAAGCTGTAGGCCGTCTATTGAATATTTCCCAGCGACTGCACCCGCACGCCCGGCGGAACTTCGTTGTGCGCCAGGATGAAGAGGTTGGGCAGCGCCGGTTCGACCATTTGGCGGAGGAAGTATCTGGCTCCCGAGGAGGAAATGGCTACCACCGGCGTCTCGGGGGACTGGATTCGCGCCGTCATCCGCCCCAGGATGTCGCGGATCTGCTGCGGGGCCAGGGCCACGTGGCTGTTCTGTTCCCCGTGTTCGACAGCGGCTTCCACGGCCTGCTCGATGGCGGGATCGAAAAACCAGGCCGGCAGATCGCCGGCTCGATTGAGATACGGCTTGATGATGGAACGCCGGATCGCCTGGCGCACGTACTCCGTAAGCAGCACGGGGTTGCGGGTGGCGCCGCCGGCCTCGCCCAGAGCTTCCAGAATCGACACGGCGTCGCGGATCGAGACCCGCTCGCGCAACAGGTTCTGCATTACGCGCTGCACCGTCGCCAGCGGGAGGAGCTTCGGCACCACGTCTTCAACGACCTTGGGATGCTCGACCGCCACGCGGTCCAGCAGGCGCTTGGTGTCCTGCCTGGAAAACAGCTCGTGGGCGTAACGGCGGATCAGCTCGCTCAGGTGCGTGCCGAGCACGCTGACGCTGTCCACCACAGTGTAGCCGGCGTGGCGGGCCCTTTCCGCGCGCTCGGCAGGGATCCACAGCGCGGCCATTCCGAACGCCGGATCGCGCGTGGGCTGGCCTTCGATGTGTGCGTTGGCGGCGCCGGTGGGAATGGCGAGCTCGCAGCTCTGCGGCAGCTCGTAACGGGAGATTTCGACGCCCTTGAGCGAGATCACGTACTCGCGGCTGCGCAGGGCGAGGTTGTCGGTCACGCGGACCGGCGGCAGCAAATATCCGAGCTCGGAGGCCAACTGGCGGCGGATGGAGGAGATCCGCCGCAACAGCGCGGAATCCTGGGCGCCTTCGACCAGGCCGACGAGCCCCAGACCCACCTCGATGGCCAGAGGCTCCACGCGCAGCAGCGACTCGATGTTTTCCTTGGCCTGCGCCGGTTTGCTTTCTTCCGCAGGGGCGGCCGCCTGGACGAGTTCTTTCTTGCGCATCTGCCATCCGGCCGCTCCCGCGCCGCAGCCCAGCATGAGGAATGGAATCTTCGGCATCGAGGGCAGGAGCGCAAGCGCCAGCAGAACACCGCCCGCCAACAGCACCGGCTGCGAGTTCCCCAGGATCTGGCGGCGGAACTCCGACCCCAGGCGCGCATCGCTGGACGCGCGCGTGACAATCAATCCGCCGGAGATCGAAATCATCAGCGCCGGGATCACGGTTACCAGGCCGTCGCCAATGGTCAGCACGGTGTAGGTTTCGAGCGCGCGCCGGAAGTCCATGCCGTGCTGCAAGACGCCGATCAGGAATCCGGCCACGATGTTGATGGCGGTGATCAGGATGCTGGCCACGGCGTCGCGCTGCGTGAAGCGGGAGGCGCCGTCCATTGCACCGTAGAACTCGGCCTCGGTCGCCAGTGCCTTGCGCCGGCGCTTGGCTTCGTTTTCGTCGATCAGGCCGGCATTGAGGTCGCTGTCGATCGACATCTGCTTTCCGGGGAGGGCATCGAGGGTGAAGCGCGCGGTGACCTCGGAGATGCGCACGGCGCCGTGATTGATGACCACGTACTGGATCGCGATCAACACCAGGAAGATCACGGCGCCGATCACGTAATTGCCGCCCACCACGAAGCTGCCGAACGCGCCGATGACTTCGCCCGCCGCCGAGGTTCCGGTGTTTCCATTGAGCAGAATCAGGCGCGACGAGGAGATATTCAGCGCCAGGCGAAACAGGGTGAGCAGCAGGAGGGTGGTCGGAAAGGAGGTGAAGTCCACCGGCCGGACAAGGTAGAGGGCGACCATCAGGACGGTGACCGAGACCAGGATGTCGATCACGATCAGCAGGTCGAGGACGAAGCCGGGCAGGGGCGTAATCAGCGCGATCACGATGGCGAGCACGGCCAGCGGCACCGCCATCTCGCCGAGCATACCGGAGCTCACGGTCTGGAGCCACTTCATCGCGCCGGAAGGGCCCGGCGCCGGAATTGCCTTGGCGGGTGTCATCGAGTTAGCCCGGCAGCCTCCCGTTCATGAGCTTGAAGATGTAGGCCAGGATTTCCGCCACTGCGCGGTAGAGGTGCGGCGGAATCTCCTGCCCGACGTCCACGGATTTGTAGAGGGCCTGCGCCAGCGGCGGATTTTCGATCACCGGCACCTGGTGCTCGATGGCTTTCTGGCGGATGCGCAGGGCCAGGTAGTTCTTGCCCTTGGCGACCACGACCGGCGCGGCCATGCTTTCCAGGTGATAGCGGATGGCGACGGCGAAGTGCGTCGGGTTGACGACCACCGCAGTGGCCTTGGGGACGTCCTTCATCATCTGCCGGCGCACCCGCTCGCGCTGCAGCCGGCGGATCTTGGCCTTGATCTGCGGGTTGCCCTCGATGTCTTTCATCTCTTCGCGGATCTCCTGCTTGCTCATGCGGAGATCCTGCTTGTGGCGGCGCAACTGCCGGTACAGGTCCACCGCGCCGAAGACCAGAAAGACGCCCGCCGCTTTCCACAAGAGCTCCATCAGCGAGCCTCCGATCAGGCTCACCCCGCTCTCCACGCTCTTGAGCGGCAGGGTCATGAATTCGTCCAGCCGCTCGCGCGCAATCGCCCATACGGCCCAGAGAAACACCGGCAGAAGGACCAGGGCCTGCGCCAGCGAGGGGAGATTCTGTTTCGGCAGGTCGCGCAGGCGCGACATGGGATTGAACCGGTTGGCATCCGGCGCCAGTTTCTTGAAACTGATTCCAAACCGGGTCGTGGCCAGCCGGAACGCCACGGTAGCGGTGGCTACCACCATCCCGGCCAGAACCAGCGGGAGAATGTTTCTGCGGAAGACATCCCAGGCCGCGCGGGTCAAATCTTCGGGATGCAGCTCGGGTGCGAAAGCCATCGAGAAGAGCGACCGCATGGTCAATTGAAACTGGCGGAACCATCCCGCGCCGCCGGCGGCGAGCAGGGCGAGGAAGACCAGGAACTGGAGCGCGGAGACGAATTCCTTGGCGGAAGGGAACTGCCCTTCTTTGCGCGCCTTTTCCAGGCGCCGCTGGGTCGGTTGCTCGGTCTTGCCGCTCTTGTCGGCCATGGCGCCTCATATCCCCAACATCCGGTGAGCCGCGGCCCACGATTGGGTGCTCAGTTCTTTCGCCAGCCGCGGGAAGATGGCCGCGAGCCAGCTCAACAGCACGAGCGCCACCAGCATCTTCGCGGGGAAGGCCAGCGTGAGGAGCTGAAGCTGGGAGTTGAGACGGCCCAGGAGGGCGAGGGCGACGTCCACCATGATCAGCAGCGCGACCACGGGGAGCGCCAGGCGTACTCCCACGGAAAAAAGGATTGAGACCAGATGGATCAGGCGATCGGCCGCGGCGGCACCGAACGCGTACTGTCCGGGTGGAACCGCCGAGAGACTCTGCGCGAAGAGCCGCAATAACTCGCGATCCAGTCCGAGCGCGAAGAACAGCAGGCCAGCAATGAGCTGCGCGAACACCAGCAGGACGCCGGAATCGGCCTCGGTGTTGGGATCGACCGTGGATGCATAGGCATACCCGGCTTGCAGCCCCAAAACCTGGGCCGCCAGAGTGAAGGCCTCCAGGATCACCGCCACCGCGACGCCGATGGCGATTCCCACCGCGGCTTCCGCCACTACCCACCCGGCAATGGTCGCGGCAGTGAGGTTGCCGGCGTCGATCCGGGGCCACTGTCCGAAGAGGGCCAGGGTGAAGCCCAGGGCGAGCGCCGCGCGCGCCGGCTCCGGGACACCCTTCATGCCGGGCAGGGGCACGAAGATCAACGCCCCGCCGACGCGCGCAAGGACGAGCAGAAATCCGTACAGCGTACCGGCGGAGAGCGTCAACTCAGCGGGCATAGCGGCTGAAGTCTCCCAGGAGCTGCACCGTATAGGTCATCGTGCGCTGCATCATCCACGGCAGCAGAAACAGCAGCGCGGCCAGAAACGCCACCAGGCGCGGAATGGTGCTGAAGGCGTTGTCCTGCATCGAGGTCGCGATCTGCACCAGGCTGATCACGATGCCGGCGACAAAACCTACCGCCAGCAGCGGCGCGGCCAGCCAGAAGGTTGTCATCAGGGATTGCCGCAGGATCTGGACCACCAGTTCGGGTGTCATCAGTAGAAGCTCTTCATCAACGATCCGACCACCAGGTTCCAGCCGTCCACGAGCACGAAGAGGAGGATTTTGAAGGGGGCTGAGATCATGACCGGCGGCAACTGCACCATGCCGATCGAAAGGGTGACGGACGCGATCACCAGGTCGATGATCAGGAACGGCAGAAACAGGACGGCGCCGATCTGGAAACCGGTCTTCAATTCGGAAAGGATGTATGCGGGAATCAGGATCCTGAGCTCCAGGTCGGCCGGTGTCCGCGGCGCCGATTCTTGCGAGATCTCCAGGAATAGCTTGATGTCTTTTTCGCGGGCGAACCTTACCAGGAATGCGCGCAGCGGTTTGGCTCCCTGCTCCATCGCCTGTCCGGGCGCGAGTTGGCCGCTCTCCATCGGCTCCCAACCCTGGTGGTACATGTCGGTGACCACGGGCTGCATGATGACCAGCGCCAGAAACAGGGCCAGCCCGAGCAGCACCTGGTTGGACGGAGTGGACTGCGTGCCGAGAGCCTGGCGCAGAAAGTGCAGGACCACGACGATGCGCAGAAACGGCGTGATGCACATGACCGCACCAGGCAGCAGAGTCATCAGGGTGAGCAGGATGACGATCTGCATCGGGACGCTGATCGAAGCCCCGCCCTTTCCCGCCGATATGCCGAGCAGGGAGAGGGGTTCGCCCGAAGAGGACGAGGCCGCCATGGCGGGGATCGCCGCCACCAGTCCTGCCAGCATGCGCAGCCGGCTCATCGTGAGCCCTCGCGGCGCGGCAGTTTCTCAATCAAGGTGCAACCCGCGGGGGAGGAGGCCAGCAGCAGGTCCACGTCGCCCATGCGGACCAGGAGCAGCGTGTGTTGCGGGCCGAGCGGCAGCCGCTCCAGGCATTCCATTCGCGGCCCGCCCTTGGCGCGGGCCACTGCCAAGCCGGCAAACCCTCGCCGCCGCAGCCACCAGAGAGTGACTCCGAGCAGCGCCAGAACCAGCGCCACCGCCGTCATTTGTTCCATCATTTCCATCAGATTTCGTCCCGGAAGTCGGTAATGCGCACACCCAGCATGTTTTCGATCACCACGATCTCGCCGGAGCCGCACAGCACATCACCGATGTAGAGATCGATATTCTCGCCGGCACTGCGTGTGGTGCGGATGACCATGCCTTCTTCCAGACGCAGCACTTCGCGCACGGTCATAATGCGCCGGTCGAGCTCGACCTCGATATCGACCGGCACATCTCCCAGCGGCGCGATTTCTTCCTGGGGCGTCATCGTCTTCCGCCAAAATGATCGGCGGGAGGAGCGGAATGCTTTAGTGGATCAGGTTGATGGTTTCCTGGCTGAGCTGGTCCACGCTGGTGACCACGCGCGAATTGGCCTGGTAGCCGCGCTGCAGCACGATCAGGTTGGTGAACTCGCGTGCGATGTCCACCGTGGAAGCCTCGATGGACCCGCCGACAATATCACCGCGCCCGCCGGTGTTGGGCAATCCGACTGCCGGCGTGGCGGTGCGTGCGCTGACCTGGAAGTTGTTGTTTCCAGCCGCGATCAGCGATTCCGGGTTGCGCACGTTGGCCATGGCCACCTGCCCCACGACGACCTGCTGGCCATCGGAGTATTGCGCCAGCAACTGGCCGCCATTGCCCAGGCCGACGCGCGTCATCTGCGCCGCCGCTGAGCCGTCCTGTGAACTTGCTTCCGGCGCGGAAGGCTGTCCGTACTGGGTGATTCGATTACCGCCCGAGTCCGTGAACAGGTTCCAGGTGAGTTGCATGGGGCCGGCGGCCCCGTCGGCGAGGTCGGGCAGTTGGAAGCTGATGTTGCTGCCTGGTGCTGGTGTGGCCAGGTTGCCGCTGGTATCGAACTGCAGAGAACCAGTGGCGTTGCTGTCGGTGAGCGTGAAGGGCTGCCCGGCTGTGCCGCCCTTTACGTCGTCGCCCGGCATGGTGATGTTGTAACTCCAGGTATTGGCGTCGGTTTTCTGGAAATGGACCGTCAGCACGTGGTCGGTGCCCAGGCTATCGTACACTTTGATGGTCTCGGAGTAGTCGGAGGCGGCGCCGACGTCCGCCGACGAATCGAGATTGAAGTCGAGGGAGAAGTTCTTGGTTGCCACCGGCTGCTTTACGCCGCCGACCGGTACCACGATGTCGCCGATGGCTCCGGTGGTATCCAACTGGCCGGTGTTGGGATCGGTGGCAGTCCACCCCTGGACCTTTTCGCCGGTGTTGGTCAACAGGTCGCCGGCATCGTCCACCTGGAAGTTTCCGGCCCGCGTATAGAGGAGGTTGTTCTGGGCGTTCTTGACCACGAAGAAACCGTCGCCCTGGATGGCCGCATCCAGCAGGCCCGTGCTCGACTGGATGGCGCCCTGCGTGAACTGCCGGATGGTCAGCGGCTGTCCGGTTCCGAACCCGACCTGCGTCTCTCCGAGGCCGGCGCCCAATGATTGCGTTACCAGGTCGCGAAAGTACACCACGCTGGTCTTGAAGCCGGGGGTGTTCAGGTTTGCCAGATTGTTGCCGACCACGTCGATCGCGGTCGAGGTCGCATTGAGCGCCGAGAGCGCCGTAGAAAATGACGTAAACATGCCGATTTCTCCTGATTAATTGGTCTGAGTCGTGTTCGCTTGCGTGGTTGCCTGCACCAACTGGTCGAGATCCGACCGTGCCGCTGAAAGGTCCTCGCCCATGTTCATGGATTGTTCGAGTTGCTGGAATTGAGCCAGTTGGGTCAGGAACTGCACGCTGTCTGTGGGATTGAGCGGATCCTGGTTCTTGATCTGAGCGACCAGGAGCTGCAGGAACATGTTCTTGGTGACCGTCGTATTGTCGGATGCCGCAGCCGTGCCCGAGGAGGAAGAAGTGCCGGCCGTGGTTGTACCCGCGGCAGCGCTGGAAGATGAGATTGCGTCCGTCATGTTGAGACTCCTTACGCCGAAGTGTCGTTGAGTTCCGATGTGACCAGGCGGTTCACAAAATCCTGTGTGTAGCCGTGATCGTAGAAAGAGGCGAACAGGCCCGCATTGATCAGGCGGCCGCTGGAAAGCTGAACCATGTAGTTGGGTTGATTCTGCTGAAAGGGCCCGTAGGGTGTGATGGCGTTCTCCTGCACGACCGTGCCGCCTACCATCTGCGCGACTTTGGCCGCGGTGTCGGCGGTGGCAAAGTAATACGGGTTGTAGTTGTAGGTCACTCCGTTGGGGGCCACTCCGCCCGGATTGGTCATCCACGGATTCGGGCCGAACAGCGATTGTGCCGTGGGCGCCAGGTTGGACGTCGGCGCGGCCGCGGGCGCTGTCACCGTGACCGGCGGATTCGAGCCGGCCGTGAACAGCGTGCGAAAGTCGTCAGCCGCTTGCGTCGCCGACCCGGCCGGGCTGGCCGTGCTGATTGCATCGGAGCACGTATTCACCTGGGTTGAGCCCTTACGCGTCACCACCGGCGACGCGCGGAACGTGTAGGCGGCAGCAGCCTTCATTGCAGCGTTGACATGAGCCATGCGAAATCATTTCCTTTCTTCTTACGTTCGATCGGTTGTTCGGAGGCCCTGGAGCGGCGTGCGTCATCCTGGCGCGGCTGGTTGCCGCCGCCCTGCTGGCCGGATTGCTGGTCCGAATTGTGCCCCAGGCTGCCGTGGTTCGTCTCGGCGGAGCGGCGCCACTCGCCGCCTGTGGATGCGGGATGCCACGCTTCTGCCCGGAAACCGCTGTCGTTCAGCTTTGAGGACAGCGTGGGGAGATTTTCGCGGAGCGAGCCGGCGAGTTGCTGGTCGGGCGTGCGCACGGCTACCCGCACTTCGCCGGCGCGCTCCGTCACGCGCACTTCCACGCGGCGCTCGCCGCTGCCGCTCAGTTCCAGCCGGATGTCGTGAGTGGACGAGGTCTTTGGGCCTACGGGCGGTTCGGCCGGTTGAGCCGCTGAGCCTGCTTTCGATGGTTCCAGCCGCGAGGTTTCGCCATGGCTTTCCGTGGAACAGTTTTCCTGGGTCGTTTGCGGGACCGGCCGGAGAGATGGTACGGGTGAGTTCTCCGAGCGCACCGCCGGTGGGTCGTCCGGTCTGGCAATCTTCTGGACCTTCGCTGCTGGCGTTGCGCACGCCTGCGCCGAGTCGGAGGCCTTGAGACGCATTGCGAACGCAAGCTGGGTGCGTTCATTGGTGTCTGAAGCCTCTGGAGCAGGCACCGGCGCCGGCGCGGAAGCTGGGGCGCTGGAATTGTCCCGGGAAGATTCCGATGCTTCTGGCGCGACCCGGGCCGGCTCTGTTTCCGACGGGTTCGGGGCCGCTGCAGGCGGGCAATTTGCCGGGGCTGTCGCCACCTGATCGGTCTGCCCTGGCGGAACCGCCGGGGAGGCGGACGACTCGAACGGCAGCGAGCGAAGTGCCAGGCCCAGGGGCGTTGTCAATGGCTTGCAATGAGACTCCTCCAGCGTCAAAGCTGCGCGGCCGGCCTGGGGACCCGGCGTGGCACTGCCAGCGGGCTCGGATGAACCCGGAGGGGCCGCCGGCGACGGTGGTAGCGTGGCGGCCGGGCTCGACGGCGCCGCAGTTCGAGCCGTCTGCTGCGGCTGCACGGCGGGCCGCGCGACGGCGGGCGCCGTGGCGGACATATCCTGGATTGGCTCGAAGAGCGCCGGACGAGCCACCGTGGGCATCAATGTTGCCTGGTTTTGAATCGCGATCTTGGGTTGAGGTGGATCGATCATCCGCGGACCGACTGGCGAGGCCTGCGGCAGCATCGGGGGCACGATCGGAATCGCCGCATTCCCGTCGGCCGGGGTCGCGGGCGCTGGTATGCCCGAAACACCGGAGCTTCTTCCCGCGCGCCTGCCCTCGCGCGACCCAGGGCGCGGGATCTCGAGGTCGTGAAAGGCGGATTCTGGTTCAAGCGAGGAGCCTTCCATGGCTGCTCCTTCGTCGTTTGCAGCCTGCGCCGGCGACGGCTCGGTTCCCGCCAGGAGTGCCAGCAGGATCGAGAAGCCGGAAACCAAGTCGCCGGACTTGCCGGGGGAGTTCGCTTCCGGGTTGCCTGCACTCGCGATTTGCGGCGGAACGGGGGGCAGAAGCGCCGTGGCGGCGAGAGCGTTCACGGGGCTCCCACTTGCAGATGCGCGGCCAAACCAGCCACCGCGGCTTTTCAAGATCTTGCCGCCCGGCCTCGCGTCAAAAACCTGACGCAACGCGGGCTCGCGCCAAAATTTTGACGCGCCAAGACATCTCCCATCCTGCTCTTCGGACGGAAAGAGAATAATTTGAGAGTCTCAACTGCTGTTGTCGGCTTGGCACGCTGTTTGCTCTCTCTCATGCCGGTATGGACCCGATCACCGCCATCGCGGCCAGCGGCCTGCGAGCCCGCATGGAATCGCTCGATCTCCTGGCCAACAACGTCGCCAACGCCGGCACCGGCGGTTATAAAGCCGATCGCGAGTTTTACAGCCTGTACGTCGCGCCGGAAGCCGCCGACACGGAACCGTCCGCTACCATGCCGGTGATCGAGCGGCCGTGGGTGGACCACTCGCAAGGCACCATCCATGCAACCGGCAACCCGCTCGATCTGGCGCTGTCGGGCCGCGGATTCTTCGCCGTGAACGGGCCGAACGGTCCTCTATATACACGCAACGGAAACTTCCGTCTCGCCGCGGACGGCAGGCTCGTCACGGGCGAGGGCTATCCGGTGCGCGGCGAGCAGGGGTCGCCGCTGACGGTGGCGGGCACGTTGCCGGTGCAGGTTGGCGCCGACGGTACGATCACCCAGGACGGCAACGTCATCGGCCGCCTGGAGGTCGTGGATTTCACCAGCACGGGCGCGCTGTCCAAGCAGGGCAGCAATTATTTCCGATTGACCGATTCCGCGCAGCAGCCCACCGCGCCCGCCGGGACCAGCATCGAGCAGGGCCAGCTCGAAGCTTCGAACACGGGCAGCGCCGAAGCTGCGGTGCGCCTGGTCAGCGTGATGCGCCAGTTCGAAATGCTGCAGCGCGCGGTTTCGCTCGGCAGCGAAATGAGCCGCCACGCCATCGAGGAAGTGGCCAAAGTATGAAAGAGGTCAGATCATGATTCGCGCACTCTACAGCGCTGCCAGCGGAATGACCGCGCAGCAGTTGAATATCGACAACATCGCCCACAACTTGGCCAACGCCAACACCACCGGTTACAAGATGCGGCGCGCGCAATTCCAGGACCTGCTCTACCAGAGCGTCGTCCAGCCGGGTTCGGCCGCCGGCCAGCAGACGGTGGTTCCGACGGGCCTCCAGGTGGGGCTGGGAACGCGCAGCGCTTCCAACGAGATCATCTTCACGCAGGGCGACTTCACGGAGACCGACAACCCGCTGGACCTGGTGATCCAGGGCAAGGGTTTTTTCCAGGTGCGCCAGCCGAACGGGGAGCTCGCCTACACGCGCGCCGGCAACTTCCATCTGGACCGCGACGGGAATGTGGTCACGGCCGACGGCAACCTGATCGAGCCGCAGATCACGATTCCGCCCAA
The DNA here is from genome assembly GCA_035578025.1 of Verrucomicrobiia bacterium. Lineage (GTDB taxonomy): Bacteria > Acidobacteriota > Terriglobia > Bryobacterales > Bryobacteraceae > Solibacter. Next base: position 41,812 of record DATJYJ010000602.1, read on the forward strand.
CGCCCAGCAGATTTCGATCGCGCAGGACGGAACGGTCAGCTACACGGTTCCCGGGCAGACGGCAGCGCAACAGGCGGGACAGATCCAGCTTGCTGGCTTCCAGAATCCGGCCGGGCTGAACAGCCTGGGCGGCAACCTCTACGCGCCCACGGACGCTTCGGGCGACGCCACGGTGGGCGTGCCCGGCGGCCAGGAAGGCCTGGGCACCGTGCTCCAGGGGTACACGGAGGGGTCGAACGTGAGCGTGGTGGAAGAGTTTATCAACCTGATCGTGGCCCAGCGCGGGTACGAGGCGAGCTCCAAGGTGGTCAAGGCCGCCGACGACATGTACTCGCAGGTCAATAACCTCACGCGATGATCCCGCTCGCCGCATTCGCGCTCTCCGGCTGCTTGGCGCTTGCGCCCTCCGCGGACGTCATTCGTGCCCGCGACCTGGCCGCCGCGCTTCCCGAATGGACCGCGCTCGATCCCGGCACGGCGCTTGTCCCGGCGCCGATCCCGGGAGTGCAACGCGTGCTGCACGCGGCCGAGCTGCGCCGCCTGGCCCTGCGCTGGAACATCGATGCGAGCGCGCCGCGCGAGGTTTGCTTCCTGGTTCCGGCCGCCGCGCCCGACCCGGCGCGAATGCTCGCCGCCATGCAGCGCCAATTGCCGGACGCGCGCATCGAAATTCTGGAGGCCAGCCGCCAGCCGGCGCCTGAGGGCGAGTTCGAATTTCCGCTGAGCGGCCTGCACCTCGCGCCCGCCGGCGGCTATTGGAACGGCTACGTAAACTACGGTTTGCGGCGGCGCTTCGGCGTGTGGGCGCGCGTGAAGGTCGCGGTCTCCATCAAGCGGGTGGTCGCCGTCCACAATCTGCCGGCGGGCCATCCGATAGAACCCGCCGACGTGCGCCTGGAAATCCAGGACAGCTTTCCGGGCGCTGGGAGGATCCTGAGCGAGGTTGCCCAAGCCCTGGGGCGAATCCCGCGGCGCCCGATCGCCGCCGGCACCGCGATCCGTGCCGAATGGCTGGATGAGCCCAAGCAGGTCCAGCGCGGCGACACCGTTCAGGTTGACGTGATCGAGGGCGCGGCGCACCTTAAGCTCGAAGGCATCGCCCAGGCGTCCGGCTCGGCCGGTGAGATGATCCCCATCGAAAACCCGGCCTCGAAGCGCCGCTTCCGCGCGCGCGTGGAAAGCAAAGGAAAAGTGGTAGTAGCAGGTACTCTATGAAACGTCTGATGGTTGTTCTGTGGCTGGCCGCCGCCGCGTTCGCGGCGAAGAAAAAGACAGCCCCGCCGCTGTTACAGTCGCCTCTGGACCGGTATGTCTCGGAAGCCCGCGCCCGTTCGCTGGAAGCCCCGCCGGCCGCGCCCGGGTCGATCTGGGTCCCGGGCTCCCGCCTTGCCGACGCTTCGCGCGACGTGCGCGCCAGCCAGGTGGATGACGTCCTCACCATCCTGGTCGTCGAGAACGCCTCCGCGGTGGTGTCGGGGACCACCAAAACGCAGCGCACCTCGAGCACCAAGAACTCGATCAGCGCGTTGGCGGGCATCACCAAGGCCACGGGCCCGCTGAACAACCTCGCGGCCATTAGCGGCGACACACAACTGAATGGCCAGGGCACCACCAGCCGGGATATCGTGATCAGCACCACGCTGACCGCGCGCATTTCGGCGGTGCTCCCGAACGGCGCGATGCTGGTGGAAGCCTCAAAAGACGTGGGGATCAACTCGGAAAACCAGATCATCACGGTGCGCGGCGTGGTGCGCCCGGCCGATATCGGCGCCGACAACACGGTGCGCAGCGATCACCTCGGGCAGCTCGAAGTCAAGGTCAACGGCAAAGGCGTGGTCGGAGATGCCATCAAGCGGCCTTTCTTCCTGTATCGGCTGCTGCTCGGCCTGCTTCCTTTCTGAGCCATGAAACACGCACCTTTCATGTTGATGCTCGCGGGCCTGTTCGGGCCGGCGCCCGCGCACGCCGTGAGGCTCAAAGACCTGGTTTCGATCGAAGGCGTCCGCGACAACCAGTTGCTCGGCTACGGCCTGGTGGTGGGCCTGAACGGAACCGGCGACCGGCGCCAGACCGTGTTCTC